>JANPKV010000271.1:0-16594 GCA_031426185.1 Rhodobacterales bacterium | reverse complement strand
TGCGCGGCGCCAAGCGCGAAGATCGCAAGGCCGCAGACATTGCCCTTTTGGCCGAAGACGAGGCCTCGGAGACAGAGCCCGACATGATCCCGGATGAACGCCTGCGGCTGATCTTTACCTGCTGCCACCCGGCACTGGAGGAGAAATCCCGCGTCGCCCTGACCTTGCGCACGCTGGGGGGGCTGTCCACGCCCGAGATCGCCCGCGCGTTTCTTGATCAGGACACCACGATGGGCCAGCGGCTGTCACGCGCCAAGGCCAAGATCGCGACCGCAGGCATCCCCTATGTCGTACCGGGCCCCGAGGACTGGCCAGCTCGCCTCGATTCCGTCCTGACGGTGATCTACCTGATCTTCAACGCAGGCTACACCGCTGGCCCCGGCGGCGACCGCGACCTTTGCGCCGAGGCGATCTTCCTTGCGCGCATGCTGGACGCCCTGCGCCCCGGCGAGGCCGAGGTGGAGGGGTGCCTGGCGCTGATGGTGTTGACCCATGCTCGGCAGCGCGCCCGGCTGAATGCCGAAGGTGAAAGCATTGCCCTGGCGCAACAGGACCGCAGTCTGTGGGATCATGCAGCCTTGGCCGACGGGGTGAGGATTCTGGATACCGCAATGGCACGGCGCAACGCCGGGCCGTTTCAGATCAAGGCCGCGATTGCCGCCTGTCACCATCCCGACGGATCGGACTGGCCGCAGATCGTCATGCTCTACCGGGGGTTGTTGCGGTTTGAGCCGACGCCGGTCGTCGCCCTGAACCTTGCCGTGGCGCTGGCCGAGGCCGAAGGGGCTGAGGCCGGCATCGAAGCACTCGACCCGCTTTCGACGGTACTGGCCGATTATCAACCTTTCCACGCCGCCAAGGCAGAACTTCTTGGCCGAACCGGGCAGATAGAAGAGGCACTCGCTGCCTATGACCGGGCCATTGCCTTGGCCCCTTCATCCGGTGATGCGCGCTTTCTTGGGCAGCGGCGTGCCCGCCTGCTGCATGGTTAGGCGGCGAGGCCGATTTCTTTCAGAAAGCAAAAAAAAGGCCGAGCTAAAGCTCGGCCAAGGTCCAACAGGGAGGTATGAACATTTCGGCACGGATGCCGTCTTGCTCATGCCTCAAATTAGTGCGGCAGGGGTGTCAGTTCAAGCATGGTGATGCTGCAAACGCGGCATTGCCGTTATGTGTTGCACGCATGCCTCGCATCCTGGGGTTGTGCGACCCAAAGACCGCAGCCCGCGTCGGTGTCAGTCTTGTTGGCGCTTTCGATAGGTGAAAATCTCTTCGGTCACGAACTCCCGGAAGGCCGCAACGCGCTTGGAATGCCGCAGTTCCTCGGGGTAGGCGAGAAACACCGGCACCTCGGCCGATTCGACATCGGGCAAGACGCGGATCAGATGCGGAAAGTCCTCGGTGATGTAATCGGGCAGAACCCCGATTCCCAGATGGCTGAGCACCGCCTGCAGCACGCCGAAATAGTTGTTCACGGTCAATGTCGAAGGGATGTCATGGCTCATCAGCTCGGCCACCATCAAGGCACCGGCTGAAACCTGCGGGGTGCCGGCATGCTGGCAGATCAGCCGATGCGCGGAGAAATCGTTCATCGCGTGCGGCGTGCCGTTCTCTGCCAGATATTCCGGCGTTGCATAAAGCCGCATCCGGATGTTCATCAGCCGCTTGCGGATGAGATCGGCCTGCGTCGGCTCTTTCATCCGGATCGCCACGTCCGCTTCGCGCATGGGCAGGTCCAGCACCCGCTCCTCGAGCATGAGGTCGATCTTCAGCGCGGGATACTTCTTGTAAAGCGCAGGCAACCGGGGCGCCAGCCACAGGGTGCCAAAGCCGGTCGTCGTGGTGACCCGCAATTCGCCCAGGACCTCGTCCTCGCTGTCACGGATCCGCGCGGCGGTGGCGTCCAGCCGCTTGACCATCTGCTGGGTCGCGTCGAACAGCAATTCACCCTGTTCGGTCAGGATCAGCCCCCGCGCATGGCGGTGAAACAGCGTCACCGCCAGACTTTCCTCCAGCGCGCGGATCTGGCGGCTGACGGCGGATTGGCTCAGATGCAGCACGTCGCCTGCATGCGTCAGGCTGCCACGCTCTGCCACCGCGTGAAATATCCGCAGTTTGTCCCAATCCATCGTCCGCTCCACCCCCCCATGCCGTCTCAAT
Organism: Rhodobacterales bacterium; assembly: GCA_031426185.1. Classification (GTDB taxonomy): domain Bacteria; phylum Pseudomonadota; class Alphaproteobacteria; order Rhodobacterales; family Rhodobacteraceae; genus JAJNPS01. The sequence continues at coordinate 14,437 of JANPKV010000271.1, read as the reverse complement.
CGATACTTGCGGCTATGTAGGCATAAACCCCGCTTGTGGGAAGAGTTTGCTCTGCAATGCCGCGTAAGGTGCAGCGCCTTCCCTCCCTCTTGTGCGCCAATGCGCGCGTCGCGCGTCCGTCATTCTGCTGTCACGCGACTGCGGCATGTCTGGGGGCGCGATATGGGGGGAGTTCATTGATGCAAAGTACCTTGGACGCCGCGTCGGACGTCACCCGCGACATCACCTATTCCGCCTCGGGCCGGACGGTCGCCAGCCGCAGCGTGATCCGTCTTCTGGAAAACTCCACCGGGCGCCGCTCGCTCATCCGGCGCGCGCGGGGTTATGAGGATGAGGTCGCAGGCGGCCGCAGCTTCTGGCAGGTGATCCCTGAAAAGTTCGGCCTCAGCCTCGACGTGGCGGGCGGCAGTGTGGACAGCATTCCCCGCAACGGCCCGCTGATCATCACCTCGAACCATCCTTACGGCATTCTGGACGGGCTGATGCTGGGCCATCTGCTGGACGCGCGTCGCGGCGATTTCCGCATTCTCGCGAATGCCGTCTTTCGCCGGGCCCCCGCCCTTGACCGCGTGCTGCTGCCGATCTCCTTTGATGCCACGAAAGAGGCCACGCGCCTGAACCTTGAAAGCCGTGCGACGGCGCTGACCTACCTCGCCCAAGGCGGCGCGATCGGCGTGTTCCCCGGCGGCACCGTGTCCACCTCGGCGCGCGCCTTCGGGCCCCCGATGGATCCGGTCTGGCGCAATTTCACCGCCAAGATGATCGCCAAATCCGGCGCCACCGTCGTGCCGATCTTTTTCGACGGCCACAACTCGCGCCTGTTCCAGCTGGCCTCGCGGCTGCACTATTCCTTGCGCCTGGCACTTTTGATCAAGGAGTTCCGCGCCCGCACCGATGCCCCCGTCCGCGTCGTCATCGGCAAGCCCATCCCGCAAGAAACCCTGACGCCCCTTTACGGCGATGCCACAGCGATGATGGAAACCCTGCGCCGTGCCACCTATGCCCTTTCGCCGCGCCCGTTGCAGTCTTATGATCCCGGCTACGAGTTCGAGGACAGGTACAAATCCCGCGACGGGGCAGGGCGGCGCTAGACCGACCACAAGCCCCGCGAAGCATTGGGGGCAGGGCATGGCGGTCGGCATTTTCGATTCTGGTCTGGGGGGGCTGACGGTCCTTGACGCGGTGACCCGGCGCCTGCCGGACGTGCCCTTTGTCTATCTGGGTGACAATGCCCATGCGCCCTATGGCGTGCGCACGCCTGATGACATCTTCAACCTGACCACCGCCGCGGTCGAACGCTTGTGGGCCGAGGGCTGCGATCTGGTGATCCTCGCCTGCAACACCGCCTCTGCCGCCGCGTTGAAGCGGATGCAGGAAACCTGGGTGCCGAAATCCAAGCGCGTCCTGGGCGTGTTCGTGCCGATGATCGAGGCGGTGACCGAACGCCAATGGGGCGACAACTCCCCCCCGCGCGAGGTGGCGGTAAAGCACATCGCGTTGTTTGCGACGCCGGCGACGGTGGCAAGCCGCGCCTTTCAGCGCGAACTCGCCTTCCGCGCCATTGGCGTGGACGTGGAGGCGCAACCCTGCGGCGGCGTTGTCGATGCCATCGAGCAGGGTGACGAGATCCTCGCCGAAGCGCTGGTCCGCAGCCATGTCGACGCGCTGAAGCGCCGCATGCCCCACCCCGAGGCCGCCGTGCTGGGCTGCACGCATTACCCCCTGATGGAAAAGGTGTTCGCGGAGGCGCTGGGGCCGGGGGTCAAGGTCTATAGCCAGCCGAACCTCGTGGCCGAAAGTCTGGCCGATTATCTGGGCCGCCGGCCCGAGATGGTAGGGACGGGCAAGGTGTCGCGGTTCCTGACGACGGGCGACCCCAGGGCGGTGAGCGACCGCGCGACGCAATTCATGCGCAAAAGCGTGCGGTTCGAGGCGGCGTGAGCAACATGTCGCTTGCAGACTGGCGCGCGGCACGACTGGCGGCGCTGACGGCGCAAGATGGCTGGGTGAATCTTGTGGCCCGCATTGATCTCACCCCCGGCACGCATCTTGTCGGGCGAACGCAGACGGTGGCCTTGCCGTCAGGACCCGATCTTCTGGGCACGCTCATCATGGGGCCGGATACGGCAAGCTTTGCGCGTCCCGGTGAAGATGCCCGACCCTTCATGCCCGTGGCCGACGCCTTTCCCCAGCTTTTGGTCGCGCCCTTCCTTCTGGAAATCCATACCGTGGACGGGGTTCCCGCGTTGCGCGTCCGCGACCTGTCGCAGCACCCGGTGGTGCGGTTGCGGTACTATCCGGAAGCGCCGGAATGGCGCATTGTCGCCGCCTGGGAAGAGGTCGCACCCGAAATGACTTCCGTGGCCATGAAGGGTGGCACCACTGCGCCGGTCTTGGTGACGCACCGCGCCCGTTTTTCCGCATCGGGGCGTGACACGACGCTGACGCCGACCCACTGGAAATCGGGCAAGCCGATGTTTGTCTTTCGCGATGCCACGGCGGGGGAAACCTATCCCGCCTGTCGCTTTTTGATCGGTGAGGATGCGCGGGACGGCTGGATCACCCTTGATTTCAACCGCGCTTTCACGCCGCCTTGCGGTTTCACCGACTTTGCGGTCTGCCCGCTGCCGCCCGCTGACAACATCCTGCCGTTCCGGATCGAGGCAGGCGAGTTGGCGCCCTGACATCGTCCGGACAAGGGTGCGGGGGTGTGGCACAGAAAAAGGGCACACCCAACGGCGTGCCCCACATTCCCCCGCGCATCTAAACCCATCCCGCAACCATGCCTCTCGGGACCACCTCAGTCCTTCACGCGCCCCTGATAGCTGTTGTCATCCGTGTTGATCTCGATCTTCACGCCCGGCCCGATATGCGGCGGGACCATGACGCGCAGCCCGTTCGAACAGATCGCGGGCTTGTAGGACGACGACGCGGTCTGCCCCTTTACCACGGGTTCGGTCTCCACGATCTCCACCACCACGCGCTGGGGGAATTCGATCGCGATGGCGGCGCCGTCAAAGGTCTTCAGATGCACCCGCATCCCGTCGGTCAGGTACACCTTGCCGTCGCCCACCACATCGGGATGCACGGCGATCTGTTCATAAGTGGCAGGCTCCATGAAGTGGAAGCCTTCGCCGTCCTCATAGAGGAAATCGTATTCCCGGTCGTCGACCGAGGCCTTTTCGACCATCTCGGTCGTCCGCCACCGCTCCGACACCTTCACCCCGTCCGAAATTCGCCGCATGTCCACGCTCGTCGTGGGGGTACCCTTGCCGGGGTGGAAGTTCTCGGCAGTGAGGACGGCGTAAAGCTTGCCGTCAAGTTCCACGACATTGCCCTTGCGGAGCGAGGAGGCGATGACTTTCAAGTGGGTATTCCTTGGCTTTGGGTCAGGGTCCGCGTATCTGGCGGGTTGGACCTGCCTCTAGCCGATCCTGCGCGAAATCTCCAGCCCCAGTAGGTGCAAGATGACCCCGACCCCCTGGTGGGACGCCACAAGACACAGCGACCGCCGTCCGGTGCTGATGATGCGCAACCGCATTCAAGGGGCGATGCGGGGCTGGCTGGGCGAACAGGGCTTTACCGAGGTGGACCCCGCGGCCCTGCAGCAAACGCCCGGCAACGAGGCGCATCTGCACGCCTTTGCGGCAGAGGCCATCGGCAATGACGGGCAAGCGCGCCAGATGTATCTGCACACCTCGCCGGAATTCGCGATGAAAAAGCTGCTGGCGGCGGGCGAGACGCGGATCCATGCCTTTGCCCATGTCTGGCGCAACCGGGAACGCGGGGCGCTGCACAGCCCGGAGTTTACCATGCTGGAATGGTACCGCGCGGGCGCGCCGTATGAGGCGGTGATGGACGATTGCGTCGCCCTGATCCGGCTGGCATCTGAAACCGCAGGCTCCCCCTTGCGCTACCGGGACCGGACCTGCGATCCCGCCCTGCCGCCCGAACGCCTGGGCGTGGTGGAGGCGTTCGACCACTATGCCGGCATCGACCTGATGGCTACCTTTGCCCCCGACGGCACGCCCGATGTCGATGCGCTGCGCAGTCAGATGGGTCCCCTGCGGGCGACGGATGACGATACCTGGTCAGACCTTTTTGCCCGCGTTCTGGTGACTCATGTAGAGCCTAGTCTGGGACAGGGCCGGATCACCATTCTTGACCGGTACCCCTCGGCAGAGGCCGCTCTGGCGCGGCGCCTGCCGGGAGAGCCGCGCCTTGCCGAACGGTTCGAGGTCTATGCCTGTGGCGTGGAGCTTGCCAACGGGTTCGGAGAGTTGACCGATCCTGCCGAACAGCGGCGCCGGTTTCGCGCCGAGATGGACGAAAAAGAGCGGATCTACGGAACACGTTATCCGCTGGACGAGGATTTCCTTGCGGCCCTGGCCCACATGCCCGCCGCCAGTGGCATCGCGATGGGGTTTGACCGCGTGGTGATGCTGGCGACAGGTGCGCCGCGCATCGACGATGTCCTGTGGGTGCCGGTCGGTTAGGCCAGCGCCTCGGCCAGGGCCTGCAGCGCGCGCTCGACGCCGTCGGAGGTTGTCATCACCCCTGGCGACAGGCGCAGTGTCTGACTGCGCGCATCCGTCCAGACCTCGCGCGACCGCAACTGGGTCACGACCGCCGGGGCAGGGTGACTGTCGGGCAGACGGACCATCACCGAGCCGCCGCGCTGTGCCTCGGGAAGCGGGGTCTGCATCGGCAGTCCCAGGGCCTGCACCCCCTCGATCAGCCGCGATGTCAGACGGCGGTTGTGGGTCACCAGCGCGCCGTGATCGAGGCCCGCATGCCAATCCATCGCGGGCAGCGAGGCGACCGCCGCCATCACTCCCGGTGTGCCGCTGTCAAAACGCCGGATGTCCGGGGCATAGGCAAACCTGGTCAGATCCCAATTGAACGGGTTGGGTTGGCTGAACCAGCCGCGCAAGGTTGGCTGACACATCGCCGTCAGTTCCGAGGCCACATACATCGCGCCGGCCCCTGGCGTGCCGCACATCCATTTCAGGCTGGTGGAGATGGCGAAATCGACGCCCGTCTCGGCGACCGAAAACGGCAGCAAGCCAGCCGCCTGCGTCAAATCCGCCCCGACAAGTGAGCCCATCGACCGCCCATGCGCGGCCAAGGCAGCGATGTCGGACCGATGCGACGAGGTCGACGAGACCCATGTCAGGATCGCCAGACCCACATCGGGCGTCCAGGCGGCGGCGATATCCTCATCCTCGACCCACGCCTGACCCTGACGCAAGGGCACGGTCTGAAGCTCGAACCCAAGGCTCGCCTGCAACCCGGTCAGAAGAAAGTGGTTGGACGGAAAGCAGTCTGCCGCCACCAGCACGCGGCGCCCCCGCAAATAGCCCTCGGGCAGCGCGCCCAGCAGCATCGCAACCCCTTGCGTGACGCTTTCGCAGGTCGTCACGGTGTCCGGTGCTGCGCCAAGGATCGCCCGCCAGCGTTCGATGAACTGCGCGCGCTGGCCCAGCACAACCGGCCATTGCCCGTCATCGGCCGCACCCCAGACATCGGCAAACCGGGACATCGCGCGGGCAAGGTCGCTTGCCTTGTCGGGGTACTGGCCGATGGAATGGTAAAGCAGATAGGCGTCCGAACTCATTCCTCGACCGTCAGCAGCCGCTCGCGGCGCTCCTTGCGGCGTCGCGACACTTCATAGATCACCGCTGCGGCCAGCGTCACCAGGATCAGCAGCAACGCCAGCGCGTTGATCGTGGGCGTGATGCCGGAGCGGACCTTGGAAAAGACATAGACGGTCAGCGTATCGGCCCCGCCACGGGTAAACAGAGTGACGTTGAAGTTCTCGATCGACTGGAAGAACGCGATGGCCGCCCCCGCGCCTATGGCCGGATAAAGGTGTGGCAGCAGGATGCGCCGCATGACCTGCCCGTGGCTTGCGCCCAGATCCAGAGCCGCCTCTTCCAGACCCGCATCAAAGCTTTGCAGCCGCGCCAGCACCAGCAGCATCACGAAGCTGGCGATATAGCTGACCTGACCCAGCACCGACAGATGCAGGCCCGACCCGACCGACAGATGGTTCCAGAACAGCAGGGTCGAAATGCCGATGACCACGCCCGGGATGAGGATCGGGGCGACCATCAGCCCGTAAAGCGTCGCCCGCCAGCGCCCCGAGATGGAGTTGATCAGGATCGCCCCTGCCGTCCCGATCGGCACCGACAAGGCCACCACCGCAAGCGCCACAAGGATGGTGTTGCGAAAGGCGATCCAGACGCGGCTGTCGTTCCACAGATCAATGAACCACCGGTCCGTCCAGCCGCGCCAGGGCACGACCGTCGGCAGCTTGCTGTCGTTGAATGCGGCCCCTGCCATCACCAAAAGCGGCACGATCAGGAACAGAAGAAAGGCCAACATGTAGATGTGGCCAAGGAGGTTGCGGGTCTTGTGCATGCTGCCCCCCTACTTCGCGATGTCGGACAGCTTGACGCTGAACAACCGCATCGCAATGACGACCATCAGCGTGCAGACGATCAGCAACAGGAACGCGAATGCAGCGCCGCCATTCCAGTTCTGTTCTTCCAGCATGACGCCCTGGATCGTCTGGGTGAACCAGTTGCCCGAAGTGGACCCGATGATCGCCGGCACCAGCAGGGACCCTGCCGACAGCATGAAGACCATCACCGCACCCGATGCGATGCCGGGTTTGGCATGTGGCAGGATCACGCGCCAATGGGTGCGCCACCATGGCGATCCCAGATCCTCGGCCGCCTCGATCTGATTGCTGTCAAGCGACTGCATCGCGTTGTAAAGCGGGAACAGCATGAACAGGACGTAGGTGTAGACCAGCGTCACGACCACGGGGCTGTACCCTTCGATCCAGCGGATTTCACGCTCGATCACCCCGATCTGCATCAGAAGGCCATTGAGCGGACCTTTGAGCGTCAGGATGATGTACCATGCAAAGGACCGCAGCACCTCGGACACCCAGAGCGGGACGAACAGCAGCAGGAACAGCGTCGGGAGCGACCTCGGCGAGACGACCTTGGCCAGATAATAGGCCAGGGGATAGGCCAGCGCGAAGGCCACGACCGTCACGACGACCGAATAGAAGACCGTCAGGATGAAGATCTTGACCCGCGCCGAGACCAGCACCTCAAATCCAAAGATCGACAGCGGCACTTCGCCGCCAAAGATGTTCATGTAGTTGCCCAAGGAATAGACGTCCTTTGGCCCTCCGACATCGACGACCGGCAAATAAGGCCGGAACGAGCTTTCGAACATCGTCAGGTTTGGAAGGATCAGCAGGATCAACAACCAGAACGCGGTCAGAAGGACGAATATGGTCGTCAGTCCGGTCCCATAGCGCTTGAGCAGTTCGTGCATCTGTCACGCCCCCGCAGTGGCGCTGTCGGGCAGGATCGCGGCCTTGCTGGCGTCAAAGCCCAGATGCAGCTTGGTGCCCACCTCGGGGATCGGGACAGAGCCATCGTTGCGCAATTCCGAGATGAAGTGCATGCCGCTGTCGCTGATCGCCTGGACCGAGATGAAGTTGCCCTCAAAGGCCACATCGCTGATCGTCACCGGGACCGAATTTTCGACCCCCGCCGTGTCGGTGAATTTCATGTGCTCAGGGCGGACGTACAGCTTGACGCCGGTCCCGGATACGCCATCCGCGATGCGCGCACGGAACCGCCCATGTGATGTGGACATCGCGGCAAAGCCGTCGGCAGGCGTCGACACCTGGCCGCTCAGGATGTTGTTTTCGCCCACGAAGCTCGCGACAAAGCCGTTGACCGGGTTGTTGTAGATATCGCGCGGATTGCTGACCTGCTGCAACCGGCCCTGGCTCATCACGCCGACGCGGTCCGACATCGCCAGCGCTTCGCCCTGGTCATGGGTGATGAAAACGAAGGTGACGCCGGTGCGTTTCTGGATGGCGCGCAACTCGGCCCGCATCGCCTGACGCAGTTTCAGGTCCAGTGCTGACAGCGGTTCGTCCAGCAGCATCACTTGCGGCTCCACCGCCAGCGCGCGTGCAATGGCCACGCGCTGTTTCTGGCCGCCCGACAACTGGCTGACCATCTTGTCGCCCGCACCGGGCAGTTCCACGAGATCCAGCAATTCCTCGGCGCGTGCGCGGCGCTTGGCCTTGTCGATGCCCCGCACTTCAAGCCCGAAACTGATGTTTTCCCAAACCGGCATCAGCGGGAATAGCGCGAGATTCTGAAAGATCAGGGCGGTCGGACGCTGGTTGGGGCGCTGTCCCCGCATGTCCTTGCCGCCGATCCGGATGGCACCGCCCGTTGGCTCGATGAAGCCCGAGATCATCCGCAGAATTGTCGTCTTGCCGCACCCCGAAGGCCCGAGAAACGAAAAGAACTCTCCCGGCTGGATGTTCACATTCACATGGTCAACTGCGCGGAATGTCCCGAAATCGCAGCAGACGTCGTCAAGTTCAACCCCAGCGCTCATCGACGCATTCCCATCCCCGAGAGTTTTTTATTGTCTTGCCAGTCAACTTAAAGAGCCGGTCGGCCGTGTGCAACGAGTTTGCGTGCCACGCCCCGCAGAAATGGACACGCCGGGTCCTTTCAGACCCGGCGTGCTCAAATTTTCAGTCGTGATCAGGAGGCCTTGTACTTGTCGGCATATTCGCCGCGCTTGGCGATGAATTCGGCCGACTGGTCCGGCCACCACCACAGAGCGGCAAGCTTGGCATCGTCGAAGGCGGCGTTGTAATAGGCTGCCACGTCAGGATTGAGCAGGTCGCCCGCACCCTTGCCGACGGGGTTCGACGAGAAGGCGGTTGCCCACAACGCAGCGCCCTCGGCGGTGGAAACCCACTTGGCCAGTTCATGCGCCTGATCGACGTTGACGGCGTTCTTCATCAGCACAAAGCCCTGATGCCATGCGAACGCGCCCTCGACCGGGGCCATGTAGCCGTAGCCGTCGTTGCGCAGGTTGTAGCCGGTCGAATCCCAGCACAGACCCACGGTTGCGCCGTTGGCGACGAATCCGGCATTGGCCTCGTTCTCGCCCGACCAGAACTGGACCACGTTGCCCTTAGCCTTGACGGCCTCGGCCAGTGCGATGTCCCAAAGTTCGACCATCTTGGCCATGTCGGTGTAACCGTCGAGCCACGGATAGGGCAGTTTGCCCTGCGCATCCAGCCAGCGGCCCATTGCGGCAAGCGCCGAATGCGGACGCACGACGGCCTGGTTGGCCGGGTCGAACAGCGCGCCGAGCGACGGCGGATCGCCCAGGACAGCGGCTTCCTTGTTGTAGACGATGGCCTCGGTGCCCCAGTTCGAGGGCACGTACATCAGGTTGTCGCCATCGCGCGAACGGGCGCCAGCTGCGCCATCGGCCAGACCGGGCAGATAGTTGTCCATCGCCAGCTTGGCAGGATCAAACGGCTGAAGCAGGCCGTTCGAGTTCCAGCCGCCCCAACGGTCGATCGTCGGCTCGATCATGTCGATGCCACCTGCCTCCAGCGCCACTTTGGCCTGGGCGAACATGGTGTCCTGATCGGGCTGTTCGGTGAAGTTCACCGTGATGCCAGTCGCGGCGGTGAACGCCGGGAACAGTTTTTCGGCCAGCACGGGATAGCCCGCCCAACCGGTGAAGTTCAGCTCGCCCGAAGAGGCCAGCGCCTTGGAAGAGATGATCGCAGGGGCTGCCAGCACGCCCGCGCCGATCGCGCTGTGCCGCAGGAACGCCCGGCGGCTCAGCCCGAGTTCATTCTTCTTCATATGTATCTCCCACAGATGTGGCGCAATTTTTCTGCGCCATTGTTTGTTTGCGTCCCACGTACCAAGACTGAAGGTTGTCTAGCGCATGTCGTACCACAGCCAGATGACATGCATCGGCCGCCAACACTCCTTACAGTCGTGACACTTGCGGGTCATCTGTCAAGACCCCTTGGCGTGCCAATTCGACCCGATCGCCAGCATTTCAACCGCAGGCTGCGCCCCCCATCTTCGCAGCACGAAAAAGTTACGCTAAGCAGGCGCGCAAGCCGTCTAAGCGCGCCCCGGCATGGGGCAGGCTGCGGCGACCTCCCGGCGGAGTTGCGCCCATGAAGTTGACGCGTCTAGAGACGTTTACCACCCCGGATGTGGGTTTTGTCCGCGCCACGTCCGAAACCGGGGCACAAGGCTGGGGGCAGGTCTCGACCTATCATGCCGATGTCACCTGCACGATCTTTCACCGCCAGATCGCACCGCATGCGCTGGGGACCGATGCGCTGGATTTTGCCGATACCCTGCAGCGCATCTTTGAAAAGGAACACAAGTTCCCCGACTCCTACCTGCGGCGGGCGATGACGGGGCTGGATACCGCGCTGTGGGACCTGCGCGGGAAACTGGAGGGCAAGCCGGTCGCCAGCCTGATCGGTGGCAGCCCCGGACGCATCCGCGCCTATGCCAGTTCGATGAAGCGCGACATCACCCCGCAGGAAGAGGCGCGCCGGTTCCAGACGCTGCGCGACAGCAAGGGGTTCACCGCGTTCAAGTGGCGGGTCGGGGCCGAATGCGGGCGCGACGGCGACGAATGGCCGGGGCGGACCGAGGCGGTGATCCCGGTCGTCTCGCGCGCCCTTGGCCTTGGCATCGACAAACTGGTGGACGCCAATTCCTGCTATTCGCCCCGCCGGGCCATCGAGGTCGGCCTGATGCTTCAGGACAACGGCATCGGCCATTTCGAGGAACCCTGTCCCTATTGGGAATATGAACAGACGGCCGAGGTGGCGCGAACGCTTGACCTGGACGTGGCCGGGGGCGAACAGGATTGCGAATTTCCGACTTGGGCGCGGATGATCGAAATGCGCGCCGTCGATATCGTCCAGCCGGATGTGATGTATATGGGCGGCATGCACCGCACGCTGCACGTCGCCCGCATGGCCGCTGCCGCCGGTCTGCCGGTGACGCCGCATGCAGCGAACCTGTCGCTGGTCACGATGTGCACCATGCACCTTTTGCGCGCGATCCCCAATGCGGGAAAATACCTTGAGTTTTCCATCGAGGGCGCGGACTATTACCCTTGGCAGACGGACCTCTTTCTCGGCGATCCCTACCGGATCGAAGACGGCCATGCGACCGTCACCGACGCACCCGGCTGGGGGGTGGAGATCAACCCGGACTGGCTAGACCGCGCGCAGTATCAGGTGTCTGAGGTCTAGGCCCCGCGCGGGACAGTCGTGCTGTCAGCGGGCGTTTTGCCGGTGCGCCAGAAAGAAGGAAGTGTCAGTTCAGGGCCAGACCGCCTGCCTTAGCGGTCTGTCCGATCCCACTGCCAGCCCGCCAGCCAGCCCAGCACGCTCCACGCGGCCAAACCGACCGCCAGTGTCCGTGCCGCAAAGGCCGAAGCGACCTCGGGCGGGGCGACGCCGGAATAAGCCTCCAGCGCAGGTGCACCAATCACATGCGGCAGCGCCAGCAGGCCCCCGCCCAGGGCGACCCATGCCAGCCTGCGCCCGTAGCCCATCAGCGCAAGGCCCGCCGCGGTGCAGATCGCCGTAGCGGCCCACCACAGCTGCCGATCCGTCAGGTCCGGGCCTGCGGTTCCAGGCAGTTCCGGGGCCACTCCCATGGCGGGGGCCAACTGGATGGCGACATATCCCGCGATGCCCCACAGCACTCCGTCGCGCGCCGTGACGCGCTGGCCGAACTGGCGGGCCAGGCCGAAGCCTGCCACCAGGATCAGCCCGTAGGCCGTGTAGAGCAGGGCATAAAAGAGCGCCGTCATCCCGTTGCGCTGCAGCGCGCCGGTCTCCCCGGCTTCGCTATGGTCGTGCGCGGCATGGTCGTGCTCGGCGTCACTGGCGTTGTGGTCGGATGCGTCAGCCGCCACGCCGTCGAAATGCACTGCCGCACCGGATTCGTAGGTTTCCCCAAGCAGGATAAACTTCTGCAAGAATGCGAAATGCAGCAGGGCCGCAAACAGCCCGGCTGCAATGCCAGCGAACACCGCGCTGGTCACCATCCTCTGGATCATGATGTCAGAGAGGCGTCAGTGGCAGGGAAAGCCGGTCGCGTGGCGGACATCGTGTGCTGCGTCATGCAGCGTCTGGGACTGCGCAAGCCCGGCAAGAACCACCATCCCGACACCAAGGATGGCGACGAACAGGATCGAGGTCAGCGAACTGGTGGCGGCTTTGGTCTGGGTCGTCGTGGTCATCATCTGCTCCTGGCCGTCACACCCGACGGCAGTGTTGTTTCACCGCTGCACGGCCAGTCTCCTGACTCGCGGGTCAAAGCTGTCTTCCGCCTTCCCAATCCCGAGGGATCAGTGGCATTCCGGAAGACCGCTCGCCGCATACAGTCGCGGGGGCGGTTGGGGCTTGGGGCGCTGTGATCAGTCCGCCCTTTCCCCATTCCTGTTTCAGTCCGGACGCTTTGCGCCGATCGGACACCGTGCCGCGTCATCTGGCCCCAAGCGCCCATTGGGGTCAAGCCGAAATGCGCCACTTTGCGGGGGTTGCGCGACGCCTCAGCCCGGAATGCGCGCCAAGGCCTTGGTCCGCAGATTGCCCAAGGGCCGCGCATCCGCAAAGACGCCGTCGGACGAAGCGGCATAGAGCCGGGCAAAGGTGACGAGGTCCCCCAGATCCGCCTCGGTCAGGTCGCCAAAGAGGTAGGCCACCTTGCCCCGGGCCCGGAAGGCCGCCGTCGATTCCCGGGCGCAGCCGGACATGCAGCCGATGCCGGAGACGGTTGCAGCCACCCCCGCCTCGGACAGCGCCGCGTCCAGCGTCTGGGCGAACCCTTCGCGACCAAGGGCGCAGTTGTCACACAGGCTGACGCGGATCATGGGTGCTCCTTTCGCAAGACGTAGATGTCCATGATCCAGCCATGCGCGGCGCGCGCGCGGGCGCGCATGGCCACGATGCGCGGACCAGCCTCTGCCAGGGACCCGTGGTCAAGGATTTCCTCGGCCATCCCGACATAGGCCCCCCACCAGATGGTGATGCCCGCCGGTGCCAGCCCCTGAAACGCGCAGTCGCCGTCCAGCATCACAACCAGCGTCTCGACGCCGTCCGGCCAGCCATGATCGCGCAGGCGCCGCCCCGTCGTCGTGAGATACGGCCCGCCCACGGTGTTGAGCGTGATGCCATGGGCGGCTGCCAGAACCTGAGGGGCGCTGATGCCGGGAATGACGGTGACCTGCAGGGCAGGGTCAAGCCGCGCCGCGATGCGCAGCGTGCTGTCATAGAGCGACGGATCGCCCCAGACCAGCAGGGCGACGTGATCGGCCTCGGGACAGGGAGCAAGGGCGGCCAGCCAGGCCGCAGCGATTGCGTCATGCCAGTCCGCGACGCCCGCCAGGTAGTCTGGGTTGGCCGCATCGCGGACAGGCAGGTCAAACGGCACCACGCGGGTCGCCGCATGCGTCAGAACCGCCGCAAGGATCCGTTTCCGCAGGTCCGCCAGATCCGCCTTGTCCGGCCCCTTGCGCGGGATCAGGATCACATCCGCCGCGTTGATCGCCTTGAGCGCCTGCAGGGTGACATGATCGGGGTTGCCGGTCCCGATGCCGATCAGGCTGAGCCGCTTCATGCCCCGCCCGCCCAGCCATCCGGCGCATCCGCCAGCGCGCCGTAAAGAATGACCGCCGGAAAGCTGCCGACTTCGGTCGCGAGGCGCGCCGCAAGCGTGGTGACGGTCCCCCGCCACAGGCGCTGATCCGCGTGGCCCACGGATTCAGCCAGCAGCGCCGGTGTGTCGGCGGGCAGCCCGTGTGCCACCAATCCGTCGACCAATGCGCCAAAGGTGCGCTTGCCCATGAAGACGCATGTGGTGGCATGGCGGTCGGCCAGCGCGGCCCAGTTCAGATCGTCGGGCAGGCCGCCCGTGACATCCGCCGCCGTGATGAACTGCAAGCGTCGTGCCGCGAGCCTTCGGGTCAAGGGAATGCCCGCCGCCGCTGCCGCAGCCGACGGAGTGGTGACGCCGGGCAGGATCTCATAGGCAATGCCCGCATCGGTCAGGGCGGTGATCTCTTCTTCCAGCCGCCCGAAAACACCCGCATCGCCGGATTTCAGACGCACCACCTTTTGGCCGGTCCGGGCATAGTCGACCAGAAGCTGGCTTACATGATCCTGCTTTGGCGAGGCGCGGCCTGCGCGTTTGCCCACGCCGACCAGATCGGCACCGGGCCGCGCCAGCGACAGGATCGGCCCGGCGGACAGGTCGTCGTAAAGGACGGCGTCGGCTTCACCCAGACGCCGCACGGCCTTGACCGTCATGAGGTCAGGGTCCCCCGGCCCGCTGGAGACGAATGATACGAAACCGGGCCCGCGCGCGTCGGTCATGGGGGGGCCTCGGCGATCAGGTGAAAGAAGCTGCCGGTGACATTGCCGCGCCGTGATCCTGTTTCGGCAACCGGCGCGCCGGTCGCATCCGTGACGTCGGCCAAAGGGGGATCTTGTTGCGACAAGATCGTCGCATAGTGAAATTCATGCCCG
>JANPKV010000270.1:0-6890 GCA_031426185.1 Rhodobacterales bacterium | reverse complement strand
GTCGACGGGCACGGGGATGGCGCTGATCATCGTGGCGCAGTGTCTTTTGATCACCGCATTCGTGATGATCAGCCTGTTGTTTCTTGTCTATGGCGACCGCAAGATCTGGGCGGCGGTGCAGATGCGGCGCGGGCCGAACGTCGTGGGGGCCTTTGGCCTGCTGCAATCGGTGGCCGACGCGCTGAAATACGTCGTCAAGGAAATCGTCGTGCCTGCGGGTGCGGATCGCCCGGTGTTCTTCCTTGCGCCGATGCTGTCCTTTGTGCTGGCAATCCTGGCTTGGGCGGTCATTCCGTTCAATTCGAACTGGGTGCTGTCGGACATCAACGTGGCGATCCTGTTCGTCTTTGCCGTGTCCTCGCTTGAGGTTTACGGCGTCATCATGGGTGGCTGGGCGTCGAACTCCAAGTATCCGTTCCTCGGAAGCCTGCGGTCGGCCGCACAGATGATCAGCTACGAAGTGTCGCTGGGCCTGATCATCATCGGCATCATCATCTCCACCGGCAGCATGAATTTCGGCGCCATCGTGGAGGCGCAACGCGGCGATTTCGGCCTGTTCAACTGGTACTGGCTGCCGCACCTGCCGATGGTGGCCTTGTTCTTCATCTCGGCGCTTGCCGAAACCAACCGCCCCCCGTTCGATCTGCCCGAAGCAGAATCCGAACTTGTTGCCGGGTTCATGGTGGAATACTCATCCACCCCCTACCTTCTGTTCATGGCAGGCGAATACATCGCCATCTTCCTAATGTGCGCGCTGATGTCGCTGCTGTTCTTCGGCGGCTGGCTGTCGCCCATTCCCGGCCTGCCCGACGGGGCGCTGTGGATGGTTGCCAAGATGGCGTTCTTTTTCTTTCTCTTTGCCATGGTCAAGGCCATCGTGCCCCGCTATCGCTACGACCAGTTGATGCGCATCGGCTGGAAGGTGTTCCTGCCGATGAGCTTGGGCTGGGTTGTGCTGGTGGCGTTCCTGGCAAAGTTCGAAGTGTTCGGCGGCTTCTGGGCCCGCTGGGCGATTGGAGGCTGATCATGGGTCCGGCACGCACAACCGATTATACCCGCGCGGCGAAGTACTTCTTGCTGTTCGACTTCATCAAGGGCTTTGGCCTGGGGATGAAGTATTTCTTCGCGCCCAAGGCGACGCTGAACTATCCGCATGAAAAGGGGCCGTTGTCGCCCCGCTTCCGCGGTGAACACGCGCTCCGCCGTTACCCGAATGGCGAGGAGCGTTGCATCGCGTGCAAGCTGTGCGAGGCGATCTGCCCCGCGCAGGCCATCACCATCGACGCCGAACCGCGCGAGGATGGCAGCCGCCGCACCACCCGCTACGACATCGACATGACGAAATGCATCTATTGCGGCTTTTGCCAGGAGGCCTGCCCGGTCGATGCCATCGTCGAAGGGCCGAATTTCGAGTTCTCCACCGAGACGCGCGAGGAGCTGTTTTACAACAAGGACAAGCTTCTGGCCAACGGCGAGCGGTGGGAAGCCGAGATTGCCCGCAATCTCGAACTCGACGCGCCGTACCGGTAATCAGCATGACCGACGACTTCGCCAAGATGTTCGCCACCATGATGGAACAGGGCCAGAAGATGGCCAAGGCTTTCAATCCGGGCATGGAAAATGTCGATGTCAAAGCGTTCGAAAAGCTTTTCCCGGCGATGCCGAAAGAGCTTTTGGAAATGTGGTTCGGCAAGACCTTCAACCCCGAAGGGCTGGACGCGCGCACGCGGTTTCTGGTGACCATCGCCGCGCAGACCGTGCTTGGCCCCCTGGGGGAACCGCAGTTGCGCCTGACGATCATGAATGGGTTGTCGGCCGGGGCCACCAAACGCGAAATCGCCGAAGTGATCTGGCAGATGTCGATGTTCGCCGGTATGCCCGCGATGCAAAAAGCGCTGGAGATCGCGCAGGCCGTGTTCGCCGAGACGCCTGAGAAATCTGGGGAGAAACCCGCATGACCGTCGCCGCCTTTGCATTCTACGTCTTTGCCTTCGTGACCGTGGCGGCGGGCCTGATGGTCACCGTCAGCCGCAACCCGGTGCATTCGGTGCTCTGGCTGATCCTGGCCTTCCTGTCGACATCCGGCCTGTTCGTGCTTTTGGGCGCGGAGTTCGTCGCGATGCTGCTGGTCATCGTCTATGTGGGCGCGGTCGCGGTGCTGTTCCTTTTCGTGGTGATGATGCTCGACATCGACTTTGCGGAACTGAAGGGGGAAATGGCGCGCTACATGCCGCTGGGCCTCTTGATCGGCATCATCCTTCTGATGCAGATCGCCATCGGCATCGGCGTGTGGAAGATCGCGCCGGAGGCCGAGGGCCTGCGCCAGGCCGTCGCCCCCGCCATGTCAGAGGTGGAGAATACCCGCGCCTTGGGTCTGCTGATCTATGACAAGTACATCCTGTTGTTCCAGTTGTCGGGGATGATCCTGCTGGTGGCGATGATCGGTGCGATCCTTCTGACCCTGCGCCACCGCCGCGACATCAAGCGCCAGAACGTGCTGCACCAGATGTGGCGCGACCCGGCCAAGGCGATGGAACTGGTGGATGTGAAGCCGGGGCAGGGGCTTTAGCCCATACCCAAGCCCCGGACGCAGGTCCGGGACCCCGCTGGTCCGGGCGGACCATGGGGAAAAGTGTGAGATCCCGGATCACGTCCGGGCGATGCGAATAATCGGGCACAACAGCCCATGAGGGACGAACGATGATCGGACTGGAACATTACCTCAGCGTCGCGGCGGCTTTGTTCGTCATCGGCATCTTTGGCATCTTCCTCAACCGCAAGAACGTGATCGTCATCCTGATGTCGATCGAGTTGATGCTGCTCGCGGTCAACATCAACCTCGTGGCGTTTTCGTCTTTCTCGGGCGATCTGGTGGGGCAGATTTTCACCATGTTCGTGCTCACCGTGGCTGCGGCCGAGGCGGCGATCGGTCTGGCCATTCTGGTCGTGTTCTTCCGCAACCGCGGGACCATCGACGTCGAAGACGTCAACGTGATGAAGGGCTGAACCCATGCCGACGATCATTCTTTTCGCCCCCCTGATCGGGGCGCTGATCTGCGGGTTCGGCTGGCGGCTGATCGGCGAAAAAGCGGGCCAGGTCATCGCGACGGGCCTGCTGTTTCTCGCGGCAATCCTCAGCTGGTACATCTTCCTGACCCACGACGGGGTCAAAGAGCAGATCGTGCTGATGCGCTGGATCGAATCCGGCAGCCTTGGCGCCGAATGGGCCATTCGCCTCGACCGGTTGACGGCGATCATGCTGGTGGTGATCAACACCGTCTCGGCGCTCGTCCACCTCTATTCCTTTGGTTACATGGCGCATGACGAGAACTGGGGCGAGAACGAGCCCTACCGCGCAAGGTTCTTTGCCTATCTGTCGTTCTTCACCTTTGCCATGCTGATGCTGGTCACCTCCGACAACCTGATCCAGATGTTTTTTGGCTGGGAAGGGGTGGGGGTCGCCTCCTATCTGCTGATCGGGTTCTACTACCGCAAGCCAAGCGCCAATGCCGCCGCGATCAAGGCCTTCGTCGTCAACCGGGTCGGCGATTTTGGCTTTGCCCTGGGGATTTTCGCGCTGTTCTTCCTGGTGGATTCGGTGCGGCTGGATGACATCTTTGCCGCAGCCCCGGTGCTGGCGGAAACCAATGTCAGCTTTCTGTGGACCGACTGGAATGCGGCGAACCTGGTGGGTGTGCTTTTGTTCATCGGGGCGATGGGCAAATCGGCGCAGTTGTTCCTGCATACCTGGCTGCCCGACGCGATGGAGGGGCCGACGCCTGTCTCCGCGCTGATCCACGCAGCCACAATGGTGACGGCGGGGGTGTTCCTGGTCTGCCGGATGTCGCCGCTTTACGAATATGCGCCGGACGCCAAGACGATGATCGTGGTGGTGGGCGCCTCGACCGCGTTCTTTGCCGCGACCGTGGGCCTAGTGCAGAACGACATCAAGCGGGTGATCGCCTATTCGACCTGTTCGCAGCTTGGCTACATGTTCGTGGCCGCTGGCGTGGGGGTCTATTCGGTGGCGATGTTCCACCTGTTCACGCATGCCTTCTTCAAGGCGATGCTGTTTCTGGGCGCGGGTTCGGTCATCACGGCGACGCATCACGAACAGGACATGCGCAACTACGGCGGATTGCGAAAGAAGATCCCCCTGACGTTCTGGGCGATGATGATCGGCACGCTGGCCATCACCGGGGTGGGCATTCCGCTGACCCATTACGGGTTTGCCGGATTCCTGTCGAAAGACGCGGTGATCGAAAGCGCCTATGTCGGGTCGTCCTTTGCGTTCCCGCTGCTCGTCCTGGCGGCATGTTTCACCAGTTTCTATTCCTGGCGTCTGATGTTCATGACCTTTTACGGTACCAGCCGCGCACCAACCCACGGGCACCACGGCCATGGCCATGACGATCACGCCCATGAACCGCACGAAAGCCCGCTGACGATGCTGGTGCCGCTGGGCGTGCTGGGGCTGGGGGCGGTGTTCTCGGGGATGATGTGGTACAGCGTATTCTTTGGCGAGGTGGACAAGGTCCGCGCCTGGTTCGGGATGGAGCCGGAGGCTGCCTATGCCGAGGGTGAGGCGCATGGCGACGAAGCCAAGGTCGAGGGGCATGCCGGTGTTGCCGCAACGACCGAGGCCGCACCCGCCGAAGGCACGGCGCCTGCGACCGAAGCAGCCCCGGCCGAAGGCGCCGTCGTCGCAACCGAAGCCGCCCCCGCAGCCGACGCGGCGGCCACCGAAGGTCATAGCGACGTGGCTCCCGCCGACGCCGACGCCACTGCCGCGAACGGCGCCGTCACCGTGACCGGCACGGCCCCTCTTGGCGCGATCTATATGGGGGCCGACAACCATGTGCTCCACGACGCCCACGAGGTACCGAAATGGGTCAAGGTGTCGCCGTTTGTCGCGATGGTCATCGGCTTTGTCACCGCTTGGATGTTCTACATCAAGGACCCCAGCCTGCCGGGCCGTCTGGCCGCACAGCAGCGCCCGCTTTATCTGTTCCTGCTCAACAAATGGTATTTTGACGAGATCTACGATTTCCTCATCGTCCGCCCGGCACGCTGGCTTGGCAACGCGCTGTGGAAGCGTGGCGACGGCGACGTCATCGATGGGTCGATCAATGGCGTGGCCATGGGGATCATCCCGTTCTTTACCCGGCTCGCGGGCAAGGCGCAGTCCGGTTACATCTTTCACTACGCGTTCGCGATGGTACTGGGGATCGTTGTCCTGGTGACCTGGATGACGCTGTTTGTCGCGAATTAAGGGCGGGTCATGGGCAATCTTCTCTCGATGATCACGTTCCTGCCGCTGGTGGCGGCGGCAGTGCTGGCCCTGTTCCTGCGCGGCGATGACCATGCGTCGCGCATGAATGCCAAGCGGCTGGCGCTGTTTGCCACGACGGCCACCTTCATCATGTCGCTGTTCATCCTGGTCGAATTCGATCCCGCCAATACCGGGTTCCAGCTTGTCGAGGAACGGACGTGGATCCTTGGGCTGTCCTACCGGATGGGCATCGACGGCATTTCGGTGCTGTTCGTCCTTCTGACCACGTTCCTCATGCCGCTGACGATCTGGTCGTGCTGGGACGTGCAGACCCGCGTCAAGGAATACATGATTGCGTTTCTGGTTCTGGAAACGCTGATGCTGGGCGTCTTTTGCGCGCTGGACATGGTGCTGTTCTACCTGTTCTTCGAGGCCGGCCTGATCCCGATGTTCCTGATCATCGGCATCTGGGGCGGCAAGGAGCGCATCTATGCGGCCTTCAAGTTCTTCCTCTATACCTTCCTCGGCTCGGTGCTGATGCTGGTGGCGATGATCGCGATGTACCAGGCGGCGGGGACTACCTGCATCGGTGCCTGCCCCGAAGGGACGACGTCGCTTCTTGATTTCAGCTTTGACAGCACGCCCCTCAGCATTCTCGGCCTGACCGTCACCGGCGGGTTGCAGACGATGCTGTTCCTTGCCTTCTTTGCCAGCTTTGCGGTCAAGATGCCGATGTGGCCGGTCCACACCTGGTTGCCCGACGCGCATGTGCAGGCACCGACGGCGGGGTCGGTGGTGCTGGCCGCGATCTTGCTGAAGATGGGTGGCTACGGATTCCTGCGGTTCAGCATTCCGATGTTTCCGGTTGGGTCAGACGTGATGGGGCCGCTGGTCTTGTGGATGTCGGCGATCGCCATCGTCTATACCAGCCTGGTGGCGCTGGTGCAGACCGACATGAAAAAGCTGATCGCCTATTCCTCGGTCGCGCATATGGGTTTCGTGACCATGGGCATCTTTGCGGTGAACCAGCAGGGCGTCGATGGTGCGATCTTCCAGATGATCAGCCATGGCTTCATCTCAGGCGCGTTGTTCCTGCTGGTCGGCGTGATCTATGACCGGATGCACACCCGCGAGATCGAGGCTTATGGCGGCCTGGTGAACCGGATGCCGGCCTATGCGCTGGTCTTCATGTTCTTCACCATGGCCAATGTCGGCCTGCCCGGCACCAGTGGCTTTGTCGGCGAGTTCCTGACGCTGATGGGGGTCTTTCAGGTCAATACCTGGGTCGCAGCCGTGGCGACCACTGGGGTCATCCTGTCGGCGGCCTATGCGCTGTGGCTCTATCGTCGCGTGGTGTTCGGAGCGCTTGTCAAAGAGGCGCTGAAATCCATCACCGACATGACGGGCCGCGAAAAGGCGATCTTTGCGCCGCTGATCGCGATGACGCTGATCCTGGGGGTCTATCCGTCACTTGTGACCGACAGGATCGGCCCGTCGGTGGCAGCGCTTGTTGCCGACTACCATGCCGCCTTGCCCGTTCCGGGCGAGGATCTGGCCCAGAACTGAGGGTGACGATGATGCTGACCACCGATTTCTCCATCGTCCTGCCGGAACTGGT
>JANPKV010000269.1:0-2622 GCA_031426185.1 Rhodobacterales bacterium | reverse complement strand
GGACCATGGATCAGCGGGATATGCGCCCAGACCGGCACCTGCCAGCCCATCGCGTCATAGACCATCTGCTGGCGGGCCGCGTTGTTCAGGTGGTCGTCGCCCCGGATCACATGTGTGACGCCCATGTCATGGTCATCGACGACGACGGCCAGCATATAGGTGGGCGTCGCGTCCGAGCGCAGCACGATCATGTCGTCCAGCGTCTCGTTCCGGATGGTGACGCGGCCCTGCACCTCGTCCGCGATCACCGTCTCGCCACCGCGCGGGGCCTTCATGCGGATCGCATAAGGTGCGTCCGGGTGAGTCGCCGGATCGGCGTCGCGCCAGGGCGACAGGAACACCGGATAGCGACCGGCGGCTTCCTCGGCGGCCTTGAACGCGGCGATGTCCTCCTGCGTGGAGAAACACTTGTAGGCCGTACCTCGCGCCAGCATCTGGCGGGCCACCTCGGCATGGCGACCCTTGCGGTCAAACTGACTGACGACGTCGCCGTCCCAGTCCAGGCCAAGCCAGGTCAGGCCCCGCAGGATGGCGGCGGTCGCCTCGGGTGTGGAGCGTTCGCGGTCGGTATCCTCGATCCGGAGCAGGAACTTGCCGCCTCGGCCGCGCGCGAAAAGCCAGTTGAAAAGCGCGGTCCGTCCGCCGCCGATATGCAGATAGCCGGTGGGCGACGGCGCAAAGCGCGTGACCACGGCCTGGGATGCGGGCGCGTCTTGCATGGGCGGTGTTAACCTTTCGGAAACCAAGATGAGGCTAGTTTTGCCCGTCATAGGCAAGTGCAGGACGGGAAACAAGGTGGCGAGCATTCGGGGTCCCTGGCGCTGGCCGGGCCAAGCGCTGGCCGACATGCAGGGGCATCTGTTCCCCTGGCTTGCGGTGTTTCTGGGGGGCGGCATCGCGGTCTGGTTCGCCTTGCCGTGGGAGCCGCAGGTGCCGTTCTACCTTGCAGCCGCGACATTGGCCCTTGCAGCCGGGGCGGCGGCCTTGCGCGGCCCCGAAAGCTGGCGTCCCCTTGCAGCGGCTGGATTTGCCCTGGCAGTCGGCATCGTGGCGGCGGGGTGGCGCGCCCACGACATCCGCGCCCCGATGCTGGAATTCCGCTATTACGGCCCGATCGAAGGGCGGCTGGTGGAGGTGGACCGGTCCCAGTCGGACGCCCTGCGCCTGACGCTGGATCAGGTCGTCCTTTTGGACGTGTCGCCGGCGCGCACTCCGGTCCGGGTGCGGATCTCGCTGCAAGGGGGGGCGCTGCCGGTGACGCCGCCGATCCCCGGGCAACGTTTGATGCTGACCGGGCATCTTGCCGCCCCCGAGGGCGCGGTTGAGCCGGGCGGCTTCAACTTTCGCCGGATGGCGTATTTCGACCAGTTGGGCGGCGTGGGTTATACGCGCAATCCGGTCTTGATGCTTGCGCCGCCCGCCGACGGAGAGCGGTGGATCGATCGGCTGCGCACCTATCTGTCGCAGGGCATCATGACGGCGGTCCCCGGCGATGCGGGGGCATTCTCGAGCGGCGTCCTGACCGGGGATCAGTCCGGGCTTTCACAGGATGCGGTGCGGGCGCTGCGGGATTCCAGCCTCGCGCATCTCTTGGCAATCTCTGGCATGAACATGGTGTTCATCGTCGGTTTCGTCTTCCTGCTCCTGCGCTGGGGGATCGCACTTGTCCCGCCACTGGCCTTGCGCATTCCCGCGAAAAAGCTGGCGGCAGGGTTGTCGCTGGGGCTGGCCTATTTCTACCTGCTGCTGTCGGGGGCGAATGTCGCGACCGAGCGCGCCTTCATCATGATCGCGGTTGCACTTATGGCGGTGATGCTGGACCGCCGCGCCATCACGCTGCGCACGGCGGCGATCTCGGCGATCCTGATCCTTGTGACCAAACCCGAAAGCCTGGTCGAGGCGGGGTTCCAGATGTCCTTTGCCGCCACATTGGCGCTGATCGCGGGGTTCGGGGCGCTGGACCGC
Source organism: Rhodobacterales bacterium (assembly GCA_031426185.1). Taxonomy (GTDB): domain Bacteria; phylum Pseudomonadota; class Alphaproteobacteria; order Rhodobacterales; family Rhodobacteraceae; genus JAJNPS01. The sequence continues at coordinate 657 of JANPKV010000269.1, read as the reverse complement.
GAGGTCATGCGCCAGCGCATGCCGCGCTGGGCGATCCATGTCTTCACGCTGGTCCTGTCATCGGTGATCGGGGGGTTTGCGACGGCCCCCTTTGCGGCGGCGCATTTCAACCGGTTCTCCGATTACGGATTGCTCGCCAATATCCTGACCGTCCCGGTGATGGGCGCGGTCGTAATGCCTGCAGGCGTCGTGGCGGCGCTGCTGGCACCCTTCGGGCTTGCAGCACTGCCGTTATGGGTGATGGAGCAGGGCGCGCGCTGGATCCTGTTCGTGGCCCATTGGGTATCGGGGCTGGAGGGGGCGGTGACGGCCATTCCCGCACCCGGGGGGTGGGCACTGCCGCTGATCACCCTTGGCGGGCTGGTCCTGATCCTGTGGCGCGGACGCCTGCGGCTGGCGGGACTGGCACCGATCGTGGTGGCGGTCGTCCTTTGGGCGGGGGCGGATCGGCCTGCGCTGCTGATCGCCTCGGACGGCTCCATCGTCGGGCTGGACGGGCCAGAGGGTCGGGCGCTATCGGTGTCGCGCGGCGGCGGGTTCATGGCGCGGACCTGGCTTGAGGATGACGGCGACCTCACCGATCAGATCGCCGCGGCGGGACGTGCGGGATTTGATGGCCCGGTCGCCGCCCGGACCTTTGTCCTGGGAGATGTCACG
>JANPKV010000268.1:0-2451 GCA_031426185.1 Rhodobacterales bacterium | reverse complement strand
CGACCGCAAACCAGATTTTTACCGTCTCATCATAGACGTCGATCTGCGCGATGTTGAACATCTGCACATGGTGATGACCGCCCTCGAAGCTGAAACCGATGTGGCCCAGATCGCGCGACATCGCGATCTGTCCCGCAAGCCCTGATCCGAAAGAGGACTGACCCCGTGGTTTTCAAGCGACGTCAGCCGCGCGGATGGTGGCCCTGGTTCCGGCAACTGTTCTACCCTGATGGCGGGTTTCGTCGCGCGACGCGCTACATGATCCACCGGATGCGGCGTTTGCCGGACGAACCACACCGGATTGCTCGCGGTATCTTTGCGGGCTGTCTGATCGGATTTCTGCCCCTGCCGGGTGTGCAGTTCATCTGTGCCGCCGGACTGGCCTGGGTGATGCGGGGCAACATCTTTGCGGCCCTTCTGGGCACCTTCAATTCCAACCCGATCACGACGCCGTTCTTTGCCGTCGGTGCCGTCAGTCTGGGCCACTGGATGCTGGGCATCGAGACGCCGCTGACCGCCAAGGCGATCCTGACTGCGCTGGAGGAGGCGGGCTATGATCTGTGGCACAACTTCATCGCGATCTTCACCCATGCCCAGGCAGACTGGGGCGGATTGCGCGAATTCTGGGATCTGGTCTATCTTCCCTATTTCATCGGATCGCTTGGGCCGGGCATCCTTCTGAGCCTGGGCTTTTACTATGCGACGATCCCGATGGTGCATGCCTACCAAAAGGCGCGCGCGGCGAAATCCAAGGAACGCGGCGAACGGCGGCGCAATCTGCGCACCGCCTTGGCCGAAGCCAAACAGCGGCTTAAAGGAAAATCAGAAAACTCTGATGACGACGGGCCAGGAACGCCCTAAATCTGTCGTAGGGAATGCGACTAAGCGGAAGACAAGATGAAACAGAGACCACCCCTTCGGCTCGGCGTGAACATCGACCATGTGGCGACCTTGCGCAACGCGCGCGGGTCCGCATGGCCCGATCCCCTCCGCGCGGCGATTCTGGCGGAAACGGCCGGGGCAGACGGGATCACGGCTCATTTGCGCGAAGACCGCCGTCACATTCGCGACACCGACATCGAGGCGCTGCGCGCCGGCATCGGCATCCCGCTCAACTTCGAATGTGCCGCCACGACCGAGATGCAGGCCCTGGCCTTGCGCCTGTTGCCGCATGCGATCTGCCTGGTGCCCGAACGGCGCGAGGAGCGGACGACCGAGGGCGGCCTTGACGTGGCGGGCGACGACAACAGGTTGGCGACCTTCATTGCGCCCCTGCGCGCTGTGGGCATTCGCGTGTCGATGTTCATCGGCCACGCACGCGGGCAAATCGAAGCGTCCGCAAGGATCGGGGCAGCCGTCGTCGAGCTTCATACCGGCCATTATTCGGACTTGCACGCCGAAGGTCGGCTTGACGAGGCTGCGGCCGAACTTGACGCCCTGCGCAAGGGCGCGACCTATGCCCACAGCCTTGGCCTCGAGGTGCATGCGGGTCACGGCATCACCTATGACAACGTGGCCGAAATCGCCGCGATTCCCGAACTGGTCGAACTCAACATCGGCCATTTCCTGATCGGCGAGGCGGTCTTTCTCGGCCTCGGCCCGGCCATCGAGGACATGCGCCGCCGGATGGACGAGGCACGGGGGTGATCCTCGGCATCGGCTCGGATCTGTGCAATATCGAACGGATCGAAGGCACGCTTGCGCGCTTTGGCGACAGGTTCCGCGACCGGGTTTTCACTGACCCCGAACAGCGCAAGGCCGAAGGTCGCCCGCATGCGATTGCCGCGACTTATGCCAAGCGCTGGGCTGCGAAAGAAGCCTGCTCCAAGGCGCTTGGCACCGGGCTGCGGATGGGAATCGCGTGGAAGGACATGGCCGTCACCAACCTGAGGTCCGGACAGCCTGTCATGCATGTGACCGGCTGGGCCGCCGAACGGCTGGCCGCGATGACGCCACCGGGCCACCAGGCAGTGATCCATGTCACCCTGACCGACGATCATCCCTGGGCACAGGCCTTTGTCGTGATCGAGGCGCGCGCGCTTGCCCCCCATCCTTGACAGCCTAGACCCAGACGCGCATGAAGCGCCGCAGTCCAACCGGAGACAATAGGCATATGGCCAGCAGCGTGAAGTCAGACGGCGGCATCGTCGAGACGATCAAGACGGTGTTCTGGGCGCTGGTGATCGCCATCGCGTTTCGTAGCATCCTGTTCCAGCCGTTCTGGATTCCGACCGAGTCGATGAAAAGTTCGCTGCTGATCGGCGACTTCATCTTCGTCAACAAGATGGCCTATGGCTATTCGCGTTATTCGTGCGAAGTCCCGATGACCAAGATCAGCCTCTGCCCGATCTCGGGGCGGGTTCTGGCGACCGAACCCGAACGCGGGGATGTCGTGGTGTTCCGCCACCCGACCGCCGGCAGCGACTACATCAAGCGTCTGATCGGTTTGCC
>JANPKV010000267.1:0-10017 GCA_031426185.1 Rhodobacterales bacterium | reverse complement strand
CCCGGTCGTCACCCCTTCGCGCGCCTCGATCGACATGGTGAAAGCAGTTTCGTGGCGGGACGAGTTCTTGGGGCTCATCAAGGACAGGCCCAAGGCCTCGATCCTTGCGGCGGGCAGGGCAAGGCAAATCAGCCCGCGCCCATGGGTGGCCATGAAGTTCACCGCAGATGGCGTACACATCTGGGCCGGGATCACGAGGTCGCCTTCGTTCTCGCGGTCCTCGTGGTCGACCAGGATGAACATCCGACCATTGCGGGCATCTTCGATGATGTCCTCGGTCGATGAGATCACGTCGGAATAATCAACCATGTCGCCGGGCATCGGTCCGCTTCCTTGTAGGCATGTCTTTGGTTGATCAGGCCATATCGCGAACGCCTTGCGAAGGCCAGAGGGCAGCCGTTCAGGGTTGGTGTGCGGCGATGCACCTTCGTCGGGCCATCAGGCGGCGGCAAGCAGGGCAAGGCAGAGGACTTCAGCCAGTTGCTGGCTGGCACCAAGGACGTCGCCGGTCTGGCCGCCGATCTTGCGGCGCGCCAAAGCGCCAAGGCCAACCGTCAAGGCCCCCAGAGCCAGCGCGATCCACAGCGTGACCCACCCTGTCAGAAAAAGGCCAAGCACGGCCGCGATGGCGATGGCCATGAGGATGACGCCGCGACCGGGTTGCCCGACGGATTGCGACAGACCGCTCTTGCGCGCATTCGGCAGGGCCGCCATCAACACCAGCATCGGGACACGCGACAGCGCTCCCGCCGCGATCAGCGCGACGGCTGCCCCGCCCGTCGTGCAAAGCACCGCCAGCGCAGACCAGCGCGCGAGCGTCACGAGGATCAGCGCGAGGGTGCCAAAACTGCCGATATGGCTGTCTTTCATGATCGCCAGCCGCCGGTCCACGTCGCGACCACCAAAGAAGCCGTCAGCGGTGTCGGCAAGCCCGTCCTCGTGCAGCGCGCCGGTGACCATTGCAGTGGTCGCCAGCGCCAGAGCCGCCGCGACCCCTGCAGAAAGGCCGATGAACACCGCCACACTTGTGACCAGCGCAGCGATCCCGCCGACGACGGCGCCCACGATGGGCCAGGCCCAGCCGGCACTGGCGCCGCGCGGTGCATGATCGGGGACCGGCAACCGCGTCAGCAAGGCAAGAGCAGACCAAAGATCGCCAGGGGCGGGTCTGTCGGTGTCGCGTTTGCCGTCCATCATGCCCCTTCCTTGCTGGCCAAGGCTGTCCCCGTCAGGTATCCCGTCGGCCTTGCGACTGCAACTTGAGGATATGATGCACGGATTTTCCACGCTCGCCGAATTTCGTGCCGCTTTGGCGGATATGCCAAAGCCGGACGCGACGGCCGCAGCCGGCGCTGCGGCGCGTGACGCGGTATTGACGAAACCGCCGGGGGCCCTGGGGCGTCTGGAAGAGGTGGCAGTCTGGCTGGCCGGCTGGCAAGGCACGGCCACGCCGCATGCCGATCATCCGCAGATCGCGATTTTCGCCGGAAATCATGGAATTGCAGCCTTGGGCGTGTCGGCGTTCCCGGCCGAAGTGACGCAGCAGATGGTGGCGAACTTTTCCGCTGGAGGTGCCGCGATCAACCAGTTGGCGCGCACGTTCGGCGCGACCCTGACGGTGCATCCGATTGATCTGGACCGACCCACGGCGGAGTTTACGCAAGGTCCGGCGATGCATGAGGATGACTGCGTTGCTGCCCTGCGGGTCGGCTGGGATGCGGTGTCGGCGGATGCGGATGTCTTTGTCGCAGGCGAAATGGGGATCGCCAACACCACGGCCGCTGCTGCGGTCGCTTGTGCGCTTTATGGCGGCGCTGCGGAGGATTGGGTGGGCAGGGGCACCGGCGTGGACGATGCCGGCCTCGGCCGCAAGGCGGATGTCGTGCGCGCTGGTCTGGCACGCCATCAGGCCGTACTCGGTGATCCGCTTGCCGTGCTGGCAGCGCTTGGCGGGCGCGAGATCGCGGCGATGACCGGGGCCATCGCACGGGCGCGGATGCTGCGCATTCCGGTCGTGCTGGACGGTTTCATCGCCTGCGCCGCGGCGGCGGTTCTGGCGCGCACAGCGGACGGCGCGCTGGACCACTGCATCGCGGGCCATGTCAGCGCCGAACACGCCCATGCGCGCCTGTTGGCTGAACTTGGCCTTGTGCCGCTGTTGTCGCTGGGCCTGCGCCTGGGCGAAGGCAGCGGGGCAGCACTCGCCTTGGGTGTGATCAAGGCGGCGGCGGCCTGCCATTCGGGAATGGCCACCTTTGCCGAGGCGGGCGTGTCGGACGGCTAGGCCTTACTCGGCGGCCGTCGGTTTCACGCGGACCTCGTCCAGATCTTCGATCAGCGCGGTTTCCAGATCGCGGTCGAGTTGCTTGGCACGCGCGACATAGGCCTCGTTCAGATGCACCGGCTGGCCGGGCACCCACAATTCGGCGAGATCGCGCATTGCGGCGCGGTCGACCTTGTAAAAGGTCTGAGACATCCGCGACGCCTCGTATTCGCTGAACCCGGTGTTTTCCAGCACGTAGCGCCCCGCCCGGATGGAGCTGTCAAAGGTTTCGCGCACGATGTCATTCGCCCCGGCCTGGAACAGTTCGTAGACATGCACCCGGTCGCGGGCGCGGGCGACGATGTGCAGATCGGGGCGTTCGGCGCGGGCATGACGCACGATGGCATTGGCGTGTTCGCGGTCATCCACCGCGACGACCAGCACTTCGGCATCGGCAAGGCCGGCTGCAGCCAGCAGTTCTGGACGCGACGGGTCGCCGTAAAACCCCTTGACGCCAAACCGTCGCATCGTCTCGATCACGGTGATGTCGGCATCAAGGACCACGGTGTCGATGCCAGAGGACCGCACCAGCCGGTTGACCGTCTGCCCGAACCGCCCGATCCCCGCGATGATCACGCGGCCTTTGCTGTCGACGGTATCTGGTTCGCCTGCGGTGTCGGGGTCCTTGTGACGCATGCTGAGCCGGTCATAGATCAGGAACAGGAACGGCGACAACAGCATCGACAGGCTGATGACCAGAAGCGTGGCCTGACCCATTGCTCCGGGCAAAGCGCCCTCGCTGCGGGCAAAGCTGACCAGCAGGAACCCGAATTCACCCGCCTGTGCAAGGCCAAGCGTCAGCAACCAGCGGTCGCGGCCCCGCAAACCGGCCGCAGTGCCAAGGCCAAAAAGGATCCCGGCCTTGACCGCGATCAGCCCGAAGGTTGCGCCAACGATTGCAAGCGGTGCTGCGGCGAACGCCTGAAAATCGATGCCGACGCCGACCGTCATGAAGAAAAGACCCAAGAGCAACCCCTTGAAAGGACGCAGGTCTGCCTCGATCTGATGACGAAATTCGGAATTGGCCAGCACCACGCCGGCCACAAAGGTGCCAAGCGCGGGGGACAGGCCGACCAGCATCATCAGAAACGCGATCCCGAGAACCATCAGCAGGGACATGCAGGTCGACATTTCGGGCAGCCGCGATGCGTGGACGAAGCGGAATACCGGGCGCGACAGGAAATGACCTGCAAGAATGATGCCCGCAACGATCGCCAGGGTCAGAAGTGCGGCACCCCAGCCGGGCAGGGATTGCACCAGGCTGATCAGCGGTTCGGCGGCGCTGTCTGACGCAGGTTCTGCGGCGTCGGTGATCCCCACCTGTTCCGAGGTGATCCCGATCCCGCCGGGCAGGGCGAGAAGCGGGATCAGGGCGAGCATCGGCACGACGGCGATGTCCTGTGCAAGAAGGATCGAGAATGTCGAGCGTCCGCCCCGGCTGCGCATCAGGTTCTTTTCAGCCAGGGTCTGCAAGACGATGGCGGTAGAGGAAAGCGACAGCACCATGCCGATCACCACCGCCGTCTGCCACGGTTGCCCCCAGGCCAACAGGATGCCCGCCACGGCAAGGCAGGTCCCCACGATCTGCACGCCGCCAAGCCCCAAAAGCGCATGCCGCATGCCCCATACGCTGCGCGGCGCCAGTTCCAGTCCGATCAGGAACAGCATCATCACGACGCCGATTTCGGCCATGTGCTGCAGATCCTCCGCCTCGCCCGCGAGTCCAAAGACCGGACCAAGAAGGATGCCCGCAGCCAGATAGCCGATCACCGAACCCACGCCTGCCCGAACGGCCAAAGGGACCACGAACAAGGCGGCCCCTAGATAAAGGCTGGCAAGGAACAGGCTGCTTTCCATTGTCTCTCCGTTCGGGTTGGGATGTCAGGCGGGCAGGGCGGCGGACAGGCTGCATAAAGGCCTGAAGCCTCAGTCAGATGCGATCCGGGTCAAGCCGTTCGCCCAACCTGGGCGGTGATGATCACGTGCCGTCGGAACTTGCAAGCAGCGGGGAAGTTGCCGAGTCAACGATTGCTTGGGGCCGGATTGAGTTTTTAAAAAAAGCGGCCAATTTGCGCGGCGCGCGCGAGATACCCTATTCGGCATGCACAACAAGCGTACAGCCCTTTGCGGGGTGGATCAGGTGCAACGGGGAAAAAGGAGTTTTCGCCTGATCGTGCATTTTTGGGCTGATCACACAAACAAGAGTTAGCCGCCGTGCAATCTTTGTACCGCTCTGCGTGCCGTCAGGCGCGCGGCATCTTCAAGGATATCAGCCGCCCGCTTTTCTGATAGCGGACCTCGGATGCGGTGATCGCTTCGACCCGGCCCCCGTCAACCGTATCGCCGACCGACACCTTTTTGTAACGCCCGGTGGCGAGGCGGATCAGCGCATAGCGTTTGGACGGCGTGCCGTAGACGCCGATCAGATTGATCTTTGACAGGTTGATGGCGTTTGAAAAGGTCGCCTGTTTGGCAACCGTGGTCTTGGTCGGAATTCGGGGTGCCGCGCTTGCCAGTTCGGGTTCTTCGTCGTCTTCCGGCAGGGCCGCGTTGTTGCCGGCAACCTGCGGCTCGGCTTCGGGTTCCGGTGCGCGGACGGCGGCGGCGATGGCGGCATTGACTGCACGCGACATGTCGAGCGGGCGGGCCGCCGGACGGCGTGACACGGCAAGCGTCATGATGTTGCCGGTTTCTGCCGCACTCGCCAGGGCGGCCTCCACGGCGGCGTTCGATTGTGCGGTCAACGATGCCGCGGCAGTTTCATCGCGGGCCGTCGCGCCTGCGACGACCACGGTTTCGGGCCGGGCGCGCGGTGTGCCTGCAGATGCCTCGCTGCTTGCGGCCGAGCCGGCCACGACCAAGGATCCAGCATCTGCCTCCGGCGAAGTTGCGGGGCGCGCGCGCGGCCGCAGATCGGCAAAGGCGGTTCCAAGTTCCGGCGTCATGCTCGCGTCATCGGCATTTTCGGCAGCAGCGGGGATGTTCGGGGTTTCTGGGCGGGGACGCGGCCGGAAGCCTGCCATTGCCGGGTCTGCCGGCGCGGCCTGTGGTGCGACGGCGGGTGCGGCCAGCGATGCAGCGGCGGTTGCGGCAAGACTTGCGGCTTCGGCGTCGGCGGCGGGATCGGCGGCGGGCACCACGGCTGTCGCTGCAGCGGCCACCACCGGGCTGCGCTCTGGCGGGGTCACGGGCGGCGGGCCCGCAAACAGCATGAACCCTTCGGGCGACAGGATGCCTTGGGGCGTGGGGATAATCAGCCCAGCGGCGTCGAACTGGTAGACGGTCCCGAACGGCGGCGGCGGTGGCGCGGCGGCGGGCAGGGCATCCGGCGCAAAGGCGGGATCGGGCAGTTGGAGTGCGTCCTGAAACGAAGGTGCCGTGTCGCCGGACGCCAAAAAGACCTCATCCGTTTGCTGCTCGACCGTGCGTGGCTCCGGAGCAGCAACATTATCCGCAAGCCCGACATCCGGGGCGGGCGTCGGTGGAACCGGTGCAGGGGGCGCGACGACGGTTTCGGTGGTGGGTGCCGGATCATTCACAGCGGCGTCAGGGGTCGCCTCGGAGCCTGCCACCGTAAGGTCGGGGTTGGCTGGATCGGCCAAAGTGGTGGACGGTGTCGCGTCGGATTCTGCGGCTGCGATCTGCGTGGACGGCGTCGTCGCCGGGTCGCTTTCGGCAATCTCGGGGGTGGCGGCAGATTCGGAGTTGGCGTCGACGGGGACGGCTGCATCGACGGGCGCGGCCGCAGCAACTGGAACATCCGCAGTTGTCGGCACGTCCATTGTCGCGGTGGGTTCGCCGTCGGCTGCAGCCTCGTCTTCTGCCACAGCGAGCGGGTCGGCGGACGGAGCTGCGACTTCGTCGTTCACCAGTTCCTCGGCAGGCAGGTCGGCTCCCGCAGGTTCCGCCACGTCGGACACAGCCGTTGATGCCGCGTCCGAGGAAATCGGTGCATCTTGTTGATCTGCCGCGATTTCATCGTCAACTGTGGTTGGTTCGTCGGTGGCGTCGGGCGCAAGCGCCGCTACATCAGTCGCCGACTCGGTGTCGTTCCGCACTTCCTCAGAAAAGGTCGCCCAAGCAGCAATCAGTGCCAGAACAACCAGCAGAATGACCGTCAGGATCAGCCCCAGAAAACGCGGTTTTCCACGCTTGGGCAACGGCTTGGCCCCGAACGTTCCACCTGGCCTGGTCAGCGGCTTGGTTGGTTTGCCCATCGACGCGCCGGACGCTGCAAGCGCTGCGGCGGCTGCGGCAACGGCGGGCGGTGGCGTCGCCGAACCAGCCTTGCGCGGCTTTTTCGATCCCGGAATCGAAGGCGCCGTGACCTGGGCATCGTTTCGCACAGGGGGGGGCACGGCCCGCTTGACCGGGTCGGCACGTGCGGCACCCGGCAGGTCGCCAGACGGACGCTCCCTGCTGCCACGGGGGTCGGCGCCTGGGTCGCGGGCAAATTCCTCAGGTGCCCGGCGACTGGCAAACGCCATCTGGGCTGCCGGCGACGGTGCGGGCGGAAGGTCATCCAGCACGTCGTCGCGACGCGACCCAGATATAGACGGCCCAGACACTGACGCATCAGACGCTGGCGGCTCAGACCCTGGCGGCAGCGTGTCGATCACTTCGGTGAAGGGTGCCTCGTCGATCATCGGGTCCGCGACGGATGCAGTTTTCTCCGAGACTGGCTCAGGCTTGGCGACAACAGGGTCGGGGATCGGGGCCAGGTCGGGATCGGCTGGCGTCCGGGCAACGTCGATGGTGGATTGTTCCGCGGCTGCCGAGACGGGTGCAGTGGGCGCGGGTGCCGGGTCCGCCGCCATGACATTCGCGTCCATCTGCCCGGACGAACGCATCTTCTCGACAGCACCAGCAAGGGGATCGGAATTTGGCCTTTCCGAGCGCTCAGAACGTCTTGCGGGCCGTTCTTCGGGTTCGGGGGCAAGCTCGGCAAGCGGCAGGTCGCGCGTCACGATCGCCATGGCGTCGCGGTCGGGTTCGACCGTGTCGCCCTTGGTCAGGCTTGTCTTTGCCGCCTCGGTCGGGCCGAAGAAGGGTTCGCCCTTGAACTGCGACGGATCGGGCAAGGCGACGAATGATACCGGGCCAAAGCGGTGTTCGACCGCGAAGGCCTCTGCCTCGACGAGGGTCTGGCGCGCGACGACGGCGACCTTGACCATGGTGCCCTTGCCGCGCCAGTCAAAGACCAGATCCTCGGGCGCATAGGGCGTGCGTCCCGCAAGACCCGCACGGATCTGCGTGCGGCGGGTGTCATCATCCGGTCCGGGAGCCTCGACGTCGCAGTAGAGGATTTCCGAATTCGGGATCACCAGCTTGGTCGAAACGCCGCGCGGCGACAGCCCAAGGGCGGTCTTGCGCAGATAGGCCAGCGCTTCTGATAGGTCGGGTGTGTCAAAGGCGACATCACCGATCTGCAACCAGCCACGGCCGGTACGATGCAAAAGGGCGACGCGTTCGTTCGACAGGTTCAGGGCAAAAGTCGGTTTCATTATTGAGGTCTAGCACAGCCTTGGGAGCGGCGGGAACGCGATCCCGCCCGAAGTCGACCTAGTACAGCAGCTTTTTGCCGAATGAAAGATAAACGGCCAAGGAATGACTTGTGACCTGCGTCCAAGAGAAGAATGGTCGCGATAGTTCCAAGGAGGATCCCATGCGCATTCTGAAAGCCATCGTTCTGGCGACGTCCCTGTCTTTGCCGATGGTCGAGGCCGTCTTTGCTCAGGCCACCGCAACCATCAGCGTCAGCGGCGAGGGCCGCGTCGCCACCAGCCCCGACATAGCGACGATTTCGCTCGGGGTGACGACGTTCGGCGATTCGGCAGCGGCAGCGATGGCCAAGAATTCCGAAGAACTGGCAAAGGTCATGGCGAACCTGACGGCAGCGGGAATCGAGGCCAAGGATATCCAGACCACGGGGCTCATGCTGAACCCCAACTGGTCGTATGATTCCAGCGGCGGCACGGGAACGATCAACGGCTATACCGCGATGAACATGGTCAACGTGCGTGTGCGTGCGCTGGACGGGCTGGGGGCTGTGCTGGATGCGGCGGTCAAGGACGGGGCCAACACGCTGAACGGGCTGACATTCGGCATCGCCGATCCGCAGCCGGTGACGGATGAGGCACGCAAGCTGGCGGTGGCCGATGCCGCGCGCAAGGCGGGCCTCCTGGCCGAGGCGGCAGGGGTCAAGCTGGGTGCCGTGACCTCCATTTCGGAACAGACCGGCTATGCCGATCCCGCACCGATGTTCCGGGCCGAGGCGTCGGCTGCCCCCGGCGGCGTTCCGGTGGCCGGTGGCGAGGTCGCGATGACCATCAATGTCAACATGACGTGGGCTTTGGTCCAGTAAACGTGTCGGGCCTGCGGGGATGCCCCCTGCAGGCCCGGCGGATTGTCAGGCGGTCGCCGCCGCCAAAGCCTGATCAAGGTCCGCGATGATGTCGGCGACGTCCTCGGTCCCGATGGACAGACGGACGACGTTCGGACCGGCCCCGGCCGCGATCTGCTGCGCCTCGGTCAGCTGGCGGTGCGTGGTCGAGGCGGAGTGGATCACCAGCGAGCGCGTGTCGCCAAGGTTGGCGACATGGCTGAACAGCTTCAGGTTGTCGACCAGCTTGACGCAGGCATCGTATCCGCCCTTGACGGCGAAGGTGAACAACGCGCCGGCACCTTTCGGGCAGATCGTCGCGACGCGGTGATAGTAGGGCGAAGATTTGAGGCCGGCATAGGTCACCGCATCGACCCGAGGATCAGCCTCCAGCCATTTGGCAACCTTTTCAGCGTTTTCCACGTGGCGCTGCATCCGCAAGGACAGGGTCTCGATGCCCATCAGGGTGTAATGCGCGCCTTGCGGGTTCATCGTCATGCCAAGGTCGCGCAGACCCACGGCGATGGAGTGGAAGGTGAAGGCCATCCCACCCAGGGCGGCGTGAAAGTTCAACCCGTGATAGGCAGGCTCCGGCGCTGCGAGGCTGGGGAACTTGCCGCTTTTGGACCAGTCGAACTTGCCGGAATCGACAATCGCACCGCCCGTCACGGTTCCGTTGCCCGTCAGATACTTCGTCGTGGAATGCACGACCAGCGTCGCGCCATGCTCGATCGGCCGGCAGAGGTAGGGGCTGGCCGATGTGTTGTCGACGATCAGCGGCAGGCCGACCTTGTCCGCGACCTTTGCCACGGCGTCGAGGTCGGTGATGTAACCGCCGGGGTTCGCGATCGACTCGCAGAAGATCGCGCGGGTGTTTTCGTCGACTGCCGCCTCAAGGGCGGCAAGGTCGTCAAAGTCCACGAACTTGGCCGACCAGCCGAATTTGCGGATCGTGTTGGAAAACTGCTGGATGGTGCCGCCGTAAAGCTTGGTGGCGGCGACAATGTTGCAGCCGGGGTTCATCAGCGGAAAAAGCGCCATGATCTGGGCCGCGTGACCGGACGAGCAGCAGACTGCGCCGGCCCCGCCCTCCAGCGCCGCGATGCGGTTGGCAAGCGCCGAGACAGTGGGGTTGGTCAGGCGCGAATAGATGTAGCCGACCTCTTGCAGATTGAAGAGCTTGGCCGCGTGGTCGGCATCGCGGAACACATAAGCCGTGGTCTGGTAGATCGGCACCTGCCGCGCACCGGTGGCGGGGTCGGGGGCGGTGCCTGCATGGATCTGCTGGGTATCGAAGCCTTGGGTCATCTGG
>JANPKV010000266.1:0-10476 GCA_031426185.1 Rhodobacterales bacterium | reverse complement strand
GCGCCTGAAGCATCTCGACGAGGTGCTGGGCCAGGGCAGCGAAGGCCTGACCAAGAAAGAGCGTCTCGGCATGGAACGCGATCAGGCCAAGCTGACGGCATCGCTTGGCGGTATCCGCGAGATGGGCGGCACGCCGGACCTCATCTTCATCATCGATGCGGGCAAAGAAGATCTCGCGATCCTCGAGGCGCACAAGCTGGGCATCCCGGTTGTGGCCGTGGTCGACACCAACTGCAGCCCCAAGGGCATCGACTATGTGATCCCGGGCAATGACGATGCGGCCCGTGCCATCGCGCTGTACTGCGATCTGATCGCGCGTGCGGCCCTGGACGGTATGTCGGCCCAGCTGGGCGCGGCAGGCGTAGACATCGGGGCGCTGGAGACAGCGCCCGCCGAAGAAGCCGTCGCGGAAACCGTCGCGGCCGAATCCGACGCATGATCTTGCGGGCCGCTTTGGCCCGACCAGTCACAGAACGGAAATCTGGTGGGGGTTTGCCCCACCAGAGCCATTTTCAGATTTTGAGGAGAGCGTGACATGACCGTCACCGCACAAATGGTGAAAGAACTGCGCGACAGCACCGGCGCAGGCATGATGGACGCCAAGAAAGCCTTGGTCGAAGTGAACGGCGACATGGAAGCGGCGGTTGACTGGCTGCGCACCAAGGGCCTTGCCAAGGCGGCCAAGAAGGCTGACCGCGTCGCCGCCGAGGGCCTGGTCGGCGTGGCCGTTTCGGGCGGTCGCGGCGTTGCGGTCGAGGTGAACTCGGAAACGGACTTCGTCGGCAAGAACGCGGATTTCCAGTCAATGGTCCGCAACATCACCAAGACGGCAGTCCGCTGCAATGATGTCGAAGAGCTGAAAGCTGCCGATCTCGCCGGTCAATCCGTGCAGACGGTGATCCAGGAAGCAGTCGCCACCATCGGCGAGAACATGACGCTGCGCCGGATGGCCACGGTCGAGGGCGAACATGTTGCGGCCTACGTCCACAACGCCGTCGCCGACGGCCTTGGCAAGATCGGCGTGCTCGTGGCGATCACGGGTGCCGATGCGGCGATTGCCAAACAGTTCGCGATGCATATCGCGGCAACCAACCCGCTTGCCTTGTCGGAAGCCGATCTTGATCCTGTGGTGGTGGAGCGTGAGCTGGCCGTGCAGACCAGCAAGGCGCTGGAAGAAAATGCAGCCTCGGCCAAGCCCAAGCCGGACGCCGTCATCCAGAACAACATCATCCCCGGCCGGATGAAAAAGTTCCTGGCCGAAAACACCCTGCTGGGCCAGATGTTCGTGATCAATCCCGACATCACCGTGGCCCAGGCAGCCAAGGACGCAGGCGTGGTCATCACGGGCTTTGTCCGCATGGGCGTGGGCGAAGGGATCGAGAAAAAGGAAGAAGACTTCGCGGCCGAAGTCGCCAAGATGGTCCAGGGCTGATCCCGTTCAGCCGCCAAACGATCGATGACAAACGGTGCGGTCAGAAATGACCGCGCCGTTTTCTTTTGGGCCATGGCAAAAGATGCGGGTCTCTCGACTTCAGCTACCGCCCGTGGCGCAAGTCCAGAATGTGCGGAAAAGGCGCGCAGGGGCAGGGGGCCGCACTAGCCTGCGGCAGTCCGCAAGGCCGCGATGTTCTTGCCGTAGATTTCCGGCATGGCCGCCGATCCGCCGCGAAAGATGGATGATCCTGCCACAAACACATCCGCGCCTGCGGCTGCCGCTGGTCCGATCGTATCGAGATTGATGCCGCCGTCCACCTCCAGGTGGATCGGGCGTTCGCCGATCATGCCGCGCACAGCCCGGATCTTTTCAAGCTGCGAGATCAGGAAACTTTGTCCGCCAAAGCCGGGGTTGACCGTCATCACGCAAATGACGTCAACCATGTCGATCACTGGCAGTACGACCTCGGCCGGGGTCCCTGGATTGATCGCCAGTCCAGCTTTTTTTCCTTCCGCACGAATAGCTTGCAGCGTCTTGTGCAAGTGCGGCCCAGCTTCGGCATGCACGGTCATGATATCTGCGCCGGCTGCGGCAAAGGCCGCGATGTATCCGTCGACCGGCGCGATCATCAGATGCACGTCCATGACAGTCTTGATATGCGGCCGCAACGCGACGCACATCTGCGGACCAAAGGTGATGTTGGGCACGAAATGTCCGTCCATCACATCAACATGAATCCAGTCCGCGCCTTGCGCCTCGACCGCGCGGCATTCGGCACCAAAGTTGGCAAAGTCCGTCGCAAGAATGGAAGGCGCGATGATCGGGGAACGGTGCGGTTTCATCGGTGATATCCATGTTGATCAGGCCGCCGGTGATATGTGTGAACGCTTCGCTTCACCAGACCAAGATATATTACATAATACTGATTATACGATTATCGTATGTTTGGAAAGAAAGCCCCCTGAACGCGTCGTGCATCTTTTGAATTGGGATTGAAGTGGTGCACCCAGCACGATTCGAACGTGCGACCTTTGCCTTCGGAGGGCAACGCTCTATCCAGCTGAGCTATGGGTGCCTGACGCGTTCCTTAGCGGATGCGCGGCTGGGTTTCAACGACTAACGGCTGGCTTGCATCACCTAGCCAAAGAGATCGCGGCAAAGTTCCAGACCTGACACCAACGCGTCGACCTCATCGGTCGTGTTGTACATGCCAAAGGACGCGCGACACGTTGCCCCTACCCCCAGATGCGTCATCAGCGGCATGGCGCAATGGGTGCCCGCACGCACCGCGATGCCGCGCTTGTCAAGCACGGTGGAGATGTCATGGGCATGTGCAGCGCCCTCCAGCGTGAACGAAAAGATCGCCCCCTTGGTGGCCGAATGCCCCTGGATGCTCAGCCAGTTCAGGCCGTCAAGACGCGACTGCGCGTAGTCACGCAGCGACCGCTCATGGGCAGCAATCTCGGCCATCCCGATGCCTGTCATGAAGTCCAGCGCCACGCCAAGGCCGATCTGCTGCACGATGCCCGGAGTCCCGGCTTCGAACTTCATCGGCGGGTCATTCCAGGTAACGGTGTCGCGTGCCACTTCGCGGATCATGTCGCCGCCACCCATGAACGGGCGCATCTCGGCCATCCTGTAGGCCTTGATGAAGATCGCCCCGGAACCACTTGGTCCATATAGCTTATGTCCGGTAATGGCATAAAAATCGCAACCCATCGCCTGCACATCCACCGGCATATGGACGGCAGCCTGACTGCCATCGACAAGCACTGGCACGCCCTTGGCTTGTGCGCCTTTGCAGATCGCGGCGATATCGACAACTGTCCCCAGCACATTCGACATATGCGTCACGGCAACCAGACGCGTTCTGGGGCCGATCGCGTCAATGATGGCCTGCGGATCGAGGTCCCCCCTGGCATCGACATCCACCCATTTCAGTACAACACCCTGCCGTTCGCGCAGAAAGTGCCAGGGCACGATATTGGCATGATGCTCCATGATAGAGAGCACAACTTCGTCCCCGGGCTGGAACCGCGGCGCTGCCCAGCCATAGGACACGAGATTGATCGCCTCGGTCGCGCCGGTCGTAAAGACGATCTCGTGTTCGCTGCCGGCATTCAGAAAGCGTGCAATGGTGCCACGAACGGCTTCGTACTTGTCGGTGGCAAGGTTGGAAAGGTAGTGCAAGCCCCTGTGTACATTGGCATATTCCATGGAGTAGGCCTGCGTCATGGCATCGATCACGACGCGCGGCTTTTGTGCCGACGCCCCGTTGTCGAGGTAAACGAGCGGTTTGTCATTCACCCTGCGCGACAGGATTGGAAACTCGGCGCGAATGGCGGAAACGTCGTACATCGTCTACCCCCCTGCCCCTGCAGGCATGAATGGCAACAGCACCAAGGACAGCAGGATCGAGACGCCAATCAATGTGGCGACGATCCCCATGAGCACTTTCCACGCGGATGCAAAGCCATGGAGTTCGGCGACGAAGGATGTCAGCAGCCAGAAGACCAGCACCAGACCGACCAGTCCAAGAAGGCCCGTGGCAAGCGGAAAGAGCAGCAGCGTTGCGATCTGCACCAGCTGAAACCCCAGCAGAATCGTCTGCCACCAGACAATCAGGATCAACGCATCGGCAAAGTTGCCCTTGCCTCCGCGCCACCGACCGACCTGATGCGTGAGCACCGCCATCAGGGCCAACAGGCCGGCCTGGACCAGCGCGCTTTCAAGGGGGGCGGGGACGCCGAGCAGCATCTGCTGTTCGTCGACCAGCAGCAGGCTGAGTGAAAAGTGCAACAAAAGCGCCGACAGAACCGACGCAAGTGCCAGCGCCATCCACCGGGTCTGCATCGACAATTGCAGCGCCAGCACCTGTCGGGCGGCAATGCGCGGCGCGGTGAGTGTCTGTTTTGACAGTGCCCACAGGGTCTGTGCCAGATTGTCCAATTAACGTTCCGCCTCGATCAGCATGTTGACCCACAGGGTGACAAATACCACAGCTACCACAATCCCCAGCCCGGTCGTCGCTGCAACCGGCCCCAGAAGCCCTGCCGCCAGCCCATGCAACAACGTCGCAGGGGTTGTCGCCAAAAGCGCCCAGAACAACGCAAGGCGCGCGCCATACCCGGAACCTTTGCCCCGCATCATCCGTGCCACGCCATGACTGATCGCCGCAATGGCATAAAAGATCAGGGGTGCCATGAAGATCAGCGAAAACAGCGTCACGGCCAGGCGCGCATCCAGGGGAACCTCGGGGCTCAGATGCGCCTCGCGGGCCAGTCGCGGGGCCTGAGCCACAAAGATCAAGGCACACGCCCCCATCAGGATGGCCAGCGCGCGCCCTTCGTCAGGTCCGCGGTCCAGCATCCGCCGGATCACGGCACGCGGGCTGCGCCACGTCTGCGCGATATCGCTGGTGATCGCCATTCAAAGCGCGTGCCGGGCAAGCCAGCCTTCCAGACGATTGCGGATGTGGTCGGCGATCGCGTCGTCCTCGATCTCGGCGATGGCTTCGGCAAGAAAGGCCAGAACCAGCAGCGACTGCGCCTGCCGCCGGGGGACGCCCCGCGATTGCAGGTAAAACAAGGCGGTATCGTCCAATGCCCCGGTGGTGGACCCGTGGCTGCATTTCACATCATCGGCATAGATTTCAAGCTCCGGCTTGGCCAGGAACTGGCTGGCTTCGTCCAGCAGCAGGCTTTGGCTGATCTGGTAGCCATCGGTCTTTTGGGCCACCTGCTTGACGAGGATCTTGCCCTGAAACACGCCCACAGCGCCGTTCTTGAGCACCTTCTTGAACACCTGCCGGCTTTCGCAACGGGGGGCGGCGTGGGTGACAAAGATGGTATCGTCGTGATGGAAATCACCATCACCGACCGCGGCGCCCGCGACATGCGCCACCGCGCCATCGCCCGCGAGGCCCAGCACAACCTCGTTGCGCGTCAATGCGCCATTCGCGGTCAGGGTAAAGGATTTGAACCGCGCCCCTGCCCCAAGCTGGGCAAAAAGATGCGTGACGGCGCGCCGTTCATGGTCGCGACCCTGCAGACGGATATGGTGGAACTGGGCCCCTGCGCCGACCTCGATTTCCATTGCCGAATTGAAGCGCGCAGCCGCAGGTCCGCTTTCCAGAACGGTGAGGGCAGCGTCTTTCTCCAGCTTGACGCAATGATGCAGGACAGCATCGCAACTGTCTGAAACGCGACGATATATGATGGAAACCGGCCGTGGGGTTCCGGTGACACGGATCAGCATCCCATCCGTCGCAGCCGCCGTGTTCATCGCACCGAACGGGCGGACCACGGGGGACTGGCCGCGCGCCTCGAGCACGCCATAAACGTCGCGTGCCCAGTGGATGTCAGCCCCGCCTGCGACGGCCAGACGCTCGATCTCGATGCCGCTGCCGGTCAAGTCATCCGATGCGGCCGCATCAAAGACACCGTCGGAAAACACGACCCGCAGACAATCGATGCCGTCAAAAGCCGGGGCTTCATCGCCCGGATCAAAGACCGCAGCCGGGGCAGCGGTTGGCGCGTTCAAGACCGCCGGATCGGTATAACGCCAATATTCGTCACGCCGCGTCGGCAGGCCCATGGCACGCAGTCGCGTCAATGCATCCGCCCGCGCGGTTCCAAGCCAGCCTCCCTGTGCCACGGCCAGCCCCGAGATCCGGGCGGTCAGCGCATCGTCGCGCGCCTGTGCCATAGCCATCATGCAGCCCCCACGATCAGATCGGCGTAGCCGTTCGTCTCAACCTCCAGTGCCAGTTCCGGACCGCCCGATTTGATGATGCGCCCGGCCGACATGATATGAACGACGTCGGGCTGGATATGATCCAGCAGGCGCTGGTAATGGGTGATGACCAGAAACGACCGGCCTGCATTACGCAGCGCATTGACGCCCTCGGCGACCAGTTTCATCGCATCGACATCAAGGCCTGAATCGGTCTCGTCCAGGATGCACATCTTTGGCTCGAGCATGGCCATCTGCAGGATTTCATTGCGCTTTTTCTCGCCGCCGGAAAAACCCACATTGACCGGGCGTTTCAACATGTCGGCGTCGATCTTCAGGGTCTTGGCCTTGTCGCGCACCACCTTGAGAAAGTCACCCGCGCTCAATTCCGGCTCGCCGCGCGCTTTGCGCTGTGCGTTCACCGCCGTGCGCAGGAAGGTCATGTTGCCGACACCGGGGATTTCGACCGGGTATTGGAACGCAAGGAAAAGGCCGGCCGCCGCGCGGGCCTCCGGGTCCATCCCCAAAAGCTCTTGCCCCATCAATTTGGCAGATCCGTCCGTGACGGTGTAGCCTTCGCGCCCCGCAAGGACATAAGACAGCGTCGATTTGCCGGATCCGTTCGGCCCCATGATCGCGTGGACCTGCCCGGCCCCGATGGTCAGATCGACGCCTTGCAGGATGACCTTGTCCTCTTCTTCAAGTCGGACGTGCAGATTCTTGATTTCCAGCATTGATCAGGTCCTTGTGGTCGAAATGGCGCAAAAATGGGGGATGCGGGCAGACGGGCCCTGCAGCTTGCCGCTGGCATCGGATGCGGGGGTGGCGGGTCGCCCAATACAAAGACCGCGCAAAGGCGCGGTGTCTTCGGGCCAGCGGGGATCAGACGAAGGATGCCGGGCGGTCAGAAGGTGAAGGACTGGCCCTGCCAAACGACGGATTGCGGTTGCGTCGAGGCCTGCACCAGTTCGACCCAGCCTGGCGAGAACACTTGGGCAAAAACGTCGGGAAAGATATGGACGGCGTTGTGATACAGAAACATCGTGCCGACCGCCGACACCATCATCATGGATTTGACCATCCGCGCGCGAAACGGAATGGCGCGAGAGATGACGAAGACCACCGCCAGGGCCGCAGCGGCCTGAATGGCCATCTCGGTCATGGGATCGGGCACGCCCGCACCCTGCCCCTGCATCTGAAACCGGATCCATGTCGCGATGCCGAAGGACAACGCACCCAAGGCCACGGCCATGAACAGAAACATCGGCATCAGCACGTTGCCAACCGCCGCGACCGGTCCCGCCTGTTTGCCGCCTCTGCGGTAGGTGACCTGATAAACCTCGTCCAGACCCACAAAGATCGTCGACTTTGTCGAACCCGTCCCCGCCGCAATCCGGGCAATCCGCGCGTTGAAGTCTGGATTCATCGACATCGGCAACCACCTCACCACTTGCAGTTGCGGGAGACATAGCCGTCCAACCGTGGCTACAATAAGAAGCAAAAGGAACCATTTCGTGCCGCCGTGTCACTTTGTCAGCCCACCGAGCCTTCAAGGCTGATCGCCACCAGGCTTTGCGCCTCCATGGCGAACTCCATCGGCAAGGCCTGCAGCACATCCTTGCAGAACCCGTTGACGACCAGAGCCACCGCTTCTTCCTCGTTCATGCCGCGCGACCGGCAATAGAAAAGTTGATCTTCATCCACCTTTGACGTCGTCGCCTCATGTTCCACGCGTGAGGAGTTATTCTTGACCTCGATATAGGGCACCGTATGCGCGCCGCACTTGTCGCCGATCAGCAGACTGTCGCACTGCGTGTAGTTCCGGCTGCCCGTCGCCTTGGGGTGCATCGAGACCAGGCCACGATAGGTATTCTGCGCGTGGCCTGCCGATATCCCCTTGGAAACAATGCGTGATTTCGTGTTGCGTCCCAGGTGGATCATCTTGGTGCCGGTATCGGCCTGCTGGTGGTTGTTCGCGATGGCGATGGAATAGAACTCGCCCTGGCTGTCATTGCCGCGCAGGATGCAGCTGGGATATTTCCAGGTAATGGCGGACCCGGTTTCCACTTGCGTCCACATCACCTTGGCCCGGTCGCCGCGGCAATCGGCGCGCTTGGTGACGAAGTTGTAGATGCCCCCTACCCCGTTTTCATCGCCCGGATACCAGTTCTGTACGGTCGAATACTTGATCTCGGCATCTTCCAGGATTACCAGTTCGACCACTGCGGCGTGCAGCTGATGGGTGTCCCGCTTGGGCGCGGTGCAGCCTTCGAGGTAGCTCACATAGCTGCCCTTGTCGGCGATGATCAAAGTCCGCTCGAATTGTCCGGTATTTTCCGCATTGATCCGGAAATAGGTCGACAGTTCCATCGGGCAGCGCACGCCCGGCGGAATGTAGACGAACGAGCCGTCCGAAAAGACCGCCGAGTTCAGCGTCGCGAAAAAATTGTCGGACTGCGGCACGACCGAGCCGATGTATTTCCGTACCAGTTCGGGATGCTCGCGCACCGCTTCGCTGATCGAGCAGAAGATGACGCCCGCCTTGGCGAGTTCCGCCTTGAACGTCGTGCCAAGCGAGACGGAGTCAAAGACCGCGTCCACCGCCACCCGACGCTCGCCCTCAGGCGCCTCGACACCCGCCAGCAGCGCCTGTTCCTTCAGCGGTATCCCCAGCTTGGCATAGGTTGCCAACAGCTTGGGGTCCACCTCGTCCAGCGACTTCGGCTTGACCGCCATGCTTTTGGGTTTGGCGTAGTAATACTGGTCCTGATAGTCGATCTCGGGGTAGTTGAGCATCGCCCAGCGGGGTTCCTCCATCTGGACCCAGCGACGATAGGCCGTCAGTCGCCAGTCCAGCATCCAGGCGGGTTCGCCGTTCTTTTCGCTGATCAGGCGGACGATATCCTCGGACACACCCTTGGGCGCATAGTCCATTTCGATATCCGTCGCCCAGCCATGCTTGTAGGTGCCGGACATGGCCTGAACCGTCTCGACGGTTTCCCGGTCGACGCCTTCGCGCAAGTCGACATCAAGAACTGCGGCTGTCATCGTCCTAATCCCCTATCATTTCAGGCCGCACGGGCCCGAACCTTGGCATAAGCGGCAGACCACGCATCCGCGAACCGAAGGACGTCGTCCTGCGTCACGCCCGGCCCGATCGAAATGCGCACAGCCTGTGCGGCCAAACCGGCATCAAACCCCATCGCGCCAAGAACCCGGCTGGCGCGCACCTTGCCACTTGAGCAGGCCGACCCGGCCGAAATGGCATATCCCGCGAGGTCCATGGCCATCACCTGCGTCTCGCCTTTCCAACCCGGCGCCACGAGGCATGTGGTATTGGGCAAGCGGTCAACTGTATTCCCGACGGATTTAGTTCCCAATTCCGCCGAGGACAATGCCTGTTCTAGAATATTTCTAATCTGGGCGACTTCCTCCCACACCCCGTCGGCCAGATCCCGCGCTGCCGCCTCGGCTGCGGCGCCGAAACCGGCGATCCCGATCAGGTTCTCGGTACCCGCACGGCGACCCATTTCCTGACCGCCGCCACGAAGGTGCGGAATGCGGTCCTGGCCGCGCTGCAGGATCAGCGCACCGATCCCCTTGGGGCCACCCAGCTTGTGCGCCGAGATCAGCCCGGCACGGGCGCCAAGCCAGTTGAACGCCAAGGGCACTTTGCCAAAGGCCTGTGTCAGGTCGGTGACGGCGATGCCCTGTGGCAAGACCTGCATTATCCCGGTTTCCGAATTGGCCAGCTGCAATGCCGTCGTCGCCGGGTCTGCCACGTCAACCTTGCCGTCGCTGTCGACCGGCAGGACCGCCTCGCACCAGCCGAGGACGGCATCGTGTTCGATCGCACCGCATCGCAGATCCAGATCCGCGCAGGCAAGTGCGGCCGCCTCGGTCGCGCCAGAGGTAAAGACGATGTCGGCACCTTCCGCCCCCAGGGCAGCGGCCACTTGAGCGCGGGCACGCTCCAACACCCCCTTGGCGGCGCGACCTTCGGCATGCACGGATGACGGGTTGCCCACGTCATCCATTGCCGCTGCCATCGCCGCGCGTGCTTCGGCCCGCAGGGGCGCGGTGGCGTTCCAGTCAAGATACAGCCGCCGGGTCATTCGTCATCGACCACGCGGAACAGGTTCGGCACCGCCGGGCATGGCGTCAACTCGTTGCGGACCACGTCCGACAACCGGGTCTGATGCAGAAACACATAGACATTGGCCGACAGGCTTTCCCAAAGCCGGTTGGTCAGGCTTTGCGCCCGACTGCCCGACACCCCACCGCTGGCCCCTGCCCCGGTATGCATG
>JANPKV010000265.1:0-8963 GCA_031426185.1 Rhodobacterales bacterium | reverse complement strand
CCTTGGCCGGAACATCCGGATCAAGGCGGTCGACGGGGTCTCGTTTTCCGTCCAGCCGGGCGAGACCGTGGCGATTGTGGGCGAAAGCGGGTCGGGCAAATCGGTCACCTCGCTGTCGATCATGCAGCTGTTGCCCAAGGGTGTCGGGCAGATCACCCGTGGCCAGATCCTGTTGCGGGGGCGCGATCTGGTGCCGCTCGGCGATACCGAGATGCGCAAGATCCGGGGCAAGGAGATCGGCATGATCTTCCAGGAGCCGATGACCAGCCTGAACCCTGTCCACACGCTTGGCCGCCAGATCTCCGAAGTGATCATCGAACATCAGGGCCTGACCAAGGCCAAGGCACATGAACGCGCCATCGAGATGCTGGCCCTTGTCGGCATCCCCGAGCCGCGCAAACGGGCGGACAACTACCCGCACCAGATGTCGGGCGGGATGCGGCAGCGGGCGATGATTGCCATGGCGCTGGCCTGCCAGCCCAGCGTGCTGATCGCCGACGAGCCGACGACCGCGCTGGACGTGACCATTCAGGCGCAGATCCTGGAACTGATGAAGGATCTTCAGGCGCAGCTTGGCATGGCGATCATCTTCATCACCCATGACCTTGGTGTCGTGGCCGAGGTCGCCGATCGGGTGATCGTGATGTATGCCAGCCAGGTGGTGGAAACCGGCCCGGTGGCCGACATGTTCGGGCGCCCACAGATGCCCTATACGGCGGGTTTGCTGAAATCCATTCCGCGACTGGGCTCGTCGGGGGTGCGCCAGCCGCTGGACACCATCCCCGGTCAGGTGCCGATGCTGTCACGCCTTCCGTCAGGATGCCGGTTCCGCCCGCGCTGCGCTTATGCCGTGCCCGCCTGCGGCCTGTCGGACCCGCCCCTGATCCGGACGCCGGATGGCCGCGAAGTGCGCTGTCTGCGCTGGGACGAACTGACGCTTGCCGAAGGAGTGAATGCATGAACGCCCTGCTGCAGGTCACCGATCTGAAGAAGTACTTTCCGATCCGCGGTGGTGTCCTGAACCGGGTCGTCAACAATGTGCAGGCGGTGAACGGGGTCACGTTTGATGTGCGCAAGGGCGAGGTCGTGGGCCTGGTCGGCGAAAGCGGGTCGGGCAAGACGACGGTCGGGCGCACGCTGTTGCGGCTGGAAGAGGCGACCTCGGGGCAGGTCAATTTCGACGGGATCGACATCCTGAGCCTGCCGAAAGAGGACATGCGGCGCGTCCGCAAGCGGATGCAGATCATCTTTCAGGACCCCTATGCCAGCCTCAACCCGCGCGAAAAGATCCGGACCGTCATCAGCCACGCGCTGTCCCAGCACGACATCGGCAGTGCTGCGGACCGCGAGGACCGCTGTGTGCGCCTGTTGGAACAGGTGGGTCTGTCGGCTGATTACCTCGACCGCTTTCCACACGAGTTTTCCGGCGGCCAGCGCCAGCGGATCGGGATTGCCCGTGCGCTGGCCGTCGACCCCGAATTCGTCGTGGCAGATGAGCCGGTCTCGGCGCTGGACGTCTCTATCCAGGCACAGGTCATCAACCTGCTTGATGATCTGCGGGGTCAGTTCAATCTGACGATGCTGTTCATCGCGCATGATCTGGCGGTGGTGGAACATATCTGCGACCGGGTCATCGTGATGTATCTTGGCCGGATCATGGAGATTGCCCCCGCAAGCACGCTTTATTCCGCGCCGAACCATCCTTACACGCAGGCGCTTTTGTCGGCCGTTCCCATTCCGCAGCCGGGGCGCAAGCGTGCGCGGGTCGTGCTGAAGGGGGATATCCCAAGCCCGATCAACCCGCCATCGGGCTGCGTGTTCCGGACCCGCTGCCCGCGCGCGGTGGCGGATTGCGCGGCGATTGTCCCGGATCTGCGGCAGGTCGGCACGGATCATTTCAGTGCATGCATCCTGACAGCCTGACCCGACAGAGGGTCAGCTGATCATGGCGCGTGCGTGGCCAGAGTTATGGCCAGAGTTATGGCCGGACTATAGTGCCGATCATATCCTGTAGCGGGGTTTCCGCGGTCGGCTAACGTGTTGACGATCGATGGTCGGTGCCTAAACTGCACACAGTTTTTGCTGCCGCTCCCGAAGGGGTGCGCTGGACGCAGGGAGCAGCCGCCCGTGGCAGACGGAACCGAAAGCCCGATACCTCCGGTACCGACCCGGCTACGCTCGCCGGTGGTGTTCCTGACACTCGGATTTGTGGTCCTTGTTGGCATTGTCGTCATGACGTTCCTTTTGGCGGAACGTTCGCGCAGAAATTTCGATGAGGCCATCGCCACGCGCAACCAGCGTACCGCGGCGGTCGAGTTTCGGAACGCCCTTCAGTCGGCCGAGTCGAGCCAGCGTGGCTTTATCTTCAGCGGCAACGAGGTCTATCTTGCCCCGTTCGACACGGCACGCAGTGAGGCCCTTCGCTGGCGCGACGCGCTGCAGCGTTCGGCCAAGGAATATCCCGAGACCCAGCCACTGGTGGACCGGCTCGGCGTCCTGGCGGCAGACCTTCTTTCCGACATGGAGACGGTCATCGAACTCAAGCGCGACCGGCGTGATGCCGACGTGATGGCACAGTTCCGCACGAACCGGGGCAAGGCCCTGATGGATGAGGCGAATGTATTCTTTTCGGGCATCATCTTTGCCGCCGACGACCGCCTGACAGAAGGGATTGCCGAACAGCGCGCGAATGCCGCCTGGTTGCGCACCGTGACGATCATCGGCGGGGTGATCATCGTCGTGGTGGTGGGCATCGCGGCGGCGTCCGTCCTGCAGCAAACCCGGGCGCTTGCCTCGGCCCAGGCCGATCTCGCGATGCTGAACGCCGATCTGGAATCCAAGGTCGAAGCAAGGACGGCCGACCTGGAGCAGGCCAATACCGAGATCCAGCGCTTTGCCTATGTGGTGACCCACGATCTGCGCGCGCCGCTGGTCAACATCATGGGATTCACCAGCGAACTCGACACCGGAATCAAGAAACTGGTTGCAGCGCTCGAGCCGACGGGGGGCCCGAACCAATCTGCGCGAGCGCTGCGCGAAGACGCAAAGATCGCCGCAACGCAGGATATCCCGGAAGCCATTTATTTCATCCGGTCCTCGACCAAGAAGATGGACAACCTGATCAAGGCCATTCTGTCGCTTGCGCGTGAGGGTCGCAGGACCCTGCACCGCGAAACGCTGGATCTGAGGGAGGTCATCGCCGCATCGGCGGATTCGGTGCGCCACCTCGTCCAAAGCGCGGGGGGGACGATCATCGAGGACGTGTCCGTGCCTTTCGTGGTGACCGACCGGGTTGCCTTGGACCAGATCCTTGGCAACCTTCTCGAGAACGCCGTGAAGTACCGCTCCAAAAACCGCGAGCTTCTGATCTCTGTGCGGGCGCGGCAATGCGACGGAGACCAGTTGCAGCTGGAGGTGGAGGACAATGGCAGGGGCATCGATCCGCGCGACCTGGAGCGGATCTTTGACCCCTTTCGCCGGGCGGGCGCGCAGGACCAGCCGGGGGACGGTATCGGCCTTGCATCCGCCAGCACCGTCGCACGGCGGCTTGGCGGCACCCTGTCGGTCGCATCGACCCTCGACGTGGCCACGACTTTCACATTAAGAATTCCGATGACCGACCGGGCTCCAGAAGGACGGATAGAATGACCGAATCCATCTCACCGGTGACCATCGTCCTGATCGAGGATGATGAAGGGCACGCCCGGCTGATCGAAAAGAACATCCGACGGGCCAATGTGAACAATTCTATCGAAGCGTTTTCCGACGGCACCAGCGCCCTGCAATTCCTTCTTGGCGCTGACCAAAGCGGCGAGGTCAATGTGGGGCGCCAGCTTCTGGTCCTGCTGGACCTGAACCTGCCTGACATGTCGGGGCTCGATATCTTGAGGCGGCTGAAAGCGAACGCCCATCTCAAGCGCGTGCCGGTCGTGGTCCTGACAACTACCGATGACGCCCAGGAAATCGGCCGCTGCTATGACGAGGGCGCCAGTTTCTACATGACCAAACCGGTTAGCTATGAGGGCTTTGCCAATGCGATCCGGCAGTTGGGCATGTTCTTTTCTGTCGTGCAGATCGCCGAGACAGAATGATCAGGGTCCTCTACATCGACGATGACGAAGCCCTGGCGAGGTTGGTCCAGCGCGCGCTGCAGCGACAGGGCTTCGATGTCACCCACGCCGCAAGCGCAGATGACGCCACGGAAAAGCTTGCGGCCCGAACCACCGACGTGATTGCCCTGGACCACTATCTTTCAGGCCAGATCGGGCTTGATTACCTTGCCCGGCTTGTCGCGGTCGGCAACCATCCGCCGGTCGTCTATGTCACCGGTTCCACCGAGGCCAACCTCGGCGTGGCCGCGATGAAGGCGGGAGCGAGCGACTTTGTCGCCAAGACAGTCGGCGATGATTTCGTCACGCTCCTGGGATCGGCGTTGTTGCAGGCGGTGGGCAAGGCGAAGTTGATCGCCGAAAAAGAAGCCGCCCAGGCACAGGTCATCCTGGCAAGGGAACGCGCCGAGTTGTTGCTGGCCGAGGTCAACCATCGGGTCGCCAACAGCCTGTCGCTGGTATCGTCGCTGGTGACCCTGCAATCCAACCTCTTGGTGGATCAGGCGGCGAAGGACGCGCTGGCCGAAACCAAGGCCCGGATTTTTGCAATCGCTTCGGTGCACAAGCGGCTTTACAGCACCGGCGACGTTCGCCAGGTCGATCTGGGAGAATATCTGGACGGCCTGTTGACCCATCTGACAGACACCATGCAAGCCCAGGGACACGGCGCGTTTCTGAAGGCAGACCTTGTGCCGCTCAGCCTTGGGACCGACCACGCCATCAACCTTGGCATCATCGTGACCGAACTTGTCTCGAACGCGTTCAAATATGCCTATCCGGGGCAGACGGGCGAAGTTCGGGTGACCTTGCGCGCGCTTGATGATACGCGGGCCGAACTGGTGGTCGAAGACGACGGCGTGGGCCGCAGCGGCGCAGTGAAGGGCACCGGACTTGGCACCCGGATCGTCACGGCCATGGCATCAAACATGACGGCAGAGCTGGAATACAGGGACCGCCGGCCCGGAACAGCAGCGCAAGTCAGGTTTGCAAGGTTTCGATGAGACAAGCTTTGTACGCGGGGGAACCAAGCATGGCAGGCAACGGGGTATGGTCGGTCGATCGCGTCGGCAGGGTTCTTGCAACCGCTGGCATGATTGGTTTCGCGGCAAGCGCGAGCCTCGGGCAGGAAAAGCCGCAAGGGATCACCGTTCCCGTGGTGCTTGCGCCGTTTGACCCTGATCTGCCCGGTTGCACTCCGCCCGCGGACCTCAGCCCGATGCTGGCTTTTGCCAAAGACAACACGCGTGAATTCGTGCTGGGAATCGAACGCGGGCTTTCCATGGCAGCCGCCGACCGTGGCCTTGAGTTCAAGGCCCTTCTGGCTGAAAACGACCCGGCCCGGATGGTCGCCCAGTTGCAGGCGCTGAATCTGGAAAAGCCTGCGGGCGTCGTCGTCTCTCCGGTGGACCCTGGGTCGCTGACCGAAAGCCTGCAGGCGCTGATCTGGTCTGGCAGCTATGTCGGCACCGTGGTGGCACCGCCGGCGACGTCGCTGCTGAATGCGCCCCAGTATCTGACCGGAAAAGAACTTGCCGACGCCGCCGCCGCCTACATTCAGAACGAGCTGGGCGGCGAGGCTGATGTTGTCTTGTTGACGCAAGACAGCATTCAGTTCCTGACCCCCCGCTTTGCTGCGATCCGCGATACATTCGCAGACATGCCTGGGGTACGGATCGTGGCCGACATCTCGCCCAGCCCGGTCAGCAAGGAGGGCGGCCTTGCGACGATGCGGACGATCTTGTTGGCGCATCCGAATGTCGATGTGGTGCTTGGGGCTGACGGGGTGGTCCTCGGCGCGCTTGCCGCGCTGCGAGAAGCGGGAAAGGATCGGCCGGATCAGTTCCTCGGCGGCATCGACGGAGAGCCGGAGGCCGTCGCCGAGATACGAAAAGGCGGCCCCTACAAGGTCAGCATCAGCCTCAATTCGTCGG
The DNA here is from genome assembly GCA_031426185.1 of Rhodobacterales bacterium. Taxonomy (GTDB): domain Bacteria; phylum Pseudomonadota; class Alphaproteobacteria; order Rhodobacterales; family Rhodobacteraceae; genus JAJNPS01. The sequence goes on along the minus strand of JANPKV010000265.1, from coordinate 2,923 downwards.
TCTTCGGGTATGCCATGGGCCAACACGCCGCCGACTGGCTGGAGGGAAAGCAGATCCCGCAAGCCATCGACATCCTGCCGCGTGCGCTGAGTGCGGCGAACCTTGACGCCTACAAGGCCGACTTTGCCGATCCGGCTGCGGTCTATGCCGACCCCGAACGCCGCGCGTCTTACCTGAGGATGTATGGAAACGTCTGCTTCGAGACGCGTGCAAACTATATCAACTTTCCCTGGTCCTCCGAGGCCGACTAGGCGTGCAGGACATGCGAACGCCCTGATCTGACGTGACGCGGTGGAACTTTGCCGGGGCATTGACCGGCGGTCTGCGCGCGCCGATCATGTTCATACGGGCGCGAAAGGAAGGATGAAGCGGTGCGGATAGGACTGGTCGTCAATCCGGTGGCGGGTCTGGGCGGGGCAACGGGCCTGAAGGGCACGGATGGTCCCGATACCGTCGCACAGGCGCTGCTTCGGGGGGCGGTGCCGCAGGCCGGGCCACGCGCCGCGCGCGCATTGGCTGTTCTGGCAAGGGCGCATCCGGGCATGGCGATTGCGGCGGGCCCTGGCGTGCTGGGGGCGGACTGGGCCGCAGGACTGGCTGTCGCGGCGGTCGACATCGGCCCTTTGACCGGCACGGCGCGCGATACCAAAGCGGTGCTGGCCGCGATGGGGCCGGTGGACCTGGTGGTGTTTGCCGGGGGGGACGGGACGGCGCGCGATGTTGCGGGCTGCCTGCCCCCGGGGACGGGACTCCTCGGCATACCCTGCGGGGTCAAGATGCATTCCGGCGTGTTCGCGGTATCTGCAGAATGTGCGGGGCATCTCTTGGTGGATCTGGTGGGCAACCCGGACCGCGTGCGATGGACCGATGACGCCGAGGTGATGGACATCGACGAGGTGGCCCTGCGCGCGGGCCACATCGCACCTCGGCTTTATGCCCATGCCCGCGTGCCGATCGCGCGGGGCCTGATGCAGGCCGCCAAGGGCGGGCCGCGCCGGGACAGTGCCGCAGGACTGGCGGCGGCGGCGGCCGAGGTGGCGGCGGCGATGCCCGAGGGCGTGCTGCATGTCATCGGCCCCGGTACCAGTGCGGGGGCGGTGTCGCGGGCGCTGGGGCTGGCGCCGTCGCTCCTGGGGGTGGATGCCGTGCTGGGCAAGCGGCGCGTCGCGCGCGAGGCGACGGCGGCCGAGTTGTCGGCATTGGCGAAAGACCTGCCGGTGCGGCTGATACTGGGGGTGACGGGCCGGCAGGGGTTCCTTTTGGGACGCGGCAACCAGCAGATCGGTCCCGACCTGATCCGCCGGGCGGGCCGGGCCGGGCTGACGGTCCTTGCCACCGAGGACAAGCTGGCCGCCCTCGAAACGCCGCGCCTGTGGGTCGATACCGGCGATCCGGAACTGGATGCGGACCTGGCGGGATTTGTCCGCGTTCAGACCGGGGCCGCAAGATTCACGATGATGCGCATCGGAACGGATTGAATAGCCCTGTGCGTTATGTAAACTTTTGTGCAGAATACGCCCTGTAGAAAACATGGAGCCTGCCATGACATCCGCGACCCGCGCCCATCCATGGATGGCAAACTCTGCCCCCGGTGTGCTGAAGGCCATGCTGTCCGAAATCGGTGCCGGGTCGGTGGACGAGGTGTTTGCCCAGATCCCCGCCGACCATTACCGCAAGACACCGCTGAACCTGCCGCCCGCGCTGAATTCAGAGATGGAGTTGAAGCGCGATCTGGTCACAAAGCTGCGCCGCAACCACAGCTGCGAGGACAACCTGTCGTTCCTTGGCGCGGGCGTCTGGCAGCATCACGTCCCGGCGGTGGTGGACGAAATCGTGGGGCGGACAGAGTTTGCGACGAATGTCTGGGGGTCCTATCAGTCCGACCACGGGCGCAATCAGGCATGGTTCGAGTTTTCCAGCCAGCTTGGCGCGTTGTTGAACCTCGATGTGGTGCAGTTGCCGGTCTATTCCTGGGGCTGCGCGATCGGTCATGCGATCCGCATGGCGGCGCGGATCACCGGACGCCGGCGTGTTCTGGTGCCCGCCTTCAGCGACCCGGAGCGCCTGTCGGTGATCCGGACCTATTGCCAGCCTGCGGACATGGCCAGCCACATCGCGGTCGACCTGGTGGCCGCTGATCCCGTCACCGGCCGGATGGATCTGGCCGATCTGCGTGCGAAACTGGGGCCCGACGTGGCTGCGGTGTATTTCGAGAATCCCGCCTATCTGGGCACGCTGGAAACCGGGGCCGCCGAAATTGCCGCGATGACACGCGCGGCGGGGGCCGAAACCATCGTTGGCGTGGATCCGATCAGCCTTGGCGTGGTGATGGCACCGGGCGACTATGGCGCCGACATCGTGGTCGGCCCGACACAACCCTTGGGCGTGCACATGCACTGCGGCGGCGGTGTGGGCGGCTATATCGCCTCACGCGACGAGGAGCGCTATGTGCGCGAATACAACGGCTTTCTGGTGTCGATTGCCGAAACGCAAGAGCCGGGGCAGTTCGGCTTTGGCCTCGCCTGCGCGCACCAGAATTCCTACGGCATGCGCGAGAACGGCAAGGACTGGACGGGCAATTCCACCTATCTCTGGGCGATTGCGGGCGCGGTTTACATGAGCCTTCTGGGACCGGAGGGGTTCCGCGAGGTCGGCACGCTGATCGTCACGAGGGCGCGCTATGCCGCCGGCCTGCTGGCGCAGGTGCCCGGCGTGCGGGTGCCGTTCGGACAAACCTTCAAGGAGTTCGTGGTGAACTTCGACGAGACCGGAAAGACGGTGGCCGAGATCAACGACGCGCTGCGCGCCCGCGGGATCTTTGGCGGCAAGGACATTTCGGGCGAAGGGTTGGGGCTGGGCCAGTCGGCGCTGTACTGCGTGACGGAAATCCACTCTGCCGCCGATATTCGCAGGCTCGCCACAG
>JANPKV010000264.1:0-14996 GCA_031426185.1 Rhodobacterales bacterium | reverse complement strand
GACCTTGAGGCCCTCGGCCTCGCACTTCTTGGCGCTGGCCGAACCGGGGCGCAGCGCCACGACGACGTTCTTGGCGCCGCTGTCGCGCAGGTTCAGCGCGTGGGCGTGGCCTTGGGAGCCATAGCCCAGGATCGCGACCTTTTTGTCCTTGATCAGGTTGATATCGCAGTCACGATCGTAATAGACGCGCATCGCCGTATTCTCCCTTTTTTTGCAAAGCCGTTGCCCGCCGGGCATCGCGGGCGTTCTAACGATTTTGGCAGGCGATGCAACGGCAACCGGTGCCAGCGCTGTCAAGATGTCGGATTTGGATATTTGCGCAAAGGCGAAATGCGCTAAGTCTACGCCACATCATAGGAGATCGCCCATGTCCGGACTGCATGCCCATATCGACCCCGATGGCCTGGAAGAGTTCTCGGTCGTGTTTACCGATCGCAGCCTCAACCACATGTCGGCCAAGTTTCAGGGCGTAATGCGTGACGTGTCGGGGCTCTTGCGCGAGGTTTACCACGGCTCTGCTGTGGCCTTGATCCCCGGGGGTGGCACTTACGCGATGGAGGCGGTGGCGCGGCAATTCGGTCAGGGGTCGGTGCTGATTGTCCGAAACGGATGGTTTTCCTATCGCTGGAGCCAGATTTTCGAGGCGGGCGGCTTTGCTGCCGAGACCACGGTCGTGATGGCGCGCCAGGCGGGCAATCACCCGCAAGCCCCCTATGCGCCGCCCCCAATCGACGAAGTGGTCGCCAAGATCCGCGAGGCACGCCCCCAGGCGGTGTTCGCCCCACATGTCGAGACCAGCGCCGGGATCATCCTGCCCGACGACTACATCGCCCGCATGGCGGAGGCAGCCCATGAGGTCGGCGCGCTGATGGTGCTCGATTGCATCGCGTCGGGATGCATCTGGGTGGACATGGAGGCAACCGGGGTCGATGTGATGATTTCCGCCCCGCAAAAGGGCTGGTCGGCCTCGCCATCCACAGGCGTGGTCGTGATGAGCCCCCGCGCCGAGGCGCGGCTGGCGGAAACCACCAGCAATTCCTTTGCGGTCGATCTGAAAAAGTGGCGCGCGATCATGGCGGCCTATGAAGGCGGCGGGCATGCCTATCATGCGACCATGCCCACGGATGCCATCGTCGGCTTTCGCGATGCGATGCTGGAGACAAAGGCAATGGGGTTCGATGTCGCCAAGGCCGCGCAATGGAAGCTTGGCTGTGCCGTGCGCGAGCTGCTGGCGGCCAAGGGCGTGCCTTCGGTTGCGGCAGAGGGATTTCAGGCACCGGGGGTCGTGGTCAGCTATACCGCTGATGGCGATGTACAGAACGGTGCGAAGTTCCGCGCTCAGGGCTTGCAGATCGCGGCAGGCGTGCCGTTGCAGGTCGGAGAGGGCGCCGAGTTCAAGACCTTCCGCATCGGGCTGTTCGGGTTGGACAAACTGAAGGATGTGCCCGGCACGGTGGCGCGGCTGGAACGCGCGGTCGAGGCGGTCCTGTAACAACGGGGTGAACCCTGCCCGAGGCGGTTGCAGGGCAGGGTTCACGCCGTGATTACAGCCCCAGACCGGTCCGCATCAGCGTCTTTCTGACGGGGCCCAGCGCATAAAGCGCATCCAGCGCCCCGGCCCGCAACCGGCGCAGACCCGGCGCGCCCGCCATCGACGCGCGGTTGAGCATGTCCACGCCCCGCACCCGCAGCGCCACGTCCATGTGACGCGCCCGGTGATAGGCGTCCAGCATGGTGGCATCCCCCAGACCCTCGCGACGCGCCTTGGCCAGATCCAGCAGTGCCGCGATGTCGGCCAGACTCATGTTCAGTCCCTGCGCGCCGATGGGGGGCATGACATGGGCGGCTTCGGCAATCAGGGCCAGACGCTCACCCGCCATGCGATCGGCGATCTGGCTGATGATCGGCCAGGCAGTTCTGCGGGTGATGAGGTGCAAGGTCCCGAGTACCCCGGCAGAGCGGGCGGTCATGGCGTCGTCGAACTCTGCCACTGGCAGGGCAGCCAGCCGGTCGGCCTCCGCGGCTGCCTCCATCCAGACCACCGCGGAGGCGGGCGCGCCATTGCGGCCGGGCAGGGGGACCAGCGTGAACGGGCCGCCGCTTTGATGCACCTCGATGGAGATGTTGTCATGCGGGACCGGATGGCTGACGGCAAAGGACAACGCCTTTTGGCCATAGCGGGTGGTCTTGACGCCGATCCCGGCGGCCTCGCGCAGGAACGATCCGCGACCGTCGGCGGCGATCACCAACTGGGTCTTCACGCGTGAGCCATCCGACAGCGTCACCCGCGCCTCGCCTTCGCGCGTGAAAAGGCCGGTCGTGGCAATTCCGGTGCGAAAGTGCACGTCTGGCAGTTCCTCAAGCCGCGCTACCATCTCGCGGCGCAAAAGCCAGTTGGGCAGGTTCCAGCCGAACGGCAGATCCGAGATCTCGGCGGCGTCGAAATCCTTGACGCGGTGAGGGCCTGCGGCACCGGGCTGGGCATCGACGATGCGCATCACCTGCAAGGCAGCGGCATGCGGCGCCAGACGGTCCCACAGGCCTGCCGCCGTCAGCACGGCAATCGCGGGTTGCAGAAACGCCGTCGTGCGCAGATCCGCGCCGTCACTGTCGGCATCGGTAACAGGCGGGGCGGGGTCCACGCACAGCACCGAGAACCCTGCCGTGCCAAAGGCGCAGGCGGCTGTGAGACCCGCCACGCCGCCGCCTGAAATCAAGATGTCCGGTGTCATATCGTCCATGGGCTGCATCTAGGCGGGTGCGAAAGGTTTGCGATGGGTCAGGCTGCCGCAGGATTGCCGATGGCGCGGTCCAGAAAACTGGCCAGATCGTCGGTGTTGTGCCGGATGTGGCGCGCCTGGACGGGGTCGGAAGCGACAAGCACGGTCTGCATCCCCATCGCGTGAGGCACCGCAAGGTTGCGCGGATCGTCCTCGAACATGGCGGAGATCGCGGGGTCAAGACCGTCGAGGCCGAACACCGTCTCAAAGGCTGCGCGCTCCGGCTTGGGCTTGAAGTCGGCGTGTTCGACGCCGTAGACGGCATCAAAGAGGCCGCTCAACCCTCGCGCCTCAAGAACACGCGCGGCATAGATGGTATCGGCATTGGTATATACGATCCGACGGCCCGGCAGGGCTGCAATGGCGCTGCGCAGCGCCGGGTCAGGTTCGACGATCGAGAAATCAAGGTCATGGACATGGGTCAGAAACGCCCAAGGGTCGATCCTGTGTTCGGCCATCAGCCCGGCCAGGGTGGTGCCGTAAAGCCGCCAGTAGCTGGCACGCAGACGGTCAGCCTCGGTCCGGCCCAAGCCCAGAGAGCGCATCACCCAGTCGGTCATCTTGACTTCGATCTGGTCGAAAAGACGCATCCGCGGCGGGTAAAGCGTGTTGTCGAGGTCAAACACCCAGGTCCGCACATGGGCGAAATCGGCAAGCGGTGCAGGTTTTGGCAGGTCTGTCATGGCGGGGACGGTAGCTTGCCGGAAAAGGGGCCACAAGAGAAAGTGGGGCATGAGGACCAGGGGGCCCCGTGATCGGCACTGTCATGGGGGTGGTAGCCGGACCAGACGCCTTGCATGCTGGCGCGGGACCGCGACCATGCGCACCATCCGGGAAAGATTGAATGCCGCAGGCCGCGTCGCTAGGGTCGCGCGAACCCGTGGCCGCGCAAGGACATCATTACCGTGCAAAAAGACGCCTATACCCTGATGCTCGAGGCGATCGAGGCCGGGGTCTATCTGCCGGGTGCCCGGCTTGTCGAATCCGAGCTTGCCGAACGCCTTGGCGTCAGCCGCACCCCGGTACGAGAGGCGCTGCAGCGGCTGGAAACGCAAGGCATGCTGTCGCGCGACGGGCGCAGTCTGATCGTGGCCAGCCTTGACCACAACCAGCTGGCCGAACTTTACGTCGTGCGCTCAGAGCTGGAGGGGCTTGCGGCGCGGCTTGCCGCCCGCCACGCCACGGACGAGGAATGCCATGTGTTGCGCGCCATGCTGGTGGAGGACGCCAGGCTGCTTGGTGGCGATCCACGCGCCTTGTCGCGCGCCAACAAGCGGTTCCACAAGCAGATCCATCTGGCCAGCCACAACCGGTTTCTGGTGCAGCAGCTGGACCTTGTGCACCGCTCCATGGCCCTGATGGCCAATACCTCGCTTGCGGCCGAAGGGCGGGCCGAGGTCGCGATGGACGAACACGCGCGGATCGTCGCGGCCATCGAGGCGCGCGACGGCGAGGCGGCCTATCAGGCGCTGCGCACCCATATCTCGCGCGCGTTCGAGACGCGGCTGCGGCTGGAGGCGGGCGAGTTGAAATCGGGCTGACGCCTGTCCGGCGTCATTGCCCGCCGTCGTGCAGGCCATGCTTGGTCTTGTCCCAGAAGAACGGCCGCACCACCGCTTCCCATGCGGCCTTGTAAGAGGCGATGGCGGCAAGCGGGTGATAAAAGTGCAGGGTCGGCACCCACAACCTGGTGATGCGGTGCCCGGTGCGGCCAAGTGCGACAATGCCCAGCACGATGCCAAATGCCTCGGAGATCATGAAGATCGCGAACATGCTGACCCACAGGCCCCTTGGCATGGCGTCGGCAACCGGATGCGGCAGGCCAAGCGGCACCAGCCAGAAGGACCACAAAAGTGGCGCAAGCAGGACCTGTGCCAGGGTTCCCAGAAACAACAGCTGCACCCCGATGAACCGCCATGACCCCAGTTGCCGCCAAAGCAGGATCGGGTCGCGGTGATGCACCGCCCAGGTCATGATGTAGCCCTTGATCCATCGCGACCGCTGCTTGATCCAGGGAACGGTGCGGCAGTTCGCCTCTTCTTCGGTCACGGTGTCGATGATTTCGGTCGTCATGCCGTAACGGGCCAGCCGCAGACCGAGGTCCGCGTCCTCCGTCACGTTATGGGCATCCCAGCCGCCCAGGCGGTCCAAGGCCGAGCGGCGAAAGAACAAGGTGGTGCCGCCCAGCGGGATCACCAGACCCAGCCGCGCCAGTCCCGGCAGGATCAGTCGAAACCAGACCGCGTATTCGATAGTGAAACAGCGCGACAGCCAGTTGGTGGTCGGGTTGTAGAAATCAAGCTTGCCCTGCAGGCAGGCGACGCTGTCGTCGCGCGCGGCAAACCGGGCCGCCACCTTGCGCAACTGGTCGGCGGCGGGCGCATCTTCGGCATCATAGACGCCGACCACGGTGCCACGACAATGCTCCAGGGCCACGTTCAACGCGCGGGGCTTGGTGGTGACCTCGCCTTCGGGCACGACGATGACGCGCATCCAGACCGGCAGATCGGCGGCAGCAAGTGCCTGGCGCGTGACCGTATCGGCAGCCTCGACCGCCAGAAGGATCTCAAGCTTTTCGCGCGGGTAATCCAGACGCGACAACCGGCGCACAAGCCGGGGGGCGATGTCGGCTTCTTCATACATCGCGACAATGACCGAGATGACCGGCAGTGCCTCCGCGTCTAGCGGCGGCTCGGCGCGCGGCGGCGTGCGCAATGTCGCGAATGCTGCCGCAAGCTTCAGCGCGTTCAACAAGACCAGCGTGGCCACCGCGACAAACGTGGCGGCAAGTCCGACCATGACCGGCGCCATCCAGACCGCAAGGATGGCCGTGATCGCCAGCAGACTTGCGCGGTGGTTGGTCAGGGGCGAGGTCAGCACCCGGCAGCTTTCGGCGCCGGGAACGCGGGTCTCGGCCGCATGCGCGAGGGCTTTGCCATGTTGGGCCATCAGGACATGCTGAATGTCTTCGGTCGATGCCAGCGCCATGGTGACCGGGCCGAAGGTGGCCTCAAGCCGGGGGCGATGGCGTTCGAATTCTGCGGGGCGCGCGGTGATGACGACGATTGCCTGGCCGACCTTTTGCCAAGGCAACAGGTGTTCACGCAGGCAAAAGCCGGCACCGAGCTGGTCCACCAGACGGCTGTCGGGCAGGCGTCGCAGCGGATTGACGACCTGCGCGTCATGTTCCTTGGCCGTGGCTTCCAACAGCTGCGCCTGGGGCAAGAGATCGCGGCTGCGCAGGATATCGGTCAGACAGGTTTGCCCGTCGGCCTGTCGCGCCAGCGCCTGCACGATATCGTCCGGCGCCACCAGACCGTCGCGCAAAAGCCGGGCGGCCAGTGGCTCTGGCGGGGGTTCCGGCAGCGGCGGCGACACAAGGCGCAAAACCGTGCCCAACACCTGCGCATCGTCGGCTGTCACGGCCGTTTGCGGGCGCAACCTCTGGCGGGCTGAAGCAAGACTGTCCATGCGTCTGAACCTGCGCGGACAGGTGTTAATGCGTGGTTAATGCCCGGTTAACGCGACGCACTGAGTCCGGCGACCGGGGCCGCTGGCGGGCAGGCCCGGGCCGGTGATCTCAGGCAGCGCGACGGGCGTGCATGGCGGCGGCAAAACGTTCAAAGAGGTAATAGCTGTCTTGCGGGCCGGGGCTGGCCTCGGGGTGGTACTGCACGGAGAAAATCGGCTTGCCATCCACCGCAATGCCGCAGTTCGACCCGTCGAAGAGGGACACGTGGGTTTCCGACACGCCCCTTGGCAGGGTCTGGCTGTCCACCGTGAAGCCGTGGTTCATCGATGTGATCTCCACCTTGCCGGTGGTGAGGTCCTTCACCGGATGGTTCGCGCCGTGGTGGCCGTGGTTCATCTTGACCGTCGTTGCCCCCAAGGCCAGCGCCAGCATCTGGTGGCCAAGGCAGATGCCGAACAACGGCAGGTCGCGCGCTAGAACCCCCTTGATCATCGGCACGGCATAGGTGCCGGTCGCTGCCGGATCGCCGGGGCCGTTGGACAGGAACACGCCCTCGGGGTTCAGCGCCAGCACGTCTTCGGCCGTGGCCGAGGCGGGCAGGACCGTCACCTCGCAGCCGGCCGAGGCAAGGCAGCGCAGGATGTTGCGCTTGGCACCGTAGTCGATGGCGACCACGCGCAGGCCAGGGCCCTGACGCTCGGTGTATCCCTCGGGCCAGGCCCAACGCTGTTCGTTCCAGCGATAGGATTGGGCGCAAGTCACGTCTTTGGCAAGGTCGAGCCCGACCAACCCCTTCCAGGCACGGGCTTTTGCGACCAGCGCACCGATGTCAAAGCGGCCCTCGGGATCATGCGCCAAGGCCACATGGGGCGCGCCCTGCTGGCGGATGGCGCGGGTCAGGCGGCGGGTGTCGATGCCGCCGATGCCGATGCGGCCGATCTTTGTCAGCCAGTCGGTGAGCTGCCCCGTTGCACGCCAGTTCGACGGTTCGGTCGGGTCCCATTTGACAACCATCCCGGCGGCGGCGGGGGTTCCCGTCTCGTCATCTTCGGGCGTGGTGCCGACATTGCCGACATGGGGAAACGTGAATGTCACGACCTGACCCGCATAAGACGGGTCTGTCATGATTTCCTGATATCCGGTCATCGCGGTGTTGAAGACAAGCTCGGCCACCGTCTCGCCCGCAGCGCCAAATCCCTTGCCGTAGAACACCGTCCCGTCCGACAGCGCAAGGCAGGCGGTCGGCTTCACTGCCGGGGCGGTGGGGCTGGCCATGGGCGACTCCTCAAGGTGGGAAGGGTTGGCGGAACCTAAGCGCGCGGACGGCGATGGTCAAGGCTATGATGTAAAAGGAAAACATAGACATATCAGGTGGTTGCGGTTTCCTGGCCCAGTTGCCTCGGTGCGCGCTTCCTTGTATGTTACGCGACCGGGCAATCCAGGGGGAACCGATCCGATGTCATTGCGTCTGCGACTGCAAACCGCCCTGAAAGAGGCGATGAAGGCGCAACAAGCTGCGCGACTGTCGACCTTGCGGCTGATCAATGCCGCCATCAAGGACCGCGACATCGCCAGTCGCGGCGATGGCGGGCCGGAGGAAATCGGCCAAACCGACATTCTGGCGCTGATGGGCAAGATGGTGAAGCAGCGCCACGAATCCGCCCGCGCCTACGAAGAGGGGGGCCGTCTGGAACTGGCACAAAAGGAACTGGACGAAGTCACCGTGATCGAGGAGTTCCTGCCGCGCCAGATGGATGCGCATGAAGTCGATGCCGCGATTGCCGCCGCCGTGGCCGAGGTGGGGGCCACTTCCATCCGCGACATGGGCAATGTCATCGCAATCCTCAAAGGCAAATATGCCGGCCAGATGGATTTCGCGGCTGTCGGTCCGCGCGTCAAGGATCAGTTGGGCTAGCCCGCCGCAAGGTTTCCAGAACATAGACCCGGATCGCCGAGGCAAGGCCTGCATCGCTGGGCCGGTTCGCATCGATCTCGGCTGCCAATGCATTGATCGGCATGCCGCGCGTGGCGGCGATCTCGCGGAAGGCCTGCCAGAAGGTTTCCTCCAGCGACACGGATGTGCGGTGGCCGGACAGCGTGAGCGAGTGTTTGATCGGGCGGGCGGTCATGAATTCTGCCTTAACGCCATCGCCGGTCCAGGAAAATCCATGTCCCGGAATTTTTCAACGTCTCTCGGACCAGACATGTCGCCAAGCGCAAAGATGGCCTGACCCTGCACAGGTGACCAACCGCCGGCCATGTTGCACCGCTTGCCCGTGGTCACTCCGGCGGCAGTCCCGTGTCCCGCTTTGCCCCATCCAGATCGCGGGCCGCCTTTTCCGACTGCGCGGCCTCCAGCGCCTTCAGCGCCTTGCTGCGGCCGTGCCTGGCGGCGTTTTCGGTTGCATGGGCGCGCGCAGCCTGACGCTCCGCCGCCTTGCGCGCCGCGCGCAGGTTGACGACCTCGCCCATCAGCCTTTTGGTCCGATCATGTCCTCGGGCCGCACGACGCGGTCAAAGGTCTCGCCATCGACATAGCCCAGCGCAATCGCCTCTTGGCGCAGGGTGGTGCCGTTCTTGTGCGCGGTCTTGGCGACCTTGGTGGCGGCGTCATAGCCGATCGTGGGGGCAAGGGCTGTGACCAGCATCAGCGATTCCTTCATCAACTGGTCGATGCGGGGCAGGTTCGCTTGGGTGCCGACGACCATGTTGTCGGTGAAGGACCCCGCAGCATCCCCCAAAAGCTGCATGGATTGCAGCACGTTATACGACATCACCGGGTTATAGACGTTCAGTTCGAAATGCCCCTGCGAGCCTGCGAATCCGACTGCGGCATCATTGCCCATGACCTGCACGCAGACCATGGTCAGCGCCTCGGCCTGGGTCGGGTTGACCTTGCCCGGCATGATGGAGCTGCCAGGCTCATTCTCGGGCAGGATCAATTCGCCAAGGCCGGAACGCGGACCTGACCCCAAAAGCCGCAGGTCATTGGCGATCTTGAACAGACTGACGGCGACGGTTTTCAGCGCGCCCGAAAACATCACCATGGCATCATGCGCCGCCAATGCTTCGAACTTGTTCGGGGCGGTGACAAAGGGCAGGCCAGTGATGTCGGCAATCTGGTGGGCGACGCGCTTGTCCCAACCGACGCGCGTATTGAGCCCGGTGCCGACGGCGGTGCCGCCTTGGGCCAGTTCATAGATTTCCGGCAGGATCTTGTGGATGCGCAGGATGCCCTGGCTGACCTGATGGGCGTAGCCGCTGAATTCCTGCCCCAACGTCAGTGGGGTGGCATCCTGCGTATGGGTGCGGCCGATCTTGATGATGTCCTTGAACTCGATGGATTTGTCGACAAGGGCTTCGTGCAGTTTCTTCAGTCCCGGCAGCAGCACGTCGCGTGCCATCATGCCGATCGCCACATGCATTGCGGTGGGAAACGTGTCGTTCGACGACTGCCCCATGTTCACATGGTCGTTCGGATGCACGGGTTTCTTTGACCCTTTGACGCCCCCGAGCATTTCGATCGCGCGGTTGGAGATGACCTCGTTCGCGTTCATGTTCGATTGCGTCCCGGACCCGGTCTGCCAGACCACCAGCGGGAAGTTGTCGTCGAACTTGCCGTCGATCACCTCCTGCGCCGCTGCCGCGATCGTGGTGCCAAGGGTCTCGTCGATGTCGCCTTGGGCGATGTTGACCAGCGCGCAGGCCTTCTTGATCACGCCAAGTGCGCGGATGATCGCGACGGGCTGCTTTTCCCAGCCGATGGGGAAGTTGATGATCGACCGCTGTGTCTGGGCACCCCAATACTTGTCGGCGGGCACCTCCAGCGGGCCAAAGCTGTCCGTTTCGGTCCGGGTTGCGGTCATCGGGGCCTCCATGCAGATGTCGCGGCGGGTCTACTGCCCCGGTTCGGTGAAATCAATCCGTTGGCGGTCCGCTGCACGCGTCAGCCGGTACACCCGCGCCGGTGGCCAGTTGAGCCAGACGCGGCGGCTGGCCGGGGCCGTCACCAGCCCCAGTTGCGCACCGATGGCATCAGGGACGGGCGAGCGGGGGCCGTAGGTGAACTGAAACATTGCGGCACCAGGGCTGAGGACGCTGAACGCGCCTTGCAGGATCGCGCTGATCAAAACATCGGGGAACGACAATAGCGGCAGGCCGGACACGACGGCACCGACCGCGTCGCAATGCCGCCCGATATCCTCGGCCCCGCCATTGATGACGCGGACGCCCGGAAACCGCTGGCGCAGGGTGGCGGCAAAGGTCGGGTTGACCTCGAACAGGGTCAGGTCCCTTGGCGCCACGCCACGTTCCAGAATCATGCGGGTAAAGACGCCCGTGCCGGGGCCAAATTCCGCCACCGGGCCGGTCGCAGGGCCGATCTCGGCGGTGATTGCGCGTGCAAGGCTGCGCGAGGACGGGGCCATTGCCGAAATGGTCTTGGGGGATCGCAGGATCTGTCCCACAAACAAGGCGAGGTCGGACGGCATGTTTCCTCGCTGGGGTGGAGGTGTCACGGAGGCCATCCTGACCGCCTTGTGCAACTGCTATTTGCGAAAACGATCCAAAGTGAAAATTTCGGCATCCCGTTTGGGGGGCTCTTCTTCGGGCGCTTCTATGTCGATGTCGTCGTCTTCGCCGTCATCGGGATCTTCGCCTTGTGATTCAAAACGCAAGCCGAACTCAACCGACGGGTCGACAAATGTGCGCACTGCATCAAAGGGCACATGCAGCGTTTCCGGCGAGTTGCCAAAGTTCAGGGTGATCGAAAATCCGGCATCGTCGACGATCAGGTTTTCAAACCAGTTCTGGATGACCACGGTCATTTCCGCAGGGTAGCGCGACCGCAGCCAGTCGGCCATTTCGACCGATGGGTGGGTGGTATCGAAGGTGACAAAGAAGTGGTGCGCGCCCGGAAGGCCGTCCTTGGCCACGCCTTCAAGCACGGTCTGGATCAGACCGCGCAACGCGTTGTACATCAGATTGCCGTAGTCGATGGAACGCGCCATGCGTCACCCTTTGTATGTTGCAAGGCAGCATAAGGCATTCCTTTTCGAAGGGAAGGGGGATGCGCGCATATGCAGCGAAGATCACGGCAGGACCGCGGTCGCAGCGACCGAGGCCAGCGCCGACAGCCCCAGCACGATCAGAATGTTCCAGTGCCGGATCAGCAACAGCACTGCGGCGACAAGGCCGATGACCATGGCGGTCACGTCAAGGCTGCCCGGGTCGGGCACCAGCCATCGCGCGGGACCCGCACTGGCCGTTCCGATCTGGTCAAAGAGGACATGCAGCGCCAACCACAAGGACAGGTTGGCGATGACCCCGACCACGGCTGCGGTGATGGCGGCCAGCGCCCCGCTGAGGCGCGGCATCGTGGTCAGGCGCGCAATGTAGGGCGCACCGGTAAAGATGAACCCGAAAGACGGGATGAAGGTCACCCACAGCGTCACCAAAGCCGCCGCAAACCCCAACATCGCCCCGCCTTCGCGGTGTGCAGCCATGTAGCCGACAAACTCGGTCACGAGAATCAACGGCCCGGGCGTCGTCTCTGCCAGGCCCAGCCCGTCCATCATCTGCGCCAGCGTGAGCCAGCCCTTGTCGTTCACCACCTCCTGCGCCATCCAGGCCAGCACGGCATAGGCCCCACCGAAAGTCAGCACCGCCAGCTTGGCAAAGTAGACGCCGATCTCGGCCAGAAGGGTGTGGCCGGAAAGGATGAGCAGTCCCAGCGGCACCAGCCAGATCGCCGTCCAAAGCGCGGCACTGCGTAGCGCCTTCCCGATGCCGTGCTCCGACGAGGAAGGAGCCGCCAGGGGCAGGGAAGGGACCGAGGTTGCAAAATAGCCGTAAAGGGCTGCCGCGACGATCACGATCGGGAAGGGCACGTTGAAAAAGAACAAGGCGGCAAAAGCCAGACCGGCGATGACATAGGCCGTTCTGGTCTTCAGCGCGCGCTTTGAAACCTTGATCAGCGCCTCGATCACGATGGCCACGACGGCGGCCTGCACGCCGGCAAAGAGCGCGGCCACCAGGGGCAGGCTGCCATAGGCCGCATAGATCATCGACAGCACCAGCACGACGAGCGCCCCCGGCAGCACGAACAGGCCGCCCGCAATCAGCCCGCCACGCACCCCATGCAGGCGCCAGCCGATCCAGGTTGCCAGCTGCATCGCCTCGGGACCCGGCAGCAGCATGCAAAACGACAGCGCGCGCAGATAGTCCGCCTCGTCCACCCAGCGTTTTTCGTCCACCAGCGTCCGGTGCATCAGCGCGATCTGTGCGGCGGGCCCGCCAAACGACAGGCAACCGATGCCGCCGAAGGTGCGTGTCAGGTCGGATAAGGTGGGCGTCATGCGGGCGTCCTTGAGGCGGTAGCTGGAGTCAACATGGGTTGCGTACCCTCGGCCAGTCGTGGCCTTCGTCATGATCGTTGCGGGCGCAGCGATCAAGTGCGTCATTCAGGCTCATGCCCGCCTGAAGCTGTTCCAGATCGTTACGAAACTGGCGTGACAGTTCGACCGAGATCGCCAGCAGTCCGGCGGCCTGGGGGACGCTTCGCCGCTACGTGACCTCGACCAGCATCGCGCGGTCGCGGATCTCCATGCCAAAGCCCGGCGCGTCGGACAGCTTGAGCCGCCCGTTCACGGGCATGGGCTCGCCGACGAACAGATCGCCGAAAACGGGCTGGATCGACCGGCCATCGGGGCTTGCCGCCACATATTCGCAAAAGGCGGGGCCGGTTTGGCTGGCGATGAAGTGGTAAGAATAGGGACCGGAGCCGTGCGGGACGACAGGCGTGTCATAGGCCGCCGCGTGGGCCGCGATGCGCAGGGTTTCGGTCAGGCCGCCGACCCACATGACATCGGGCTGCAGGATGTCGATGGTCCGTTCGGCGATCAGCTGGCGAAAGCCGTAGCGGGTGTATTCATGCTCGGCCGTGGTCCACATCAGCGCGGGGTGCGCGCGCTTGATCTCGCGGTAGCCGTCGTTGTCTTCGGGCGACAGCACCTCTTCCCACCAATGGATCTTCAGCGGCTTGGCCGCTTCGGCGAGGCGAATGGCATAGTTGACGGTCAAGGACATGTAGCAGTCCACCATCAGCGGGAAATCCGGCCCGACGGCGGCGCGGTGCTGCGCCAGGAAGGCAAGGTTCCGCGCCATGCCGTCCTCGCCATCGAAATGGCTGTGGGGCAGGGGCACCTTGGCACCCCAAAAGCCCATCTTCTTTATCGCGAGCGCATCGGGGCCGGTGCAGTAGAACGTGATCTCGTCGCGCGACAGCCCGCCGATCAGGTTGTACACCGGCTCGCGGCGCACCTTGCCGACCGTGTCCCACAGCGCGAGGTCCACCGCTGAGATTGCCATGATCGCCAGACCCTTGCGCCCATAGGGCAGCGAGGCCCGGTATAGCTGGTCCCAGATGCGGTTGATGTTGCGCGCATCCTCGCCCACCAGGAACCGGGCAAAGTGGTGGCGGATCAGCCAGGCGGCGGGTGCTCCGCCAGAGCCGGTCGCCACGCCCACCGTGCCGTCCTCGGTCTCAATCTCGACCACCAGTGCGCCGATGACGCCGATGCCCCAGGACGACCGTCTGTCGCGGTATTTCGCGTATCCCGACATCGGGTTGGAAATCAGGCTGTCGACCAGCCAGTGCTCGGCCGCACCGGGGCGGAAATAGGTTCCTGCATCAGATGCGGGAGCGAGTGTATGGACCCTGACGTCCTTGATGCGGAAGGCGGTGTTCATGGCAGGTAAAACACACGGCGCAACGGGATCTGGACGGGCGAATTGTCCGGGTGGCTGTCCATGATGGTGCACATGAAGGCCCACCACTTCTTGACGATCTCGGTCTGCGGCAGGGCATCCAGCGTGTGGTCGTCGGACCGCGTCAGGATGCCGAACAGGTGGCCGTCCTCGGGGTCAAGCCAGATCGAATAGTCGGACACGCCTGCATTCTTCAGCGCGCTGACCAGTTCAGGGTAGATCTCGTCATGACGCTTTTCGTATTCGGCGG
Organism: Rhodobacterales bacterium; assembly: GCA_031426185.1. GTDB lineage: Bacteria > Pseudomonadota > Alphaproteobacteria > Rhodobacterales > Rhodobacteraceae > JAJNPS01. The sequence goes on along the minus strand of JANPKV010000264.1, from coordinate 727 downwards.
CCTGTCCGGGATGCAGGGTCATGCGGAAGGCGATCTGGTCTGGCATCGTGCAAATCCTCAGGTCATGTCCGCCATGGACTGGATGGTCGAATCGCGCACATGCTCCAGATGGCGGAGCATGGCGGCGACTGCGGCCGGCTCATTGCTGGCGACGATCGCCTCGGCAATCTCGATATGCTGGCGGACGCTGGTCTCGATCACGCCCGGCACGGCGCTGGCCACCCGGCGCACGTCCAGGCCCACGTCATACAGCCCCTGCGCCAGAGTGCTGAGCATGCTGTTCCGGCTGCCGTCGTTCAGCGCCTGGTGAAATTCGTAATCCAGCAGGCGGAACGCGACGGGGTCGTCGTGAAAGGCCCGCCCGTCCACGGCAAGTTTCAGGATGCGCTGCCGGGCCTCGGGTGTGGCGCGCGCGGTGCATAACCGGATCACCTCGATATCGACCAGGCTGCGACATTCGAAATGCTCGGCCACCTCATAGTTGGCGACGCTGAGCATCACGTTGAACGGGGCCACCAGCCGTGACGGGGACAGGTCGGTGATCGTGTAACGCCCGCCCTGACGACTTTCGAGGACGCCCATGATCGTCAGCGCCTTCAGCGCCTCGCGCAGGGGCGGGCGCGAAATGGCAAAGGCCATCGACATCTGGGCTTCTGTCGGAAGCTTGTCGCCGGTGCGCAGGTTGCCGGACTTGATCATGCCAAGAATGCGGGTTGCCACCTGTTCG
>JANPKV010000263.1:0-6292 GCA_031426185.1 Rhodobacterales bacterium | reverse complement strand
TGGCTAAGGTCTGGTCAAAGCGGGGCGCAACGATCCCGCAGTTGAGGCATGAATGCAGTTTCCTGAGCGGTTTGCGAACCTGCCGGAGTACGCGTTTCCGCGTTTGCGGAAGCTCTTGGATGCGCATGCGCCGGGCGGCACACCCATCACCATGACGATCGGCGAACCCCGCCACCCGATGCCCGACTTTGTCGCCCCCATTCTGGCCGCACATACCCATGAATTCGGGCTTTACCCCCCGAATGACGGCACGCCGGAACTGCTGGCGGCGATTTCGGACTGGATCGCGCGGCGTTACGGTGCCCGGCTGGACGCGGATCGCTTGATGGTCCTGAACGGCACGCGCGAGGGGCTTTTCAACGCGGCCATCGCCCTTTGCCCGGAACTCAAGACCGGCAAGCGCCCCGTGATCCTGATGCCGAACCCGTTCTATCAGGTCTATGCTGTCGCTGCGCTGACGGTTGGCGCGGAACCGGTCTATGTCGCGGCTGGCCCGTCAACGGGATATCTGCCGGACTACGCCGCCTTGCCGACGGAGGTGCTGGACCGGGTTGCCATTGCCTACATCTGCTCGCCTTCCAACCCGCAAGGTGCTGTCGCCTCTCGCGACTACATCGCCGCGCTGCTGGCGCTTGCCGAAAAGCACGATTTCCGCGTCTTTGCCGACGAATGCTATTCCGAGATCTGGCACGATACGCCCCCTACCGGTGTGCTGGCCGTCGCAAAGGACGTTGGCGCGGACCCGGAGCGGGTCTTTGCGTTCCACTCTCTGTCCAAGCGTTCCAATATGCCGGGGCTGCGGTCAGGCTTTGTCGCAGGCGGTCGGGACGGCATTGCCCGCATCCGCCAGTTGCGCAGCTTTGCCGGGTCTCCTTTGCCCCTGCCGATCCAACGCGTCTCGGAGGCCGCATGGCGCGACGAGGCGCATGTCGACGCCTCGCGGGCGATGTATCAAGACAAATTCCGTGTCGCCGATCAGGTCTTTCGCAACATGCAGGCCTACCAGCGCCCCGATGGCGGGTTCTTTCTTTGGCTCCCCGTCGAGGACGGCGAGGCGGCCACGCTGAAGCTGTGGCGCGAAACCGGCGTGCGTGTTCTGCCGGGTGCTTATCTGTCGCGAGACGTGGCCGGACAGAATCCGGGAAAAGATTTCATCAGGGTGGCACTTGTCGCCCCCAAAGACGAGACGCAGGCGGGGCTGATCCAGCTGCGCGACTGCCTTTATGCGTAAGGAAGACAACAGAATGGCCACCTATCAGACGCGGCAGCGTGACCCCCTTCTGGATCAGGGGACGCAGGCGATGCTGGAACGGCGCAGCCGTGAACTGCTTGGACTGGCATTATGCGCGGTCGGGCTGGCATTCGCCGCGATGCTGTTCACCTATTCGCCGGACGATCCAGGCTGGATGGTCGCCACGGAGGAGCCGGCGCACAACATGCTGGGCCGGCTCGGTGCGTCGGTTGCATCGACCCTGATCATCCTGATCGGCAAGAGCGCGTGGTTCATGCCGCTGGTCCTGATGGCTTGGGGCCTGCGGTTCGTGCTGCACCGTGGTGGCGAACGTGCCCTGTCGCGCGTCGTGTTTGCCGTCATCGGCGTGGCGCTGGCGTCGGTCTATGCGGCGACTCTCGTGCCTGGCAGCGCCTGGCCGCATTCCTTCGGTCTTGGTGGATTGTTCGGCGACACGATCCTTGGCGCAATGATCGGTCTGGTCCCGGGCGGCACCGGCCTTGGCCTGAAGCTTGTCAGCATCCTCACGTTCTTTTCGCTTTTGGCGATGACGCTTTATGTAACCGGCTTTGATCGCGATGAGCTGCGCGCACTGGCGCAGTTCCTGCTGGCGGGTTCCGTTCAGGCCTATTCCGCTGGTGTTTCCCTTGCCGGGCGGGGCGCCGCAGGCACCTGGCGCGCCTCGCGCAGCCTGCAGGAACGCATGGCGCAGCGCGGCTCAGCCGATCCGATGCGCCATGCCGACTGGCAGCCCGACGTCATCAACCCGGCCAACGTCGCGCCCTACAAGGCAACCGTTCGTCGGGCCGCCGTGGTCGACATGGCCCCCGCACCGCTGCAGGCTTCTGCGGCCTGGAACGCCCCCGCCACCTTGCGGGCCGATCACCGTCCGAACCTTGCACCCGAGGCGCCGAAACGCGGTTTTCTGTCGCGCCTGCGCCGAAGCATGGAGATCTCGCCACAGCCCGAACTGGTTGATCCGCCGATGCGCGAGATGGACCTGTCGCACCTGCCCTCGGATGAACGTATTCGCGCCCGCATTGGCGATGCTGTGCGCGCCCGGATGCGCGCCGAACCCCCGGTCGTCGCTGCGCCGTCCCTTGTGCGGCGCGAGCCCCCCGTCATCCGGAACGCGAGCGTGGCCGAAGCCGCAGTCGCCCCAACCTATGACGCCGATGACGAGGATGACTTTGATCCCCTCGATGACGAGGGCCCGCTGGCGTTCCGGTCGGTCCAGGGACCTGCCAGCGCACGTGCCACCGTGCAGACCGCCCCCCGCAAGGCTGCGCCGTCCCGTCAGGCCATTGCCGAGGCGCAGCCGCGCCTGCGATTTGATGACCCGGCCCCGACATTCGAGCTGCCCCCACTGTCCTTGCTGTCCCCGCCCGAGCCGGCCGGTCAGCAGCAGCTGTCCAGCGCCTCGTTGCAGGAAAACGCCCGCATGCTGGAAAGCGTGCTGGACGACTATGGCGTGAAGGGTGAAATCGTCTCAGTCCGCCCCGGCCCTGTCGTCACCATGTACGAACTGGAACCCGCGCCCGGCTTGAAAGCGAGCCGCGTCATCGGACTATCCGACGATATCGCGCGGTCGATGTCGGCCCTGTCCGCCCGCGTCTCCACCGTGCCCGGTCGCACCGTCATCGGTATCGAATTGCCGAACGTCTGGCGCGAGAAGGTGGTGTTGCGCGAAATCCTGTCCAGCCGTGATTTCGGCGACAGTCAGATGCGTCTACCCCTGGCGCTGGGCAAGGATATCGGCGGCGACCCGATTGTCGCGAACCTGGCCAAGATGCCCCACCTTCTGATCGCGGGCACCACCGGCTCGGGCAAGTCTGTCGCCATCAACACGATGATCCTGTCCTTGCTCTACAAGCTGTCCCCGGAAGAATGCCGACTGATCATGATCGACCCCAAGATGCTGGAACTCAGTGTCTATGACGGCATTCCGCACCTTCTGTCGCCCGTCGTGACCGACCCGAAAAAGGCCGTGGTCGCCTTGAAATGGGTCGTGGGCGAGATGGAGGAGCGTTACCGCAAGATGTCAAAGATGGGCGTGCGCAACATCGAAGGCTACAATGGTCGCGTGCGTGAGGCGTTGGCCAAGAACGAGATGTTCGTGCGCACCTTCCAGACCGGGTTCGACGAGGATACCGGCGATCCGGTGTTCGAGACCGAGGAATTCGCCCCCGTCACCCTACCCTATATCGTGGTCATCGTGGACGAGATGGCCGACCTGATGATGGTCGCCGGCAAAGAGATCGAGGCCTGCATCCAGCGCCTCGCCCAGATGGCCCGCGCCTCCGGCATCCACCTGATCATGGCGACCCAGCGCCCCTCGGTGGATGTCATCACCGGCACGATCAAGGCGAACTTCCCGACGCGGATTTCCTTTCAGGTCACGTCCAAGATCGACAGCCGGACCATCCTTGGCGAACAGGGGGCCGAACAACTTCTTGGCATGGGCGACATGCTGTACATGGCCGGCGGCGCCAAGATCACCCGCATCCACGGACCGTTTGTGTCCGATGAGGAGGTCGAGGAAATTGTCAGCCATCTGAAATCCTACGGGCCGCCCGTCTACATGTCGGGCGTCGTCGAAGGCGTGGATGATGAGCGCGAGGGCGACATCGACATGGTGCTGGGTCTGGGCGGCGACAGTGCCGACGACAGCCTTTACGATCAGGCCGTGGCGATCGTGGCCAAGGACCGCAAATGCTCCACCAGCTACATCCAGCGCAAACTCGGCATCGGCTACAACAAGGCCGCCAAGCTGGTGGAGCAGATGGAGGAAAACCACGTGGTCACGACGGCCAACCATGTCGGCAAGCGGGAGATCCTGATCGAGGAGCGGTAGGAGTTCACCCTACTCTGGTCAGGTCGGGCAAGGACGCGACGAAGATGCGCGCCTTTCGATCTCTGCGAAGTGAACCCTTGGGGGATGCAGTCGCCCGTCTGATCCCCTATATTCGAGACATGAATATCAGAACCGCCCTGCTGGCCCCGCTTGCCTTGATCGTCCTCGCGCTTCCCGCGATGGCGGACAAGATCGCCTTGAAAGACCTGTCGAGCTATCTCAACAGCATCACGACGGCGGAGTCCGATTTCAGCCAGATCAATGCGGACGGCTCCATCTCCACCGGCAAGATCTATATCAAGCGTCCCGGTCGGGTGCGGTTCGAATACGCTCCGCCGGATCAGAGTCTGGTGCTGGCTTCGGGCGGGCAGGTCGCGATCTTTGATGCCAAGTCGAACCAGCCTCCGGAACAATACCCGCTGAAACGCACGCCGCTGAACCTGATCCTTGCCGAAAACGTCGACCTTGGCCGCGCCCGCATGGTCCAGTCCCATTCCGCCGATGGGACCTCCACGCGCGTGCTGGCGCAAGACCCGGAGAATCCCGAATACGGCACGATCGAGCTTGTTTTCACGGATAATCCCGTCGCGCTTCGGCAATGGGTGATCACGGATGATCTTGGCCAGCAGACAACCGTGATCCTGGGTGACCTGACATCCGGTCAGGACCTGAAGTCGTCACTGTTCAGTTTTGAGACAGAGATTGCCCGGCGCAGCAACTGACGGCTTGTGTCAGCGGCAGGACATCAACTGCATCTCGTACATTTCCGCCCGCGTGCCGACCTCGGAGGCGACCTCCAGCAGCCAGGGCTTTGCCTGATGACTGCCGTTGGCATAGCCGGTGCGCCCTTCGTGATAGGCCAGATATTGTGACCTCGCGTCGTTCTTGGGAATCCCGAGGCCCGCCTCGCTTTGCGTCATGTACCAGCCCATGAAATCGGTCGCATCGTCGATTCGGTCACGACGCGCGCCACGATTTTCCTCGTCCTGATATTCTTCCCAGGTCCCGTCCAGCGCCTGGCTGTAGCCATAGGCCGAACTTTGCCGTCCCATCGGGATCACGCCCAGCGCCCAGCGGTAAGGTGTGCGGGCATTTCCGATGAATTTGGATTCTTGGTAGATGGTCGCCATCTGCACATGGACCGGAACGCCCCATTTGCGTTCGGTTTCCTGCATTGCCCGCAGATACGCCGGACGCTGGTCCGCAATCGCACAGGCACTATCAAGGTCGCGTGGCGCCGAAAAATTGCCGCCTCCACATGAGGCAAGCGTCATCAACAACGCCGACGCGCGGAGAAACCTGCTCATATGCCCCTCGCACGTTTTTTTCTTTGTCCGTGAGGATAAAGCAAATCCTCGCAGAGGGAAATGGGTGAACCTTCACATCGGCGCCAGCACGGAGGAATTTCCCGTGCAGCTGGTAATGTAGAATTTGAATGCAACTTATGCTTGCAAATGTCGATCAAGGACCCGCGACTGTAAGAATCAGTGCCACAGACTGTTTCCCTGTTTGTCCGTCTGTCTGATGGACAACCTTGTCGGATAGGGATTATCAACAAGTCTCAGGGGGCCATAGCCATGCTGAAGACGCAGGCCAAATATCATCTTGGACAAGTGCTCCGGCACAAGAAACACCCATTTCGTGGCGTGGTGTTTGATGTCGATGCGATGTTTTCCAATACGGATGCCTGGTACGAGGCAATCCCGGAAGACAGCCGCCCCCCCAAGGACCAGCCCTTCTACCATCTGTTGGCCGAGAACGATCAAAGTTTTTACGTGGCCTACGTGTCGGAGCAGAATCTGGTCCCCGACGAAACCGGCGAGCCTGTCGACCATCCTGACCTGGGCGATCTGTTCGGCGATTTCGAAGACGGGCGCTATCCGCTGCATTTTCAAATGAACTGAATTGTCCCGGGCGTCGCTTACGGGATGATAACTTCTTGACCCTACCTTGGCCCTTAGATGCGGTACGGAGGGTAGGCTATGAATTTGCGGGCAGAACGTGTGTCGGACATGCTGGTCATCCACGTGATGGAAGATCGGATTGACGCGGCAGGCGCCATTCAGTTCAAGGAAAAGATGCGCGAACTCGTCGCCGTGACGGCGCCAGTGGTCATTCTGGACCTGTCGCAAGTCGCGTTTCTGGACTCCAGCGGGCTTGGTGCGGTCGTGTCGGTCCTGAAAATGATGGGTCCTGAGCGCAAGCTG
>JANPKV010000262.1:0-5223 GCA_031426185.1 Rhodobacterales bacterium | reverse complement strand
GGGCCGATGCTGTCGACCAGCGCCGTTTGGAATTTCGTCCACGCGGGCAGGGCGGCGTCCAGTTTGGCGTCACCCGCCTTGGTCAGTTTCAAGATGCGCAGGCGGGCATCCTCGGACTCCGCCTCGGTCACCCAGCCCTTGCGGGTCAAGAGGTCAAGGTTTCGCGTCATCGTGGTGCGGTCGGTCCCGAGGCGTTCGGCCAGATGGGTGATGGTGATTTCGCCAAAGCCCGAGATCAGCGACAAGGTGGTAAATTGCGGGGCCGTCAGGCCCGCCGCCTTAGCCGCATCTTCAAAGCCGCGCATCAGCCGACGCGTTGTGCGCTGCAAGTTGAACGTCAGGCAGTTGGCGGGGTGCGTCAGGTTCATACAGTGCATGTACACCTAACAGAGTGATTCTGCAACTCGCAAGGCAGCAGGTCATAGCGTCACGGACGCAGCCTAGGGGATCCGTCAGCAGAAAGGGGGGCTCGTTGCCCCCCTTTCATTTCGTAGCGTCCGATGTCAGCGCGTCATGTCGTCGCGATCATCCTCGATTTCGACCTCGGTCCGGCGAAGGGTGTCTGACACGGTTTCGGTCCGATCTTCGGCCACCTTGCGGACGTCGATTTCCTCAACAACGCGGGCGGTCTTGGACACGACGGCTTCCTCGCTATGGGCATCAACCTCGATGGTCCGGTCCTGGAAAAGCGCATCGGCATCAGTCGCAGGGCGATCCACCGGGCGGCGATCGATCTCGACCCGTTCGGACCGCAGCGCGACGTTTTCGCTGACCGGTTCCTCGACGACATAGGCGCGCACCCGCAGACGGCCATTGGACACGTCGCGCTTGCCGATCGCCAGGCGTTCTTCGACGCGGGAAATCGTGCCCTCGTCGTCAGCATGGCGTCTGTCATCCATGCCCATCGCGTCACGTGCGGATGCGATGCCGCCGGCGACGCTGTCGCCAAATGTCCGCCCGTCGTCAGCATGGCGGCTGCGATCCATGCCCATCGCAGCGCCCGCGGACGCGATGCCGCCGGCGATGCTGTCCCCGAGGGTCCGCCCGTCGTCATCGTAGCGCCGGTCGTCACCAAACTGCCGGCCTGAGACACCGGCCTCGGATGAGGTGGTGCCGTGGCCGATCCCGAGGCCTGCATCGGCGTATCCGGCGTCACGGCTGGTCCACCCGGAGCTTTCCCATTCCTGGGTGCGCGCGTCCATGTCCACCGCGCCTTCGTCATCGAGGATATCAAGGGCGACGTCCACCATCTGGCCCGAGGTGGTGACGACAATCATATAGCCGCCGCGATTAAGGCCCTCGGCATAGACGCTGCGGTCGTCGTCAGGCATGAAGAAGTCGCCAAGCATCTCGAAAAAGCTTTTGTTCTCGTGCGTGTCGGCGGTCGTTTCGGTCGCCTTGCCTGCGACCAGGCGGATGTCAGATGCGGCAACACCTGCGTTCAACAAGGCGGATTGCGCCCGCGATGCCGAAGCGTGGTCATCGAAAAACGCGGTCAGTTCGCGCCGGCTGCTGTTGTAATCGTCCATGGCTGTCTCCGGTGGCTGTTGGGGGGTTGGCTGCGGCTGCAGGGGTCAATAGCCGTCGTCTTCCAACGTCGAAGGGCGCGAGATGGTTGCGATCTGACGCCGCAAAACAACGTCGGTCGTCACGTCTTCGCTGGAAGTTCGGGGCGTCAGGTGTAGTTCTGCGACAAGGCGCAGGCGGCGCTCGACCACCACAACCTCGTCGAAAATCGGGATGACGGTGGTGTCACCCTCGGTCCGGGTGGTGGGCGGTGCCTCATCGGGTTGCAGCGTCCGCCCGATCTCATGGCGCACCACATCGACATCGGTGCGCGACAGGGTCGTGTTCACAGCCTCGGTGACGGTCTCTGTCCGCAGATCGATGCGGACACGGCTTGTCAGTCGCGTCTGCGTATCCACATGTGCCTGTTCGACCGCGACACTGATCGTTTCCGGGGCAGAACTTTCGTCGAGGGTGTTGTGCGGTGATGCGGGCAATGCTTCGGACCTGACATGCTGACGGGACCGACACGGAAGTGCCGTACAGCACGATGAGGCTGCCTAGATGAACACGGCGGCGCGCGACTTGTTCCGCATGCGGTCCGGGTCAGGCGCGAAGAAGTGCGTCGCGTCGCCAGTCGGGCAGAAACTCCACGCGGTCACATTGGCTGAAATGTGCCAGCCGATCCAACTCGGCCTCCAGCCGGTGCAGACGTGCCGGGCCCAGCGTGACCCCCTGTTCGGGCCAGAACGCCTTGACGCGAAGCGCGCCATCGTCGCGGAACGCCTTGGCGTCGATGCGGCCGATCAGCCGGTCGCCTTCAAGCACCGGAAAGACGTAATAGCCGTAGATGCGCTTGGGTTCGGGGACGAACACCTCGATCCGGTAGCGAAAGCCGAAAAGATGTTCGGCCCGGTCGCGGTCGCGCAGCGCCGGGTCAAACGGCGACAGGATGCGCAGTCGGCTGGCGGGTGCGGGAGGCGGTTCCGACAATGTCGCGGGCATCGTGACCATGCGTCGCGGCTGACCGGTTGCACCGAGGACGTCGATTTCGATCACAGTGCCGTCTGCAAGCGCTGCCCTGACCCAGGCCTTGGCCTCGTCGCGGGTGACGGCGTTCCAATAGGCGGCAATCTCGCCGCTGGTGCCAAATCCCAGATGGCCGAGGCCGGAACCGCAGGCCCAGTCGACCTTGATCGCGCGGTCTGGCACCGAGCCGCGATAAACCTGCGGGATGACACGTTCGGTCAGGTCGTAAACCTTGTGAAACCCGTCACGCCGGGTAATCGCCACCTGCCCCGTGCGCCACAGCCATTCCAATGCGGTCTTGGAGGGATGCCAGTCCCACCAGCCACCTTTGCCGCGCGCCTCGCCCGCGCTGACATCGGCGGATTTGACGGGGCCATGATCCTCGATCCGGCGCAGGATGCGGTCAAACTGCGCTTCGTATCCGTCGCGGAACCAGCTTTTCCACGACGTATGCAGGCGGTCCGCGTCGCGCTGAAACCGAAGCTGCCACATCGGGAACAGCGATACCGGCAGGATAGAGGCGTCGTGCGTCCAGTGCTCCCAGACCGCACGATCCTTTTCCAGCAGCCGCTTCAGCGCGTCAGGCTGATAGGTCTGCCTGCGGCTCCACAGAATCATGTGGTGGGCGCGGGCGACGGTGTTGATGCTGTCGACCTGCACGAACCCGATACGGCCGATCAGGTCGGCCAAAGCCGCTCCCTTGGCCAGACCCGTCGGCTGTGCTGCCAATGAATGCCGATCCAGAAAGATGCGCCGGGCGGTAACGTTGGGCAGGACCGGAACGGACATCGCGGCAACCTGGCAAAGTGGCGTCAAACAGCGCGGGCGAGGCGCCGTTCCTCGCGGAACGACAGCAGGCGCTTGCCCTGTTCGTCCCACAGATGCAGCCGTACCGACGCAAAGCTTTGCCAGATCGTCATGCGCTGGGCTTCGGCCAGATCGCGGTGATCGCGCAGAACCTCTCCCAGCCGGTAGAACGGAATGCGGCTGTACAGGTGATGGACATGGTGGATGCCGATATTCGCGGTCAGCCAGCGCAGGGGCTGCGGCAAGACGTAATGGGAACTGCCCTCCAGTGCGGCATCGTGCAACTGCCAGTCATCGCCCTTGGACCAGTGCGTTTCCTCGAACTGGTGCTGGACGTAAAACAGCCAGACGCCGATGGTCGCGGCGATCACCGATGTCGGCAGGTAGATCAGCAGCACGGGCATCAGGCCGCCCAGCCAGATGATCAGCGTCAGCATCATGGCAATGGCGGCGTTGGTGCCCATGGCAGAAGTCCAATAGCGCCAGCCCTGATTCATCAGCCCCAGCGGCAGGCGGTTCTGCAGGATGAACAGGTAACTGGGGCCGAGCACGAACAGGACGACCGGATGGCGGTATAGTCTGTACATGAACCGCGCGAACGGGCTGCGGGCGCGGTATTCCTCGACCGTCAGGGTCAGGACATCGCCGATGCCCCGCTTGTCGAGATCGCCATGATGCGCGTGGTGAATGGCATGCGTGCGCCGCCACACGTCGTAGGGCGTCAGCGTCAGCACACCAAGCGCGCGCCCGACCCAGTCCTGCACAAGCCGATTCTGGAAATACGAGGCATGGCCGCAATCGTGCTGGATGACAAAGATCCGCACCAGAAAGCAGCCGTTCAGCACCGCGAGGGCAAATGCCAGCCAGTAACTGACCGACAGGCTGGCCCAAGCCAGTGCCCAGAGAAAGAAGAACGGCACAAGCGTGACCGCCAGTTCCAGCAGACTGCGACCAAGCGAGGGGTCGCGGTACTTTGCAAGCACCTGCACCCACTCACGCGCGGAACGGTTTGGCCCGCTTTCGGGAGCCGCATTTTCGGATGTCATCTGAAAGCCCTTGGAAACGTCTGTTTCTGTCGCCCGACTATCGGGGCGCGCTGCGTGTCGCAGCATTGTACCCGTAGATTGTCGGAAGGATGTCATCAAGACCCGATGCTGCATACGAGTCAAATCACACAAAAGCCAGAAGCGTTGCTTTTGGGTCGCAGACGATTATCGATCCCGGGCGCGGGTCGCAAGGGACGGTTTGACGCAGATGACGGAAACAGGGGGCGGGCGCGTCTCGCCTCGCCCCCGGAAAATCACTCCGCCGCGAGCGGTTGCACTTCTTGCAGATGGGACTGCAGCGTCGGCAGTGTTTCGGTCGCGAACGCCTTGAGGTCGCCTTCGGTGCCTTGCGTCGAATAGCCCTCAAACAGCGTCACCGCGTCGTTATGGGCGGCGGCCTGCGCGGCGAGATATGCCGTGTCGAACTCCTCGCCGGTCATGGCGGCCAGGCTGTCAAGCTGCGCCTGATGGTCGGGCATCAGGGCCTGGGGTGGGCTGACGCCCTCGGCGGTGGCGGCTGCGAGCATCTTTTCACCGGCCGCCTGGTGATCGGCGATCATCTTCTCGGCAAAGGTGCGGACCTCGTCGGACTGCGACATCTGTACCGCCAGCTCGCTCGACTGGATCTCGAACATGTTGGACGAGGCGGCCCGTTCGGCAAAGGCCTGCGGCAAAGTCATCGCCGCCTCCATCGCTTCTTGTGACGGGGGGGCTGCGCTCTCGTCCGTCGCGGTCTGCGCATGGACACCGCCGGCGAGCAGGACCGCCATCGCAACCGGGACAAGCCCGTGGACTCGGAATTTCATTGCACCATCTCCTGTGTGATGTGGTGCAA
>JANPKV010000261.1:0-3555 GCA_031426185.1 Rhodobacterales bacterium | reverse complement strand
TTGTTCCAGACGCTGTTCCACGTCGGCTGACCAGGGACCCGCGGCCTGCGGTTTCATTGACCGCGGTCGCGGGCACGGGTAGCCATGCGCCATCATGGTGGACATACGACCCGTCATCTACGTCATCGGCCGCATCCTGGTGGTTTTGGGCATCCTGATGCTTGCCCCGGCCATTGTTGACCTGCGGGCGGGTCTGGACAACGGGATGCGCTTTCTGGCTTGCGTCGCGATCACCAGCTTTGCCGGGGTGGTGCTGACGCTGTCGACGTCGAATGTGCGGGTTGCGGCGCTGGATGCGCGGCAGGCCTATCTTCTGACGGCGGGCATCTGGATCGTGGTGCCGGGGTTTGGCGCGCTGCCCTATGTCCTCGGCGCGCCGGGGCTGGATTGGGCCGATGCCTATTTCGAGAGCGTTTCGGGCTTCACGACGACTGGTGCCACGGTCATCTATGGCCTTGAATACCTGCCCGACGGGATGAACCTGTGGCGGGGCATGACGAATTTCCTCGGCGGCCTTGGCATTGCGTTCATCGCGATGATCTTCTTGCCATTGATGCGGGTCGGCGGCATGCAGTTCTTTCGCGCCGAGGGGTTTGACACCTTTGGCAAGGCCTTGCCCCGTGCCACCGACATCGCAAAGCAGTTGCTGTGGGTCTATACCGGGCTGACCGTCGCCTGCATTGCGGTCTATCTTGCGATCGGGATGACCGAATTGCATGCCGTCGTGAATGGCATGGCAACCATCGCGACCGGGGGATTTTCGCCGGTAGACGTCTCCTTCACGGCCTATCAGGGGGCGGGCGAATATTGGGGCGCGTTCTTCATGATCCTCGGCAGCCTGCCTTTCATCCGGTATGTGCAGCTGGTGAACGGCACGGCGCGGCCTTTGTGGGTCGACAGCCAGATCCGTGCCTATCTGCGCTGGCTGGGGGCGGCGATTGCCTTCGTGACGGTCTGGCGCGTCGCAACCAGCGACATGGGCTGGGAGCCTGCATTCCGCGAGTCGCTGTTCAATCTGACGTCTATCATGTCCTCGACCGGGTTCTTTTCGGGCAGCTTTCCAAGCTGGGGCGGGCCGATGCTGGTGGTCGCCTTCGTGATCGGCATCATCGGAGCCTGTTCGGGGTCAAGTGCCGCGGGCCTGTCGGTCTTTCGCGTGCAACTGGCCATCGCGGCGCTGCGGCGTGAAGTCCGGCGGATCACCAACCCGTCGCGGATCGACCCGATCAAGTATGAAGGGCGCACCGTGGAGGAAGACGTGATTTCGGCGCTGATCCTGTTCATCACGGGGTTTGTGCTTATCCTCGGCGTGATGAGTGTCGCGATGTCGCTGATGGGCGTTGACCTGGAATCGGCGCTGTTCGCGGTCTGGACCAGCCTTGGGAATGTCGGCTACGGGTTCGGCCCGCTGGTGGCCCGCACCGGCACCTTCATCGATTTTCCGCAAGGCGCACTGTGGATCATGACCCTTTGCATGATCCTGGGACGTCTGGGGCTGCTGGCGATCCTGGTGCTGGTAATGCCGACATTCTGGCGGCGCTAGCGGCCTATTCCCAGCATGACACCAGAACGGTCATGTCGCGTGCGCGCCGTGCCAGATCCTCGGGCGCGAGGGCGCCTTGGGCGGGGGCGGTCTGCAGCATGATGCCGCCCTGTGCCAGCCGGGCAAGAATGGCTTCGTTCGATGCGGCGTAGGACACGTCATCGGGCAAGGTTTGCCCTGCATCCGTCGCGCGGGGCAGCAGCATGCCAAGTACTGCGCCCGTGCCATCGACGACCGGGCCGCCGGCGTCACCGAGCTGCGGCGTCAGCGCCAGCCGCTTGACGTCCGGCTCGCCCTTCAGGCCCGTGGTGTCCTCCAATGTGCCGAATGTCAGGACGGGGGCGGTCAGGCGGTCTTCATAGGAATACCCCGAGACCGCAATCTCGGACCCCAACCGGTCAGCTCCGGCCTGAAAGGCCGCGACGGCGGGTGGGGCCAGCGGCGTCTGGGGCGTCAGCACCGCAATGCCAAGGCCCGCATCGGTCAGGCGCAAGGTCGCATCCTTGTCGCGTTCCAGTGTGATGCGGCTGCAGTTTTCGACCGCTTCGGAGGTCGTCAGCACGCTGCCTGTGCTGTCGATAAAGAACCCGCTGCGCGAAAATGCGGGCTTGCGCACCTCCAGGCCGGACATCAGGCCCTTGCGCGTCTCGTCGCCCATGGTGACCATGCCGGGGTCAAGGGCGGTATCGCCGGAAGAGGCAAAGCTGGACTGCATCGCCGCAAGGATGCGCGCGTCGCGTTCGGGCTGGCCCGGTCTGGTGATCAGCATATAGCCCTTGATCAGCCCCGATTTGAGTTCGGCATAGGTCGTGCTTTGCACCGTGGCAGAGGTCCCGACGATGGAAAAGCTTCGCTCTCCGCGACTGCGCTCACCGGTCAGGGGGACGACCTTCAGGCTTTGCAAGACCTCGTAAAGGCCCGCCAGCGCGGCCTGGTCGCCGGGCTGCGAGATCAGGATCACTTCGACGCCGGTGTCGGCCTTGTCGCGAAAATGCACAAAGGGCGGCTCGTAATGGTCAAACTCCACCATGCCCAGCGGCAAGGTGATGCTGATGCCGGCCTGAGCCTCGTCAACGGATGCAAACCCGTATTGGGCCAGGTCGGCCTGAAAGTTCGCCATCAATGTGGCGCGCTGTCGGGAGGTCAGGATGCCGGTCGGCTCCATCCCCATGGCGGTCTGCCAGGCGGCCATGGAATTGCGCGTGCCGGGGCCGAACGCGCCATCGATGGCCGAGGTATAAAAGCCGTACCACTGCAGTGCGGTCTGCAATGCCTGGCGATCCTCGCGGGGCAGTTCCGCCTCGGCCCGGCGGGCTTCCTGCGGGCTTTCGTCCGCGATCAGCGGCTCGGGCGTGGGCACGACGGCAATGTCCGCGTCGGGCAGCGGCGTTTCGGTCACCACCGGGGCTGGGGCGAGGCCCGCCGCGGGCCAGAACTGGCCGCGAAAGTTTGACCCGTCGACGATGTAGCTGTCGGCCGGAATCATGTTTTCGTCCAAAAGCGTCGCCAGTCGACCGGCACCTTCGGCGACCGTATAGGGCCCCAGCACGATGGCGTACCAGTTGGTGTTCAGCCGGTAGCCCGCAACGTCGGGAAAAAGTGCGGCATAGGCGTCGGCGCGGTCATTGGCGTCCGCCTCATCCGGTTGCGCCTCGATCTGCAGCCAGACCTGATCGGATGTTTGGGCCATCGCGGTGCCGAACAGCGCTGACCAGATCGCAATGATGACCGCGACATACTTTACCATGGGATTCTTCCGCCTCAGTCCGATGAATGTGGCTTGTGCTGCGCAAGCCGGGTTGACAGCCCGCATAGCAAGGCCAAGGGGGGCTTGTCACCTCATGAAATCGTGGGGCAAGGACGCCTGCCTGTGGGGTTCCGGGCCGTTGACCCCTGTCCGCCTTGTGCCTATGGAGGGGCCAGCAAACGGGCCATGGTGCCCAGAGGGTTCGACCATGCCTGACGCCGCAGCGCCACCGCGCAGTTTTCAGGAAATCATCCTGCGCCTGCAG
>JANPKV010000260.1:0-9242 GCA_031426185.1 Rhodobacterales bacterium | reverse complement strand
GTCGACATCACGCAGGCGCGGTAATCCGCCTCGCCGATCGGGGGGATCGGGGCCATGTCACCCTGCGCCGCGCGCCAGCCGTCAGGGGTGCGGGTAAAGTCGACATGTGCGATGACCTCGTCGAACTGCGGCAGTTGCGCCATCAACTGCCCGCCGGGGTTCAGGACCATGCTGGAGCCGTCGAATACCTGATCGTCCTGCCCGCCGACCATGTTCAGGTAGACCAGCGGCAACCCCGACTCCACCACCCGCGCGACCATGAGGTTCAGCCGCAGGTTCGGCTTGCCCCGGTGATAGGGCGACCCGTTCGGGATCAGAAGGATCTCTGCCCCCGTCTCGGCAAGCGTCTCCACCACATCGGGATGCCAGGCATCCTCGCAGATCGGGGTGCCGATGCGCACGCCGTTGACCACATAGGGACCGCTGACCTCGGCTGCGTGAAACACGCGCTTTTCATCGAACACCGCGTCGTTCGGCAGATGATGTTTCAGCACCGTCGCGGTGACGCGGCCCCCCTGCAGCACATAGTAGGCGTTGTGAAGTCGTCCCGCGACGACGGCGGGCCCGCCGATCCCCAGGGCCGGGCCGTCCGCGCAGTCCGCCGCCAGCCGGTGCAGATGCGCCACCGCGTCTGCCACGAAGGCCGGTTTCAGGATCAGGTCCTGCGTCTGGTAGCCGGTGATGAACATCTCGGTCAGCGCCACCATGTCCGCCTTTGCAGACACCCCCGCCTCCCAGGCCTTGCGTGCCATCGCGGCATTGCCCGCAAGGTCCCCCAGGACCGGGTTCAGTTGCGCAACGGTCAGGCGGAAATGGTCGGTCATGCTGCACTCGCGCGGGTGGTGGTTGGATTTGCCTTCAAGGTTCTAGCAGGAACCACCCCAAGGGAAAGCGCCGAAAACGGCACAGGGTCGACGCCGGTGCGTGCCGCCGCTTCTTGTCAGGCCCGGTGCGGGCAGTCTAGGTTTGTCCAACAGACTCACGGCGCCAACCAAGGGCCAGATAGGATATTGATCGTGCATCCGCGAAACATGAATGCCGCCAAGGCCTTGGCCGTAATCCTTGCGCTGGGCGCCGCGGCACCCGCCTCGGCCCAGTCAGACGGCGAGATCATCACCAAGCAATATGACGACGGGTCCGTCTACGAGGGCACCTTTCGCGCTGGCCGCCAGCACGGAACCGGCACCTACACCCTGCCCAACGGCTATGAATATACCGGCGAATGGGTTGACGGCAAGATCGAGGGCCAGGGCCGCGCCCGGTTCGCCAATGGTGCGGTCTATGTCGGGACCTTCGTGGCAGGACAGCCCGACGGCAAGGGAAAGATCGATTTCGCCGATGGCGGGTCCTATGAGGGCGACTGGAAGGCCGGTGCGATGTCAGGCGCCGGCGTTGCGACCTATGCCGATGCTTCAGTCTATACCGGCAGCTTTCTGGATGGCCAGCGCCACGGGCAAGGCAAGCTCACCAACCCGAGCGCCCTTGTCTATGACGGCGCGTGGGTCATGGGCGTCAAGGAGGGCCGCGGCACCATCACCTATCCCGACGGCGCGGTCTACAACGGGATGCTGAAGGCCGGACAGCGCGAAGGGCAGGGCGCCCTGACGATGCCGGACGGCCTGACATTTACCGGCAACTGGGCCAACGGCCAGATCAGCGGCAGGGGCACGCTGACGCAGGCAAACGGCGATGTCTATGAGGGCGACTTCGTGGCTGGCCTGCGCGAAGGTCAGGGCAAGGTGACCTACAAGAACGGCGACGTCTACGAAGGGGCCTTCAAGGCCGACAAGCGTCACGGCCAGGGGACTTTCCGCGCCAAGGACGGATTTGCCTATCAGGGATCGTGGGTCGAGGGCCGGATGGAGGGCACCGGAACCATGACCTACAGTGATCGCTCGGTCTATGTCGGGCAGGTCAAGGCCGACCGGGCACATGGGACCGGGGCCATCACATATCCCGACGGGACGGTCTTTGAAGGCATGTGGACCGATGGCAAGATCGCAGGCTCGGGCCGCGCGACCTATCTGGGCGGTCAGGTCTATGAAGGCAGTTTCGTCAACGCGCTCCCCGAGGGCAAGGGCGTGATGACCTATCCTGATGGCTATCGCTATGACGGCGACTGGAAGGCGGGCCTGCGCGACGGCCAGGGTACCGCCACTTTTCCCGATGGCACCGTCTATACGGGCAGTTTCCGCGCCGACCGTCGCGACGGCAAGGGCGAACTGACGATGCCCGACGGGTTCAAGTACGTCGGCGACTGGAAAGCGGGCGAGATTGACGGCATGGGGGTCGCCACCTACCCCTCGGGCGATGTCTATGAAGGCATGTTCGCGCGCGGCAAACGCGAAGGGCAGGGCACCCTGCGCTATGCCTCGGGCGATGTGGCCATCGGCATCTGGCGGGCGGGCGTGCTTACGGCCCCCTCGGAGGCGCCCGCCGCAGACGCGGCAGAGACTCCGCCCGCAGACCCGGCAGCAGACCCGGCAGCGGACCCGGCAACAGAGGTCCCCGCACCGCCAGCCGCAGCGGAGGGTGACTGACGCCTGACCGGGGCCGTCGCGCGTGCGCCGGCCCGTCGGATTGTTTTACTTGCGCTGACACCGGGGTTTCCCGCGACTTCCGGTCCGCGGCGACCGCGTTCTAGATCAGCCCGTATTGCTTTGCCTTGCCACGCAGGAAGGGCAATCCCTCGCCGATCACCTCTTCGGTGCTCTCGGCCACCGGTCGCCACACCGACAGACCCCAGGCGAGGTCGGGCGGCATGTTGATGAAACTTTCCATCGCCATCCCCCCCTTGAACCCAATCGCTGCCAAGGTCGCGAAAACCTCGTCCCAGTCGCAGGTACCCTTGCCCGGCACCCCCCGGTCGCTTTCGGACAGGTGGATATAGCGCAGATGGTCGCGGGTCTGCAGGATGCCGTTGCCCGCGCCCTTTTCCTCGATGTTCATGTGATAGGTATCGAGGTGGATGAACAGGTTGTCCGCCCCGACGCGGTCCAGCATGGCGGTCGCCTGCCAGCCCGCGTTGATCAGGTGGGATTCGTACCGGTTGACCGGCTCGATGCCGAACCCGATGCCCAGGCCGCCTGCATGGGCTGCCGCTGCGCGCAGACAGGTCGCCACGTTATCCAGTTCTGCCTCTGTCGGGGGCAGCCCTGACCGTTCGCCGATCCCGCCATAGGTGACGCCTGTCAGTGCCTCGGCCCCCATGGCCGCAGTCTTGTCGAGCGCGATCTTCAGGAAAGCGATCCCCGCCTCGGGATCGCGCGACGGCCACGATGCCTCGGGCAGACCAAGCGAACAGACCGCGCGCATCCCTTGGCGTTCCAAAAGCCGCCGCGAATGGGCGGCATCGACGACGGACGGGTCCGAAAGGCCGACCTCGACGAAGTCAAAGCCGTAATTGACGGCCTCGCCCACGGCGTGTTCCGCCGCCTCCGGCGTCCAGCGCATGGTCCAGATTGACGAATGGATACCGAAACCCTGCATGGCGGGCCCCCTTCACGTTGTGGGAATGATGATCTCCGGCACGATGCCGGACGTGGTGATGAACGGGGCGACATCCAGCCCCCGGAAAAGCCCGTGATCCGTGATAAGCACCGTGCCGCACCCCGCCGCCGCCCCGCCCAGCACATCCGTGTGCAGCGTATCCCCGACCATGGCAACCCGGTGGGCGGCAAGCCCGCTGCGCGCAAAGGCATCGGCAAAGGCATCGGCAAAGGGCTTGCCAAACCAGTGCACGTCGCATCCCAAGGCGTCAATCAGGTCATGCGCAAACAGCCCCGGTTCCTGGCTCAGACCGTCTTCGCGCGGGGCGACAAGGTCGGGATTGGCCACGACCATCGGGCGAGGGCGACGTTCCAGCGCTTGGTGCAGACGCCGCTGAAGGTCCGGGGTCCAGCGGGTCGTGGACAGAAACAGGATCGCATCGGCAACGTCGAACGCAGAGGGGTCGGCAATCGCATCAACGACCTTTGCGGGGATGTCCGCGAATGTATCGCCCGGCGCGGAAATCGCGGCCCATGTCGCGCCAGTGGCGACCGTCTCCAGCCGTGCGACGGCCACATCCCGCGACGACACCACCTCATCCTTGGTGAAATCGAACCCGAGCCGATGATATTTCGCCACCAACTGGTCGCGCGTGTAGCTGGCGGCATTGGTCAGCACGACCAGCCGCTTGCCCCGCGCGCGCAACTCCGCCATCCGGGCGACCGCGCCGGGGATGGCCGTTTCGCCCACGTTCAGAACCCCGAACGCATCCAGGATGAAGCCGTCGTAATGCTCGGCCGCCTCGCCCAGATGCGCCAGATGCCGCGAGGTTGCGCCAAACCGCGCCACAGGCAGCCGGGGCCTGACCGCCTCGTATCGCCTGAATGCCGCCTCTGCGGCCCCGGCCCCGTCAAACACTGGTGAACCCACCTTCGACCATCAAGAGCGCGCCGTTCACCATGGCAGAGGCATCCGACGCCAGATACAAGGCGGCATCCGCGATCTCCACCGGTTCGGCAAAGCGACGCGCGGGGGTGGCGTTGCGGAAGGGATCGCCCTTTTCGGGCGCGCCCCAGACCTTGACCCCCATCGGCGTCATCACCACCGTCGGGCAGATCGCGTTCACCTGCACGTTGTGCCGCGCCCATTCCGCACAAAGCGATTTCGTCAGCGCGTTGAGCCCCCCCTTGGAGGCCGCATAGGCCGCATGGTCATCCAGCGCGATCACCCCGGTCTGGCTGGAGATGTTGATCACCTTGCCCCACCTTTGCGCGATCATCGCCGGGGCCAGGGTGCGCGCGGTCAGGAACGGCGCGCGCAGGTTCACCGCCATCAGCTCGTCCCAGTCCTCGGTCGCGAAATCGACCGCCGGGGCGACATGCGTCATGCCGGCGGAATTCACCAGAATGTCGATGGTCCCCCACTCGGCCAGCGCCTTCTTGCAGGCGTCCACCGGATCGGTCGGGCTGGCCATCTCGGCGACAAGGGTCAGGCAGCGACGGCCCTGAGCACGAACCGCACCCGCTGTCACCGCAAGGTCCGCCTTGTTGCGCCCAAGGGCCACGATATCCGCGCCCGCCTCGGCAAACACCACCGCGATCTCTGCCCCGATGCCTTTGGACGCACCGGTCACCAGCGCCTTGCGCCCCACCAACGAGAAACGATCCTGCCAGCCCATCGCCTTACTCCAGATTGGTGTGCCGCGCGCGCATGGCGGCGGGGTCGACGCCCAGATGATCGCGCAAGGCCAGAATGAGCAACTCGAATGTCAGGTACTGCGCGCCCTCGAACAGAGAGCCCATGGGCAGCACCGATGCCACCACCCCCTGATCATTGGCCATCGTCTGTGCGGGGATCTCCAGCACCAGATCGGCGGCACGCGCCGCGTCGCCGTCAGGGGTGGCGGTGACACAGGCCACCTTTGCGCCCGCGCCCCGCGCCGCCCCAACCAGCCCCATCACGGTCGAAAACGCCCCCGGCCCGGCACTGACGACCAGAAGGTCCCCGGGACCAACCGGCGGGCAGGACATGTCGCCCACCACATGCGCATCAAGGCCCATGTGGTAGAGCCGCATCGCCAGCGCCCGCATCATCAGGCCTTCGCGGCCGACGCCATGGCAGACGACCCGACCCGCCCGCGCCAAAGCGATCACCAGCGCATCCATCTGCCCCGCATCCACGCCCGCCGTCGCGGCCCGGATTTCCTCGGCAGCACGCGCCGCCATGATCGCATAATCCGGCATGCCTATCCCCGTTTTGCGCGCGCCGGCAGCGCAGGCAGTGTCGCCGCGACAGCAGGCCGCAAAAGTCCCGTTTCGTCCAGAAAATCCAGCACAGTATATCGGCTGCGCAGAAACCGCGCATTCAGGATCGTGCGGTGCAGATAGTCGCGGTCGACGCCGATATCCGCAGCCTCGGCGGGAGCGCCGGCCTTGTGAAGTGCTGCGACCATGGCATCAGCGGACCCCAGTTGCGCCGCCAGCCGCCGGCGCAGGTCCGGCCAGACGCTTCGGATGCGCGTCAGCCGGTCATGCAGTTGCGGTGGCGTCAGGTGTTTGGCCGCGGTTTCCTCCAGGGCGCGCGCGGCGATCTCGCCCGCTCCCAGCTGGCTGCGAATCTCTGCGGCCTTGTCTGCCAGCGAGGGCGCGGCAGCGACCAGGGCCGCGACGTCCAGCCGCGTCAGGTCCTGCGCGCCCAGCCAGTCATAAAGCCGCAAAGACGCGACTGTCCCCACCGCCACGCAGGCCCCGTGACTGACACGTTCCCCATCTCGGTGCAGGTCATCCATTTCCCACAGATGCGCGATCTGGTGATCTGCGCCGGAGGCGGGGCGCGATGACCCATGCAACTCCATCGCCAGACCGACCATCGTCAGGCCCGAAAACAACCCCTCTATCGCGCCCCGCTCTGCGCCCGCGACGCGTTCGGGATGCGCCAGCCAGCCCCGCAGCGGCCCCTGCACCATCGGCCAGGCGACGGAGTCAATCGCCTCCACACCCACCGCGTCGGCCAGGATCCAGTCGCCCCCCGCAGGCACCTTGCCCGCAAGATCACCGTATCCCCAACCCGTCATCTCGCGTGGAGCGGCAGCGATGATGTCCAGATCGCCCAGAACCGCGCGGGCAGGGCGGCACTGGATGGTTTTCTTGAACCCCTTGTCCGACAAGGGCGCACCTGCCGACGTGTAGCCGTCCATCGATGCCGCGGTCGCCACGCACAGATAGGGGCGGTCCAACCCAAAGGCCGCATGCTTGACCACGTCATTGATCACGCCGGAACCGACGGCAACCGGCACCGCATCGTCCCGCGCCAGCACCGCCTGGATTTCATTGGCAAGATCGACGCTCGGCTTGGGACGGGGCAATGCGGGCAGCACGTAGCGCCGCACGATGATCCCTGACGCCTGCAAGGCCGCCTCCACCG
The DNA here is from genome assembly GCA_031426185.1 of Rhodobacterales bacterium. GTDB lineage: Bacteria > Pseudomonadota > Alphaproteobacteria > Rhodobacterales > Rhodobacteraceae > JAJNPS01. The sequence goes on along the minus strand of JANPKV010000260.1, from coordinate 2,330 downwards.
CCCCGCCTGCCGCCGTCCAGGTGTTGTCGTCCGCGACAATGCAGGCCGGCCCCGCCCCGAACTGTCGCCGGAACAGCGCCCCCGCCTCGGCGACGGCACCCGGCCCGATCAGCACCTCTGCCACATTGCGCGACAGGGCGACCGCGCGCGCGATGTCGTCCCCCGCCATCACGCCGTCCCCGACCGCAACGTCGCGCCATCCGCGCCAAACTGGTGAAGCCGCGCTGCGGGCAGTCCCAATCCGACCTTGTCGCCGTGGTTCAGCTCCGTATCGCCTTCGGCGCGCACGACGATCGTCTGGCCGTCAGAGGTCGTCACGTAAAGATAGGCATCCCCCCCAAGCGTCTCGCGCAGGGCGACCGTTGCGGGCAGATCGCCAGCCCCGGCGGGCGTGAGCGCGATATGTTCGGGCCTGATGCCGACACGCACCGCCCCAGGCGCCGCCTTCGCCGCCAGATGCACCCCTGCCACAGCGATCTTCCCGCCATCGTCTGTCATGGGCAGGAAATTCATCGCAGGTGCCCCGATGAACCCGGCCACGAATTCGGTCGCCGGACGGTGATAAAGGTCCATCGGACTGCCGACCTGTTCGATGCGACCGGCCTGCAGCACGACGATCTTGTCGGCCATCGTCATCGCTTCGACCTGGTCATGGGTGACGTAGATCATCGTGGCCTTCAGATCGCGGTGCAGCGCCTCCAGTTCGACCCGCATCTGCACCCGCAGTTTGGCGTCGAGGTTCGAAAGCGGCTCGTCGAACAGGAACACCTTGGGGCTTTTCACGATGGCGCGCCCGATTGCCACGCGTTGGCGCTGGCCGCCCGACAGATGCGCGGGCTTGCGGTCGAGATAGGGTTCCAGCTGCAGCACCCGCGCGGCCTCGGCCACGCGCCTGGTGCGTTCGTCAACCGCCACCTTGTTGACCTTCATCCCGAATTCCATGTTCTCGCGCACCGTCATGTGGGGGTAAAGCGCGTAGGACTGAAACACCATCGCCACGTCCCGGTCCGAAGGGGCCAGCCCCGTGACATTCGCCCCGCCGATGGTGATCGCCCCGGCCGAGATATCCTCCAGCCCCGCGATGGCGCGCAGCAAAGTCGACTTGCCGCAGCCGGACGGCCCGACAAAGACCGCAAACTCTCCGTCTGCAATATCCAGGGTGATCCCATGCAGCGCCTGTGCCCCGCCATAGAACTTGTCGACCCCTGTCAGCCTGACCTCGGCCATCCTGCCCGCCTCTCAATTCACCGCCGATCCGGCGCGCACCGTCATTTTCCCGATTGACTCAGGGGATTTTCAATACATTTATATCGACAGCGTTACAAATGCAAAGTCAACCGTGAAACGCTGATCCTTTGGGAGGAGAAATCATGAAAACCAAGATGCAGTCCAGCATCCTTGCGCTGGCATCCGCCGCCGTGATGGGTGGTGCCGGCGGGGCAGGGGCCTGGACCCTGGAAGAAGCCGCCAAACCCTATGCCGGGACCGAGCTTGAGGTCCTGTTCCTTGACCGCCCCGGCTACAATGCCGCCATCACCATGCTGCCGGAGTTCGAAGCCGCGACCGGGATCAAGGTGAACTACACCACCGTGCCGTACGAGAACGCGCTGGGCGAACAGGTCCGCGACTTCGTGGCGGGCGGTGATCTTGATATCGCGTTGATCGACCTGGTCTGGATCGGCAACTTCGCCGAAAACGGCTGGATCGAGCCCCTGGACAAGTTCAGCGCCGATCCCGCCCTCGCCGATCCCGAACTTGACATGGCGGACTTCTTTCCGCTGGTCCTGAACGCCTTTGGCGGCTGGAACGGCGTCGTCTATGGGCTGCCCTTCGACAACTATTCGGGCCTGCTGTTCTACAACTCCTGCATGCTGAAGGATGCCGGTTTCGACGCACCCCCCGCGACATGGGACGAGGTGATGAACGTCTACGGCCCGGCTTTGACCAAGGACGGAAAATACGCCTATGCGCTGCAATCCAAGCGCAACGAGACGCAGTCGGCAGACAGCTTTGCGCGCATGCTGTGGCCCTTTGGCGGGTCGTTCCTGAACGCGGAATTCAAGTCCAACCTGAACTCGCCCGAAAGCCAGGCGGGCCTGCAGTTCCGCCAGGATCTGATGAAATACATGCCCGAAGGCATTGTCGCCTATGACCATGCCGAAACGGTGAACGCGTTGGCCCAAGGGGATGTGGCCTTCATCACCGAATGGTCCGCCTTCTATTCGACGCTGGCCAGCCCGGAAACCTCAACCCTCGGGGATTGCTTGGCAGTTGCGCCGGAACCGATGGGCCCTGCGGGTCGCAAGCCCGCGCTTGGCGGCTTCTCCCTT
>JANPKV010000259.1:0-10109 GCA_031426185.1 Rhodobacterales bacterium | reverse complement strand
CCTGGCCCTCGGCCTTGATGCCGCGCAGGCGTGCGTCGTGCAAGGCTGCCACCGCGCAGGATGCCAGCCGCGACATCGTGCTGTCGGACCGCGAGGTAAGGATCACCGGCACGCGGGCCCCAAGCACCAGACCCGCGCTTTCGGCATGGCTGACAAAGGTCAGCTGCTTGGCCAGCATGTTGCCCGCGTCGATCCCCGGCACGACCAGAATATTGGCCCTGCCCGCGACCTCGGATGTGAGGCCCTTGGTCCGGGCAGCCGCCAGATTCATCGCGTTGTCCATTGCAAGTGGACCATCGACCAGTCCCCCGGTGATCTGACCGCGTTCGGCCATCTTGGACAAAAGTGCTGCATCCATCGAAGACTGGATCGCGGGATTGATCGTCTCCACCGCTGACAGAACGCCCACGCGCGGCACATCGAACCCGATGGACAGCGCAAGGTCGATGGCGTTCTGCACGATGTCGATCTTGGTGGCCAGGTCTGGCGCTATGTTGATCGCCGCGTCCGTGACCATCAGCGGATAGGGCATGCCGGGCACATCCATCACGAAGACATGGGTGAACCGCCGCCCGACGCGCAGACCGCCCTCTTTGGCCACCATCGGCCGCAAGAGGTCATCGGTGTGCAGATAGCCCTTCATCACCGCCGCCGCGCGCCCCTCCAGGACCAGGGTGCAGGCCATCGTGGCTGCCGCGTCATGCGTCAGTGCCGGCACGATTTCAAATCTCGCAATATCCGCCCCGATGTCCTTGGCGGCGGCCGCGATCTTGTGCGGGTCGCCCACAAGGATCGGCGTGATGATGCTTTCGTGGGCTGCAAGCAGCGCGCCCCCCAAGGAATTGGCATCCTCGGGGCAAACGACGGCCGTCACCAGCGCCGGCAACGGGCGTGCCCTTTCCAGCAATGCCTCGAAGTGGCGGTGGCGCTGGACCACCAGACCCGGCAGATCCAGGTCTTCGGTGATGACCTTGCGGCGCGGGGCCTGCACCCGGGCGTCGCCCGAGACGATGATCGCGCCATCGCGGATGCGCCGCACCTCGGTCTGCAGCGTCACCACGCCGTCGGTGTCCTTGGCCGTCACGGTCACCCTGGACACCAGTTCGTCGCCCGCAAGGGCGTGCTGGTCAAAGACCAGGTTTTGCGACCGGTAAAGCGTCCCCGGCCCCGGCAAAAGCGTGCCCAGAACCGCCGAGATCAGCGAAGCGGTGAACATGCCGGGTGCGATCCCGTCTGGTTTGCCGTCGCCGTCGCCATCCGCGTCGGGAATGTGCATCGGGTTGTGATTGCCCGAGGCTGTGGCAAAGACATAAAGGTCATCCGAAGTGATCAGCCGCTTCATCTCGGCGGTCTCGCCGATGGTCATCTCGTCCAGCGTGCGGTTCTCAAGCTTCATGACCGACCCCTTTTGGCAACCTTCGCCCAACCACATCGCGCCCTGGCACCCTCGGGCCTGGCAAGCCTGCAAAGCAGCGCGACGCCCCTGCGCATAGGAGGTTGCCGCGGTTTTGGCCAGTGAACCGGCCAGGGGTCGGGCCCAAACGCACGCGGCAGGTGCGCCCAGTCAGTCACTTGCCAAGCGGGGGAAATGCGATCGATGCGACAAGTCCGGAGCCGGATCTGGCCGTGTCCAACCGAAGCTTCGCGCCAAACAATTCCGAAATCTCGACGGCAACGGCAAGGCCAAGGCCCATGCCGTTGGCAAGCCCCTTGGCCAGATGGGGCATGGGCCGGGTAGACCCGCGTCGGGACTGGACTGCGGCGGCCCTTTGCTCGGGGGAAATGCCGGGGCCGTTGTCTTCGATGGCAAGGACTGTCTGGCCTTGCTCGGCATGGACGCGCACGGTGACGACTGCCCCCCGCCCGGCATAGCTGATCGCGTTCGACACCAGATTCCGGAGCAATTCGGCCAGCAGGATCGGGTCGGCGGCAATCTCTGCCTCTTCCAGCCCTTCAAAGCCAAGATCGATGTCCTGGGCGATGGCGCCGGGCACCATTTCGGACGTGACGTCCTTGGCCACGGCCGCAAGGTCGACTGCGGTCAATGCGGCAGCACCGGCACTGGCATCGACGCGCGCGAGCACCAGAAGATGGGACAACACGCGTTCCGCACGCTCCAGCGCGGAAATCGCCTTGTCGCGGGCTGCGGCAGCCTCGTCCGGTCCGGTGCTGCGGTCGATGAGCGCAAGCTGGGTGCGCACGACGGCAAGAGGCGTGCGCAACTGGTGACTGGCATTGCCGGTAAAGTTGCGCAACGCATCCAGCGCGATCTGCAAGCGTTCCATGAACAGGTTGATCGCGTCCACCAGCGGTTCCACCTCTTCGGGAGTATCGGCCGTCACAGGGCGCAGATCGTTTGGCGACCGCTCGGCGATGGCCTCGCCAAGCCGCTCCAATGGCCGCAGCGCGACCGTGACCGCGATCCAGACAAGCGTCGCCACACCCAGCACGAACACCGCCAACCGCAGGGCTGATCGCACAAGAATTTCCCGCGCCAGACCTGCACGGGCGCGGGTGGATTCCGCGACCGTTACCGAAAATGGGATCGAGGCGGCACCGGTCGACACCTTGCGCATCAAGGTCGCGCTGCGGATGCCGACCTGACCATAGACCCCGTCCGCAAAAGCCACACCGCCGGGGGGGGCGGCGATCACGTCTAGATCGCGATAGCCGGTCAGGAAACTGCCCACCGGTCCATCGACACGGTAGAACACCTTGTCTTGGGCGGTCGAGGTCAGCATTTCCAGCGACGAATAGGGGATGTCGACTTCAAGCCCGCCAGCCTCGTCGACCGTCACGCGCTCGGCAATCGCAAGTGCGGATCCGATCAAGACACGGTCCGATACGCTTTGCGCGGTGCGCAGCGCCTCGCGCCAGGTGTCGACAAGCGCCATCAGGCCAAGCACCATCGTCGCAAGCAACAGCCAGAACAAAAGCCGGCGTCGAAGCGAATAGGGCCTCATCGCAGATCGCTCGGCTTTTCAAGCAGATAGCCGATGCCCCGGATGGTTCGCAACACCAGTCCAAGCGGATGCAGACGGCGGCGCAGGCGAGAAATGTATTGCTCGATCGCGTTGTCGGACAGGATGTCCTCAAGCGATGTGACCGATTGGACGATCGCCTCTTTGGCGACGACCTTGCCGGCACGTGTCACCAGAAGTTCAAGGATCGCGCGTTCGCGGGGCGGCAGATCCATAATCTGGCCATCACCCGAGAACTGCCTGCTGGTCAAATCCAGCGACAAAGGCCCCAGACTGAGGGTGGACGACCGCAGACCCGCCTGGCGGCGCAGCAAGGACCGCACGCGGGCCTCAAATTCGCGCACGTCAAAGGGTTTGGTCATGTAGTCATCCGCCCCGAGATCAAGACCGCGGACCCGGTCTTCGGCAGCGCCGCGCGCGGTCAGGATCATCACGGCGGCGCTGTTGCCTTTCGCCCGCATGGCGCGCAGGACCGAGATCCCGTCCAGTTCCGGCAGGTTGAGATCAAGGATCATCAGGTCGAACTGCTCGGCTGCGACCAGGTCGCTGGCCGCCTTGCCGTCGTGGACGCAATCCACCGCATGACCCGACGAGACCAAAAGCGACAACAGCGCTTCGGCCAATGGAAGATCGTCTTCGACCAACAGCACGCGCATGCAGCCCCCTCTGCGCAGGTTTAGGCGCTATCTGCGCAGTTGTGAACCGCCTCTCTCTGGGGCAATCTTTTGCCATGCGCTTGTGGTCTGGAACCCTTCTCGGTCTGGTCGCCCTCGCAAGCCATGCGATGGCGGAAGTCACCCGTTACCCCGCACAGGGGCCGGGCACCCAAGAACTGGTCATCTATTCGACGCTGGACAACCGGCTTGCATCCACGCTGATCGTGGCGTTTCAGGCCAGTCACCCGGATGTGGCGGTGCGTTACGAGGACCTGCTGGCCAGTGAAATCGCCGCGCGCGTGATTGCAGAGACCGACGCGGGCCAGCCTTCGGCGGATTTCCTGTTTTCTTCCGCGATGGATTTGCAGCTGAAGCTCGCCAATGACGGCTATGGCCAACAGGCGCCTGTCGCCATGGCCAGCGATTGGCCCGCCTGGGCCAAGTGGCAGGACACCGCCTTTGCGCTGACATTCGAGCCGGCGGTTCTGGTCTATCACAAACCGACCTTTCCCGCCGGGCCGCCCCAGTCACGGCTGGACCTGCTGGATTGGCTGGCAAAAGCCCCGGACAGCCTGACGGGTCGCATCGGCACCTATGACATCGAGAAGTCTGCGGTTGGCTACCTGTTCATCGCGAGGGACGTGGAGCATTTCCCCGATATCTGGTCGCTTCTCAGCGCGATGGGCAAGGCGGGCCTCCAGACCTTTCCGACGTCACAGGACATCATCGACCGGGTGGCGGATGGCCGGCTGGTGCTGGGATACAACATCCTTGGGTCATACGCCGCCGAACAGGCGCGCAACGCGCCCGATACCGGATTTGTTCTGCTGCGCGATTACACGGTTGTCGTGTCTCGCGTGGCGATGGTGCCGCGGGCTGCGGCCTCGCCCGCCCTGGGGCGCAGTTTTCTGGAATTTCTGATGAGCGCGGAGGGACAAACGCTGCTTTCGGAAAAGCTGCGCCTGCCTTCGGTCAGCCTTGAAGTGTCGGGTGCGGGCAGCGGTGCGGCGATGCAGGCCGCCTTGGGCGACCAGTTGCGGCCGGTTCCTGTCAGTCCCGGTGTCCTTGTCTATCTTGATCAGGCCAAACGTCAGCGACTCTTGCGTCTTTGGCGGACAGCACTGTCAGGTGAATAGCCCTGTCAGCTTTTTTGACAGGTATTTGTGCTGAATTTCTGGGCAGGGCTGGCACGAGGAGGTGCCAGTTTGAAAATATGCACGAAAAACCGTGCTTTGGAGGAGAATCGACATGAAACACACGCTCTTGAGCGTTGTCTTCGCCGCAGCCTTGGCGATGCCGGCCGTTGCGGAAGATTACATGATCATTGCCCCGGCAGCGCCCGGCGGTGGCTGGGACGGCACGGCGCGTGCGATGCAGGAAGTCATGCAGGCCGAAGGTATCTCGGCATCCGTGCAGGTCCAGAACGTACCCGGAGCCGGCGGCACCGTGGGTCTGGCGCAGTTCGCCTCGACCGCAGCGGGCGATCCCAGCCAGCTGATCGTTGGCGGCTATGTCATGGTCGGCGCGATCCTGACCAACGCATCGCCGGTGACGCTGGCCGATGTCACCCCGATTGCCCGCCTGACCGGCGAAGCGGTGGGCATCGCGGTTTCGGCATCCTCGCCGATCCAGAACATCAACGAGCTGGTCGAGATGATGAAGGCCGATCCGGGCTCGGTGTCCTGGGCAGGCGGTTCGGCGGGTGGCGTTGACCACATCACCGTGGGCCTTCTGGCCAAGGCGGCTGGCATTGACCCGACCAAGATCAACTATGTCGCCTTCTCGGGCGGTGGCGAGGCTCTGGCCGCGATCCTTGGCAATCAGGTGACCGTCGGCATCTCCGGCGTGGGAGAGTTCCTGCCGCAGGTCGAGGCGGGCACCATGCGGATGCTGGCTGTGTCGACTGCCGAAAAGTGGGCGGGGACGGATGCGCCGACGCTGATGGAATCGGGCTATGACGTGAACGTGCAGAACTGGCGCATGGTCGCGGCCGCCCCGGGTCTTTCGGACGAACAGAAAGCCGCCGTGACGGCCGACATCGACAAGCTGGCCAATTCCGCAGGCTGGAAGGCCATGCTGGAGTCAAAGGGCTGGGCCAACACCTACCTTTCGGGTGCCGAGTTCGATGCGCAGCTTGCCAAGGAGATCGAGGCCACCACCGCTGTCCTGAAGGACATCGGCCTGGTCAAATGAACGGGTATGACCCCGCAAACGGACGTCGCCCCGATGGGGCGGCGTTCATCATCGCGGCCGTCCTGGCGGGACTGGGCGCGGTGCTGATCTGGCAAGGCGCGGCCATTCCCGACAAGGGCGGCTATGCGGGCATCGGATCGGGCCATGCGCCGGTCTTTGTCGGCATCTGCCTGTGGCTTCTGGCCTTGACCCATGTCTGGTCGGGCTTGCGCCACGGCCGATTGCGCCTGCCCCGCCAACAGCCGGTGCCGATCCTTTTCATTACCGGCGGTCTGATGCTGCAGTTGATCCTGCTGCATCCCTTGGGCTTTTCCATCGCGTCGGGTCTATTGTTCGCCTGTACCGCCGCTGCCTTCGGCAAGCGCAGCTTTGCGATCACTGTGCCGATCGGGATCACCTTTGCTCTGGTGGTCTACGGCGTATTCGACCAGCTGCTGAAGCTGAACCTTCCAGCGGGTCTGCCTGAAACCCTGATCTTCGGGGGCTGAGATGACAACGTTCGACTTCCTGCTGCAGGGCTTTGCCACGGCACTTGACCCGATGATCCTGCTTTATGCGCTGATCGGTGTGATATTGGGCACTGCGGTCGGCGTTCTGCCCGGCATCGGCCCGGCATTGACCGTCGCGCTGTTGCTGCCCGTCACCTACGGGCTGGACCCGGCAGGATCGCTCATCATGTTCGCGGGCATCTATTATGGCGGCATGTATGGCGGATCGACCACGTCCATCCTGCTGAATACGCCGGGGGAAAGTGCCAGTATCGTCACGGCGCTGGAGGGCAACAAGATGGCCCGCGCGGGTCGCGGCGGCCCTGCCTTGGCCACCGCCGCCATCGGCTCGTTCGTCGCCGGGCTTTTGGCCACGCTGGCGCTTGCCTTTCTTGCCCCTCACATCGTGAAACTGGCACTGGTGTTCGGCCCGCGCGAGTATTTCGCGCTGATGATGCTGGCCTTTGTCACCGTCTCGGCCGCCTTTGGCGAAAGCACGATGAAGGGCCTGACCTCGCTTTTCGTGGGTCTGGCTTTGGCAATCGTCGGCATCGACGGGCTGACCGGCCAGGCGCGGCTGTCCTTTGGCGTGCCGCAGCTGTTGGACGGGATCGAGGTCACGACACTGGCCGTTGCGATGTTTGCCGTGGGCGAAGCGCTGTTCGTCGCCGCCCAGGGTGCCGCGATGCAGGAAAAGGTTCACGCGATCAAAGGCTCGGTCGCGATGACCCGCGCCGACTGGGCGCGGTCGTGGAAGCCGTGGCTGCGCGGCACCGCCATCGGCTTTCCCATCGGCGCGATGCCGGCGGGCGGGGCGGATATCGCAAGCTTTCTGTCCTACGGGACCGAGAAACGGTTTGCCAAACACCCCGAGGAGTTCGGCCATGGCGCAATCGAGGGTGTCGCAGGCCCCGAAGCCGCCAACAACGCCGCCGCCGCAGGCACGCTGGTGCCGCTTCTGACGCTGGGGCTGCCGACCACGGCGACGGCGGCGATCATGCTTGCCGGCTTTCAGCAATTCGGACTGCAACCGGGACCCTTGCTGTTCGCCACAGCCCCTCAGCTTGTCTGGGGTCTGATTGCCAGTCTATTGATCGCCAACGTCATGCTGCTGGTCCTGAATCTGCCGCTGATCCGGCTTTGGGTCAAACTCCTGACCATTCCACGCCACTGGCTTTATGCGGGCATCCTTTTGTTCGCGACCCTTGGCACGATCGGTCTGAACCCGTCGCCGGTGGAGCTGTCGATGCTGCTGATCTTTGGCGTCATGGGCTATCTGATGCGGCTTTACGGCTATCCCATCGCGCCCGTGGTGGTGGGGCTGATCCTTGGACCCATGGCCGAACAGCAACTGCGCCGTGCGCTGTCGATTGCCCAAGGCGATTGGACCACGCTTGTCAGCACCCCGCTGGCGGCAAGCCTGTTGGTTCTGGCCTTTCTGGCCCTGGTGGTGCCGCCGCTGTTGCGCTGGCGCGGCAAGGGAGCGCTTCTGGCGCAAGTTGCGAATGACGAAGACTGATGGCAGGGAGGTCCTGCCTCAGGCCAAGCCGCCGTCCACGGAAATGACTTGGCCGGTGATCCAGTCGGCATTCGGCATGCAAAGGAATCCGACGGCGTTGGCGATGTCTTCCGGCTTGCCCAGACGCCGGCGATGGATACGCCCGATCATGGCGGCCTGCCCGTCGGGGCCGTAGCTTTCCCACTGCCGGCGGGTCGCGTCATTGGAAAGCACAAACCCGGGTGCGACCGAATTGACGGTGATCCCATGCGGTCCAAGTTCCAGCGCCAGTTGACGCGTCAGGCCGACAAGCGCGTGTTTGGCTGCGGCATAGGCCTGGATGCCCGTCAGGCTGGCGCGCAGGCCAGCGCCAGAACTGATGGTCACGATCCGGCCCCATCCGGCCACCTTCATGGCGGGGGCGAGGAAATGCGCGAGATGAAACGCGCTGTCCACGTTGGCTGCAAAGATCCGGTGCCAATCCTCTGTCATGACCTTCTCGACAGGGCCGCCCACCTGACCACAGACACCGCCAGCGGCATTCACGATGATCAAAGGGGGGTCATCTGCAAGGCGGTCGGCAAGCTGCCCGACCTGTTCCCTTTGGCCCAGATCGGCCGCGATCCCGACCAGTCCAAGCGTCGCTGCCGCCGCGTTGAAGGCCGGACCGGGTTGATCCGTGATCGTCACCCTGGCCCCGCGCGCCACAAGGTCCATTGCGATGGCGGCACCAATGCCGCCGATCACCCCTGACACCAGCGCGTGTTTGCCGCGCAGGCCGGTCATTCCGGCCATGGCCCGTCAAGTGCCGCGCGGGTTTCCGCGACGCCCGTCTGCCACAGGTCCATCATCACCGCATCCTCGCGCTGCCACGCGCCGCCAAAACTGCCGTCGCCCAGCATGGCCCGTGTCGCGGCAGGACCCGAGGCGCGCAACAGGTCAAGGTCGGCCATCGGCTTTTCTCTGGCGGGGGACGGGGCATGCGAAAGCCGCGTCCATGGAAAGTTTTCCATCCAGCTTGCATGGCTTGCCGGTCCGATCCTCTGCACCTTGGCCCAGGTGAGGGGGGCGCTCCACCAGTTGTGAAACTTGATCGACGTCCCGGGCAGATCGGCCATCAGTTCCTGCGCCAGCGCCCCCACCGGCGCATTGCCGCCATGCCCGTTGACGATCAGGATCCGGCGGAAACCGGCATGATGGATGGAGCCGATGACATCCCGCATCACCGCCAAAAGGGTTTCCACCCGTAATGTCACAGTGCCCGGATAGGCCGCGAAATAGGGGGCCAATCCATAGGGCATGACCGGAAACACCGGCAGGTTCAAAGGCTCGGCGGCATCCACGGCCACTTTCTCGGCCAGGATCGCGTCGACGCACAGGGACAGTTGGGCGTGTTGTTCGGTTGACCCGATGGGCAAGACCGCGCGCGGGTCGCGCGCGGCGCTGGCCTCGACATCGCGCCAGTTCATGTCGGCGATCTTCATGACAGAATGGACGTGTGGCGCACGGTTCCGCCCTTTTGCGAAGCGGCGATGACCGTGACCGACGCCTCGGGCTGATCAGCCCGGACGAGCCATTCCACCTTGCGGCTGACGGCAGACCATTGCTGGCCCCAGTTCGAGTATTCGTATTTTCGTTCGTTGCGTCCGGCAAGATGACCAAGATCGACCTCCGCCGGGTTCATCACAAGGCTTGCGCCTGTCATCTCGATCCGGGCCATGACCGGTTTTGCCACTTTGTTGACCACGGCCACATCCGACAGGTTGGTCGGCAGATATCCGTGGTTCGAGACGACCGCCGTCACCCTGTGCAGACCGGCCCCCAAGGGTTCAACCGTCACGGTGTCGACCGCCACGCGCGGTGCGGCGGCCGCATGGCGCAGGTTGAACATCACATTGTCATGGCAGACCTTTTCCAGCAGCGCGCCGGGCGGGTTGCGATAGCTCCAGATATAGACCATGCCCCCCACTTCGACCGGACCAAGCTGGGGATGGTCAAACGCCTTCCAGTCGCGAAAGCCGTGATCGCCGACGTTGGCGATGACCCAGTCGAACAGCTTTTGCTGGGTATCGGCGTCGCGCGGGCCAAGGTTGTAATAGCCCTTTTTTTCCACACCTGCGGCAATTTCGATGTCCCACAGCTCGGTCGAAAAGCAGATGATCCCCATCTCTTCATAGACCCAGTCCTTGAGCGAGCCATGCCGGACCTTGGATTTGTCCGGCGTGAACTCTTCATAGGTCGAGATCACCGGATAGCCGGTCAGTCGCGTCCCGACGTCGCCTATGGCCTTGTA
>JANPKV010000258.1:0-6567 GCA_031426185.1 Rhodobacterales bacterium | reverse complement strand
GGGTCATTCAGGCGATGGGCAATCGCAGCCTTGATGCCGGGGATCAGGGGAAGCCCCTCGAATATCTTGCGGATGGTGCTGACCTGTTCCAGCAGTGCCGCCTCATCGGCGCTGCCAAGCCCACGGATCAGGGCCATGATGCCGCGCACGTTGACGTTTGCGCTGGCGCTGATGCAGCCTGCGCCGCCGGCCGCCACGTTCCTGACCAGCAGCGCCTCCGAGGCGGAATAAGTCTCCAGTTCGGGAAAAGCCGCGATGACTGCGGCGGTGTTATCCCAGTTGCCCGACGAATCCTTCAGTCCCACGACCGTCCGGGGATAGGCTTTCAGCAGCCGCTCGATCACGGTCAGGGTGATCGGCACGCCGCTCATCTGCGGGATGTGGTACAGATACAGGCGCAGGTCCTGCGATCCGACGGCCTCGATTACCCGGGCATAGGCGGCGAAGTGGCCATCTTCGGAGATCGGCTTGTAATAGAACGGCGGCAGGGTCAGCGTGCCCAGCACACCGCGTTCGACGGCGTGGCGGGTCAGCGCGATGGTATCGGGCAGCGCGGCACAGCCGGTCCCCGGGATCAGCCGGTCGGGCGGGATGCCCGCATCCAGCAAGGCATCAAGAGCCTCCATCCGTTCTGCGACCGACATCGAATTGGCCTCGGAGGTGGTGCCGAAACAGGCCAGACCATCCGCCCCGTCCGCCAGAAGCAGTCGCGAATGCGCCACGAAGCGTTCTGTATCCACGGACAGGTCGGACCGGAACGCGGTGATGGCGGGGACGTAAAGGCGGGTCGGATGGGTCATGCATGCACCTCGCTGCGGGCGATCCGGATGGTGATCGGCTCGATGGCGCGGAACACGTCATCATCCGGCGCGCCGCGGTACATCAGCACGGCGAAATGCGCGGTGCGGTCCAGCACGGTCACCCCCGCATGCCAGACGCCCGCGTTGTAGATCACGCCCAGCGTGCCGGGCAGCTCCATGCTCAGCAGTGCCGACAGATCGGGTGTGCCGTCCGCCCGTGAGGGGGCCACCGTCACGACATAGCGGCTGACATCCATCGGCACGAAAACCTGGGCTGCGTGGGGATGGCGTTCGATCTGGGTCAGCAGGATCGGCGCGGGACTGGGCGCAATCGCATTGATGTGAAACTGCAGCGCAAGTCCCTCGACAGGCCGCAGCCAGTCGTTGAACATCTTGCGCTCTCCCAATGCGCGCGGCGCGTCGATGATGGCTCCGAAAGGGGCAAAGGCTGCGGCGTTGACGGGGTGTGCGACAAGTGTCATGCGGCAGACCCCTGATAGGGCTGGACCGTTTTCCAATGCGCGGCCAGATCGGCACGGCGGCATATCCAGACATCGTCGCGGCCTTTGAGATGGTCGAGAAACGCCACCAGCCCACCGATCCTGCCGGGATGGCCGATCACGCGCGTATGCAGGCCCACGGACATCATCCTGGGGTGCCGGTCACGTTCGGACACCAGCCAATCAAAACTGTCGGTCAGAAACTCGCAAAACGCCCGGCCCGTGACGAGCGGCCCGCCCACCAGCTTGGCGTCATTGGTGGTCAGCGAGTAGGGCACGACCAGATGCCCTTTGTCGGCCACGGTCACCCAATAGGGCAACTCGTCGTTATAGGCGTCGCTGTCATAGCCAAATCCGCCATGTTCCACCACAAGGCGGCGGGTATTCGCGCTGGGGCCATAGCGACAATACCACCCCTCGGGCGGGCGGCCGACCGACTGCAAGATGGAGGCATGCGCCCTGGCGATCTGCTCGCGCTCGGTCGCCTCGTCCAAGAGGTAATGCTCGATCCACCGCCAGCCATGGCAGACGACATCCCAGTCGGTCGCGGCAATCGCCTTTGAAACCATAGGGTTCCGCTCCAGCGCCAGTGCCGAGGCAAAGACCGACAGGGGCAGGCCCCGGTCGCGGAACAGCTCAAAGATCCGCCAGAATCCAACGCGCGCGCCGTATTCGAACATGCTTTCGGCCGCCAGATCGCGCTTGCCTTCGGGCACCCTTGCTTGCGCCACTTCGGTCAGGACGGCATCGGATTTCCCGTCATTGTCCCCGATGCTGTATTCGGACCCTTCTTCGTAATTCAGCACAAAATTCACCGCCACCCGCGCGCCATTGGGCCAGACCACGTCCGGGGCCTTGTCGGCATATCCAATCAGGTCGCGTGGCGTTTGTGGCATGATGTCAGTCCCGCGTACCGCTGACTTTGCAGAAAAAGCAGCACCAGTCGCCGGTCTGCACATTCGGAAGGGCGCGCAAGCCAAAGAACATGCCGTCCGCAGGGGCCACCAGTTCGGCCAGCACATCGCCGAATATGCTGACGATGCTTGCCAGCGGATCGCCCTTTTTCATCATGGTCAGGAATTCGACACCGGGTGCGGGCAGAAAGATACCCGATGCCGGGGCCAGCAGCGCCTCTTGCTCGCCGATGTAGCGCGGGCTGGGATAGGCGGCGGTGCCGGGATACATCTTGTAATGGCGCAGGATGTTCAGGATCGAATTGGCCAGCTCACGGCCCACATGGGCAAGCGCGCCTGGCCCGGTGGCGGACCGACCGCCAAGCTCCACGGTGATCCCGACCTTGCCGATTTCCTTCATGTAGGCCATCGGACTGCCCTTGGGCAGGAAGTTCGACATGATGCAGCCCCAGCCCGGCCCCATCGCTGTCGCCAGCTCCACCGAAGCGGGTGATTCATCGACAAAGATCGCCTTGGCCAGATAGCTGTGCGACCCGCCGGAATGGATCGAGATTTCAATGTCCGCGACCGGACCCATCGCTGCGGCATGGGCCGCCGCAATGCGCTCCGACAGGTAACCGGTGGCCTTGCCCGGATAGATGCGGTTCATGTCATAGCTGAAGGTATCGAGCGGGTTGCCGCGCTGTGCCGCCTCGAAGGCAGGCACGTTGAGGACCGGACACAGGACCAGCGTGCCCGACAGTTGTGCGGGGTCGACCTCGGCCAGCGCGATCTGGCAGGCCAGCGGCCCTTCGGGTTCATCCCCATGGATTGCCCCGTTGACCCAGAAGCAGGGCCCGGGTTTCGCCCCGTTGACGATCGCGACCGGAATCTCCAGCGGCGTGCCGCCTGCAAGCGTGGTGACAGGAATGGCGCCGCGCGCGATGGTACCGGGGGCGGCGCTGGCAGTGCCGACGGTGATGGTCCTGCTCATCTCAGATCCCCTTGAATGCTTCGTATTCCTTCAGCTGGTCGGGCGTGTAGACCTGCATGAACTCGATCTCGATTCCGCCGGCGTCGTTGTCCAGAAAGGCGACCCAGCCTTCGGGATGCGGGTGGGATCCGAATTTTTGGCAGGCCTGGCAGATGCGCAGCGACGCCCCCTTGGCCTGGGCATGTGCCAGCGCATCGTCGATATTGCTGACCTCGTAGCAGATGTGGTGCAGCCCCTCATGGCCACGCGCGTCGATCCATTTGGCAAAGCGGCCATCGGGGACCATCGATTCACACAACTGGTATTCGATGCCCCCCAGATTGAAGAGCGCGACCCTGTTCTGCGATTTGGGATAGACGGTCAGCGCGGTATCTGCAGGCACATCGAGGAACCGGGCATAGGTTTCCAGCGCCTTGGCCGCATCGCGCACGCCAAAGGCCATGTGCTTGATGCCGATCACGTTGGGATTGTCGGTCTTCATATCTGAACCTTTCAGGCAGCTTCGCGGCGAATGCTGTCGACGACAGCTTTCATCCGGGCCATGGCTTCGGGAATTCGGTGAGTGGTCAGCGACATACGCACGAAGTCATCGGTATAGTCGCCGTAGATCGTGCCGGGATACATCAGCACCCGGCCCTCGCGCAGCAGACGTTCGCAAAAGGCGGCAGCGCCCATGCCGACGCTGGCGACATTTGCATAGATGTAAAAGGCCCCCTGCGGTTCGGCATAGGGAATGCCCATCTCGTTCAGGCCGCGGCACAATTCCAGCCGGCGACCGTCATAGATCAGGCGCATCTCCTCGACGCAGTCTTGCGGGCCGGTCAGGGCAGCAAGGGCTGCATGCTGGCTGACGGATGCGGTGGAGATGGCAAAGGCGTGGTTGATTTCGGCCAATGCGGGGATCAGGTCCGGCGGTCCGGCAAAATAGCCGATCCGCCAGCCGGTCATCGCATAGGCCTTGGACATGCCCGACAGGGTGATGGTCCGCTCGAACATTCCCGGCAGGGCGGCGACCGGCTGGACGGTATGATTGCCATAGGTCAGGCGGGCATAGATTTCGTCGGAAATCACGATCAGGTCGTGCTTTTTCGCCACTTCGGCAATCCGCGCCACCTCGGCGGGCGGAGTGACGGTCCCGGTGGGGTTGTTGGGATTGATCAGCACCAGAATCTTTGACCGAGGGGTGATATGCGCCTCCACCATTTCCGCCGTCACGCAGAAATTCGTCGCCATCGAGGTGCGGATATGGACGGTTTCGGCACCGGCAAGTTCGGCGGCCTGATGGTAAGGGTTGTAGCCCGGACAGGGCACCAGGATCTCGTCGCCGGGGTTCAGCAATGCCAGGGCGATGATGAACATGGCTTGCTGCCCGCCGGGCGTCACAACGATGTTTTCGGGGGCATAATCCGCGCCGCCGTAAGCACGTATGTTATCGGCAATCGCCTGCCGCAGTGCCGGGATCCCGAGGGGATGGGTATAATGCGTCGCGCCATTGGCCAATGCATCCTGCCCGGCCTTGATGACGTGGGCGGGGGTATCCAGGTCGGGGTCGCCGCGCCCGAGCTTGATCACATCGGTCAGACCGTCGGCGATGTCGGTCATGCGGGTGATCAGGTGCGCGTCCTTCAGCTTGACGCGGGTCGCAAGGCGCGATGAACCATCCATCATGCTAGATCCCGTAGATTTCAGAATATTTCGCAGTCAGATGCGCGATGTAGGGCTTGCGGTCCAAGGTCCGGCCCGTCGCCTTGACAAGCAGTTCGTCGCGGCTGTAGCGGCGGCCATGCTGGTGCACATGTTCGGTCATCCATGCCCTGAGCGGCGTGTAATCGGCCCGGGCCATACCTTGCTCGACGGCGGTATCCTGCATTGCCACCTCAAAGAGTTGCCCTGCCATCACATTGCCGATCGTATAGTTGCAAAAGGTCCCGATCTGCCCCGAAGACCAGTGCACATCCTGCAGCACGCCCTGCGCATCGTTTGGCACATCCAGTCCCAGATATTCCTTGATCTTTGCATTCCACGCCTCTGGCAGGTCGCGCACGGGCAGTGACCCGTCGATCAGCGCCGCCTCCAGATCGACCCGCAGCATGATGTGGAAATCATAGGTCAGCTCATCCGCCTCGACGCGGATCAGGCCGGGGGCAACGCGGTTCACGCCGCGCCAGAAGGTATCGGCATCGATGTCGGCAAGCTGATCTGGAAAGGCGGCCTGTGCGGTGGCAAAGTTCAGCTGCCAGAATTCCCGGCTGCGGCCGACATGGTTTTCAAACAACCGCGACTGGCTTTCATGCGCGCCGAAGCTGACGCCGCTGACTGCGTAAAGCCCGACCAGATCGGTGGCCAGCGGGGTGCGTACATAGGCCGGGTCGCTGTATTGTTCATAAAGCGCATGCCCCGCCTCGTGCAGCGACCCGAACAGGCAGGCGGGCATCCAGTTTTCGTTGATCCGTGTGGTGATGCGCACGTCGTTGCGGGTGAACGACACCTCGAAGGGATGCACCGTGGTATCGAGCCGTCCGCGGTTCAGGTCGTAGCCCACGCGCTCAGCCATCTTCAGCCCGAATGCCAGCTGCTCGCTGGCCGGGAAAGACCGTTCAAGAAAGTCGATGCGGGGCTGTTCCTTTTGCGCGATCGCCCGCAGCAGCGGCAGCATGCCTTCGCGCAGGGCGGCAAACAGCGGCTTCAGCGTCGCCACCGTCTCGCCGGGTTCAAAGCGGTACATCAGCGCGTCATAGGGGTGGCCGTCATAGCCGATATGCTCGGCCATCTCGCGGTTCAGCGCGACGGTCTGTTCCAGATGCGGGGCAAAGGCGGCAAAATCACTGTTGGCGCGCGCCCGGGCCCAGATGTCCTGGCCGATGGACCCCAGCTCGGTCTGACGGCGTACGAGATCGCCGGGAATGCGCAGGTGATAGGCGATTGCCTCGCGGGTTTGGGCACAGATCGCGCGCTCCACGCTGTCATCGGGGTGGCCCGCCACCTCGGCCTCGGCACGGTCGAGGAGGCTGCGGGTACTGTCGGAGACCAAGAGATCGCGCGCCATCACGCTCAGGGTGGAGACCTGTTTTGCCCGCGTTGCGGCCCCGCCGGGCGGCATCATGGTCCGGGCATCCCAGTTCAGAATCGACTTTGCATTCAGCAGGTCGTTCACCTGGCCCATGCGATCCAGAAATGCCGAATACGCCATCGCGCCTGAATTCCCCCAAACGGTTTCAGCCCCGGCCCGTGCCCGTTTTCGGGGCCGGTTCCAACCGCTGAACTCTATCTAAAAGTGTATTGTCGACCGTCGACAAAGTGACTATCGTTTGAGTCCGAAGCAGTTGTCAAGTCGACTTTCGGCACAAGATCAGAATGCAATTTCCGGGGGGTGCGGCATG
>JANPKV010000257.1:0-3899 GCA_031426185.1 Rhodobacterales bacterium | reverse complement strand
ATAGCGCTGCGTGGCAAGGTCAAGCTCGCTCAGAACCAGATCGACGCTGTTGATCCCGATCCGGAAATTCACATCGCGCCCGCATGTCGACTGCCCGGCCGTGGTCAGCACTTCCAGCACCTGTGCCATCGACGCCCCCGGCGGCAAAAGATAGGACCCGAACTTCAGCCCATCGGCCTTGTCCGAATAATCGGCACCCACGCGAAAGATGCGGGCATCCGACACCGCGCCGCGCGTCTCCAGCGCACGGCTTACCGCGCTCAGGCTATCGCCTCGCTCAACCCGAAAACAGATCGGCTCGGCCAGCGGTCCGGCGCCGTTGAACTCTTCGCGCCCCCAAGCCAGGATCCCCGCCGCCACCACCAGCAGGACGATGAACAGCGTCAGCGCGTTGGACGCGACCGACCGCCACATCAGCCGGCCACCTTGCCAAGCACCAGGCTCGCATTGGTACCGCCAAATCCAAAGGAATTGGACAGCGCCACGTCGATCTTGCGTGGCACCGCACGGTTGGCGGCAAGGTCAAGCTTGGGCGCAACCGCAGGATTGTCCAGATTGATCGTCGGAGGCGCCACCTGATCGCGGATGGCAAGGACGCAAAAGATCGCCTCGACAGCCCCCGCCGCGCCCAAGAGATGCCCGATGCTGGACTTGGTCGACGACATCGTGGCTTTCGCCGCGGCGTCGCCCAGCAACCGCTCCACTGCACCAAGTTCGATCGTGTCGGCCATCGTGCTGGTGCCATGCGCGTTGATGTAATCCACCTGCGCCGGCGCAAGGCCTGCCCGCTTCAGCGCCATCTGCATCGACCGATAGCCGCCTTCGCCATCCTCCGACGGGGCTGTGATGTGATAGGCATCGCCCGACAGCCCATAGCCCAGCACTTCGGCATAGATCTTCGCGCCACGCGCCTTGGCATGCTCATATTCCTCCAGCACGACCACGCCCGCGCCTTCGCCCATCACGAATCCGTCGCGGTCCGCGTCATAGGGGCGGCTGGCCTTGGCCGGATCATCCGCCCGCTTGGTCGACAAGGCCTTGCAGGCGTTGAACCCGGCGATCCCGATCTCGCAGATCGGGCTTTCCGCCCCGCCCGCAATCATCACATCCGCGTCGTCCCACTGGATCAGCCGCGCCGCGTCGCCGATGGCATGCGCGCCGGTCGAGCAGGCCGTCACCACGGAATGGTTGGGCCCCTTGAACCCGAACCGGATCGACACCTGCCCCGAGATCAGGTTGATCAGCGCGCCGGGGATGAAGAACGGGCTGACCCGCTTTGGTCCCTTTTCGGCGATCAACAACGCCGTCTCGGCAATCGACTGCAAGCCGCCGATCCCTGACCCGATCATCACGCCGGTCCGGCACCGCGCCGCCTCGTCCTGTGGCTCCCACCCGGAATCCCTGACTGCCTGCACCGCCGCCGCCATCCCGTAGATGATGAAGTCGTCAACCTTGCGCTGGTCTTTGGGTTCCATCCAGTCATCGGGATTGAACGTGCCGCCGGTGCCATCGCCCTTTGGTAACTCGCAGGCATATTGCGTCACCACATTCGCAGGATCGAACCGCGTGATGGGCCCTGCCCCCGACTGCCCGGCAACCAGCCGTGTCCAGGTCTCGTCGACACCGCACGCAAGCGGCGTGACCATTCCCAACCCTGTGATTACCACACGCCGCATGCACCCAACTCCCCCGGCCCTTGCTCTGTGGGCGTGATACACGCCCGCCTGTTAGCGTGCAACTCACGCCGCCGTCCTTGGCCGGCAAAGGTGCCGCCGCCCCCGCCGACATGCCGGCTCATGGCTTCACGCCCCGCGCGATCACGCCCAGCACCGCCGCCAGCAACTGCGCCGCCGTCGTGGCGCCAAGGCCGTCAATATCGCGGTCGGGCATGAATTCGACCATGTCGAACCCAACGATATCTGCCTTTTCCGCGACCGCACCGATCAGTTCCAGGACTTGCCAATAGCCCAAGCCCCCCGCGGTCCGTCCGATGACCGCCGGCATCGTTGCCGGGTCAAGCGCATCGAGATCCAGACAGATGATGACCTCCGCACCTTCCTCGATCAGATCGACTGCCCGCCAGACCCCTGACCGCGCCACCTCACCGGCGGGGACGAACTGCACGCCCCAGGCCAGCGCATCCGCCAGATCCCCCTCGCGCGCAGACCCGATCCCGCGGCTCCCGACCTGCACGATCCGCTCGACATGCGCCATCTCGGATGCCCGCCGCATGGTTGATGACAGGCCCAGCCTTTCGCCCTGAACCTCGTCTCGCCAGTCGATATGCGCATCGATCTGCAGAATGGTGTACCGCCGGCCCCGCGCGCCATAGGCCTCAAGCATCGGAATCGGCAGGCTGTCATCGCCGCCGATCAGGACGGGAACGGCGCCGCAATCCAGCACCAGATTGATCGCCCCAAAGATCCGCGACCGGTTGCCCTGGGGGTCCGCCTCGTCCTGTGGCAGATCGCCTGCATCGACGGCCACGATGCCGTCCGGCAGCACCGGCCCGCCCAGATCAAAGTTCACATGTGCCGCATTTGCGGCATAGGTCGCCCCGGCCGCCCGGATGGCCGCTGGCCCGCCTGCGCAGTAAAACCCGACCGACGGATACGGCGTACAGCCATCCGCTCCGATCAGCACAATCGGCGCCGCCAACCGGCTCAGGTCGCGACAGCGCGGCAATCCTAGAAAGGTGTCGACAGCCCCGGCCCCGAACATTGTTCCAAGTGTTGGCTTGTTTTCCAATCCGGCCCCGCTTCCCGACTTGGCGGGCAGAGTGCGCGCAAGCATGGCGGCAGGACAAGCGTGTCGTGCGCGAGACCGCCCCGCTCCGGCGAGGGACCGCCGGTGACGCAGCGCGCCGCAGACGTGACGCGCCGCAAATGCAAAATGGCGCCCCTCAGGGCGCCATTTCAGCCGTCTGAAGCCGATCCTGAAAGGATCAGGCGGCTTCGGAGATGAACTTGACCGCGTCGCCAAAGGTCTGGATCGTTTCGGCGGCGTCATCGGGGATCTCGATCCCGAACTCTTCTTCGAACGCCATCACCAATTCCACGGTGTCAAGGCTGTCTGCGCCCAGATCGTCGATGAACGAGGCGTTTTCGGTCACCTTGTCCTCTTCGACGCCCAGATGCTCGACGACGATCTTCTTCACACGGGTCGCGATGTCGCTCATGTTCTTTCCTCTGTGGTTGTCGAGCCTGTGGCCCGCACTATCTTGCCGCGACCGTCGGGACCGGCATTCTGCCTCCCGCGGTTTCGCAGGGCCTATAGCAAGGCCGATGCGCCATGGCAAACGCTTTCCCACGGCGATTGGTGCCATCGTCGCGCAAGTTTTCGGACCCTTGAATCAAACCATGTCCATGCCGCCGTTCACATGCAGCGTGGCCCCCGTCACATAGGCCGCCTCGACCGAAGCCAGATAAAGCACCGCCGCCGCGATCTCGGCGGGTTCGCCCATCCGCCCGGCAGGCACCACACCGAGGATCGCCGCCTTCTGACCCTCGGACAACTTGTCGGTCATGGCCGTCGCGATGAAGCCGGGCGCCACGGCATTGACCGTGATCCCCCGGCTTGCCACCTCGGCCGCCAGCGACTTCGACAAGCCGATCATCCCCGCCTTCGAGGCCGCATAGTTCACCTGCCCCGCATTGCCCGTCGTCCCCACGACCGACGAGATATTTACGATCCGCCCCCAGCGCGCCTTCATCATTCCCCGGATCGCGGCACGGCACAGCCGGAACGTTGCCGTCAGGTTCACGTCGATGACGGCGGCCCAATCCTCGTCCGACATCCGCATCGCAAGGCCATCGCGGGTGATTCCGGCATTGTTGACCAGGATGTCCACAGCCCCCATCGCCTCGATGCCCCGCTTCACCAGCCCCTCGACCTCTGCG
>JANPKV010000256.1:0-2226 GCA_031426185.1 Rhodobacterales bacterium | reverse complement strand
CCTGAGAGGGCCGCGAGCGCGCGCGGCGGGGCGCGCGGGGGGGCTGGTCGCAGACGTCCGGGGCTCTGCCCCGGGCCCCGGGATATTTGCATCAGTCTGAAAGGATCAAGGAGCCGTGCGCCGTCACGTCGATGCTGCCATGCCCAAGCCGGTCCCGATGTCGCCGATCCAGCATGCCCGCGCCCCTGTTCTGACCTGGCATGCGCGCATGATCGCTCTTTCCGGCCAATCCCTTTCCAGTTAGCGTCCCGGTGCAAACGGATCGGTCCGGGGGGGAAGATGACACGGTTTCAACGGGTTTTCGGGCTGCAAAAGCCGGTGATTGCCATGGTACATCTGGGCGCGATGCCGGGCACGCCGCTTTATGACGCGCGCGCCGGGGTGGACGGGATCGTCGCAGGCGCAAGTGCCGATCTGAAGGCGCTTCAGGCGGCGGGTGTGGATGCGGTGATGTTCGGCAACGAGAACGACCGGCCTTACGAGCTGCAGGTGGATCAGGCCGCGACCGCGACCATGGCCGCCGTGATCGGACGGCTGCGGGGCCAGATCACCGTGCCTTTCGGCGTCAATGTGTTGTGGGACCCGATGGCGACCATGGCGCTGGCTACCGCCACGGGCGCATCCTTCGTGCGCGAGATCTTTACCGGCACCTACGCGTCCGACATGGGGGTCTGGGCGCCTGATGCGGGGGCGGCGCGGCGCTATCAGGCGCGGCTGGGGATCGGCGATGTGGTGACGCTGTACAACGTCTCGGCGGAATTTGCGGGATCGCTTGATCCCCGCAGCCTGCCGGACCGGGCGCGATCTGCCGTGTTTTCGTCGATTCCGGACGCGGTTCTGGTTTCTGGCGCGATCACCGGCGAGGCGGCCGCGATGTCGGACCTTGAAGCCGTGAAGCGCGTCCTGCCCAGCACCCCGGTCCTTGCCAATACGGGCGTCAAGCATGACACCGTAGCGGACGTATTGGCGGTTGCCGATGGCTGCATCGTGGGATCGGCGCTCAAGTTCGGTGGCGACACCTGGGCGGCCGTCGATCCGGAGCGGGCGCGCGACTTCATGGACCGGGTGCGGGGGACGCGCAAATGACGATCCGCGACGATCTGATCGCCCTGATGGGCATTCCCGGCCTGTCCGGGCATGAGGAACGCGTTGCCGCCTGGCTGCGCGACCGCCTGGCCTCGTTCGGGATTGCCAGCCGCACCGACCGGCTTGGCAATGTGATTGCGACCTTGCCGGGCGATCCTGCATCCCCCTCGGTCATGGTTTTTGCCCATATGGACCAGCTTGGTTTTGTCGTTCGAAAGATCGAGCCGGACGGGCTGATCCGGGTCGAGCGTCTGGGCGGTGTGTCGGAAAGGGCGATGGCGGCGCAGGCGGTTCTGCTGTCCCCGCCGGACCGGCCCGACGTGCCGGGCATCATCATGAACAAGGCCCATCACGCCACGACCCCGGACGAAAAGTACAAGACCCTGACCACGCCGGAGATTCGCATCGACACGGGTCATGCTTCCAAGGCGGCGGTCGAGGCGGCCGGCATCCGGATCGGCACGCCCGTGATCTATCACCCCCGCGTCCTGCCGATGGCGGGCAACCGCCTTGCTGGCACCGCCATCGATGACCGCGCGGGATGTGCGATCCTGCTTGCGATGGCGCAGGCATTGAAAGCGCGCAGCGGCGGCCCCACCGTCCACCTTGTGTGGTCCGTGCTGGAAGAGTTCAACCTGCGCGGAGCGGTTGTCGCGGCACAAGTGCTGGCCCCGGACATCGCCATTCAGATCGATCTCATGCTGGCGACCGATACGCCGGACATGGCAGATCGGGGCGAGATGGCACTGGGTGGCGGGCCCGGCATGGCGCTCTATTCCTTTCACGGGCGCGGTACGCTGAACGGCGTCATTCCGCATCCCGCACTGGTGCAGCTGATGGAGAAGACTGCGGCTGCGCTGAAGATGCCGCTGCAGCGGTCTGCCCATATCGGCGCGCTGACCGACCTTTCCTATGTCCAGACCGTGGGGCAGGGCGTGGCCGCCATCGACATGGGTTTCCCGATGCGCCACAGCCATTCCGCGCTGGAGGTCTGCGACCTCGCCGATCTGGAGGCGCTGTCGGCGCTTTTGCTGGCCGCCGTTGCGCGCATCGACGCCACACTGACACTCGAGCGAGGCTGACATGACCTATACGCTTGGCGTCGATGTCGGCACCTTCGAGACCAAGGGCGTGCTGGTC
>JANPKV010000255.1:0-17615 GCA_031426185.1 Rhodobacterales bacterium | reverse complement strand
ACCACATAGGACGTCCAGAACGGCAATACCGCAAGCAGCAGCGCCAGCCGCTGCCACCGCGCGGGAACCCGGAACGCGATGATCGCGGCAAGGGGATAGGCCAGCACGACCGAGATCACCGTCACGATCGCGGTGATTTCCAGCGAGTTGACCAGCGCCTTGAACAGCGTCCAGTCGGTGAAAAACCGGACATAGTTGCCAGGATCAAAGCCGTGGACGACCTCGCGCCCTTCCATATGGGCAAATGACAGCGCCACCATGGCGGCGAACGGCAGCACAAAGAATGCCGCCGTCCAAGCCAGGGCCGGGGCCACCAGTCCCCAGCCCAGCCGCCGCTCGCTGGGCGCCAGGCTCACTGCTGCAGCATTTCCGTCCAGAGATCCTGCATTGCCGTGTCAAGTGCGGCATCCGGGATGGGGTACAACTGCGCCCGGCCCAGGAACTCCGCCTGTTGATCCCACCGCAGCACGGCTTTCTGTTCGGGCGTCAGCACATCGCCGGCCTTGGCGTTTGCCGGCATCCCCCAGTAACAGGCGGACGTTGCCAGCCGCGCCTGACCTTCGGGCCCGGTGATGTACTTGACGAACTCCAATGCCAGATCGGGCTGCGTCGACCCTGCGACCACCCCGATCGACTGCGCCCAGCGCAAGCCGCCCTGTTTGGGGATCGTCCAGTCGAGGTTCGGGTTATCCGCCATCAGGACAGCGGTCAGCCATTCTCCGCCGCCCACGATGATGTCGACCTCGCCGGTGGCGAGGGCCGTCTGGCTGCTGACCACGTCCGAGACCTGCTTGGAGGCGGCCTTGAGCTTGAACAGGGGCTCTTTCAGCGTCGAAAGCGTCTCTGCGGTGAGGTCGGCGGTGTTGACGCCCTGCCCCAGCGCCACCAGTCCCAGAACCGGCAGATAGTAGTCATAGATCGCGATCCGCCCGTCATATTTGCCGGAGGTAAGGGTCGCCATGTCGTCCATGTCTGCCGGATCGACCTTGGTCTTGTCATAGGCGACCGTATTGTAGCCGAATTTCTCGGTCACGGCGTAGGTCTTGCCGTCCACCATGTTGTTTTCGGCCATCACCAATTCGGGGAAAAAGTCGCCAATCGCCAGGGCATCGCCGGGAATCTCAGCCAGATGGCCGGCCTCCACCGCGCGCTTGACGTCCACCGTGTCGATCACCAGCACGTCCCAGTCACCGGGCTGCGACTGGTCCAGGATCGTCAGACCCGCCGCCGTTCCTTCGAATTCCTTCAGGTTCACCTTGACGCCGAACTGTTCCTCGAACGGGGCAATCAGCGCCGGGTCGGTATGGTCGCACCAGACCAGCGCGTTCAGTTCCTGCGCGAATGTGGGCGACGCGGCCACCAGCGCCAGCACCGAGGCGCCGGCAAGGGTCAGTTTCGGCATCATTCTCTCCTTGTTGTGGGGCGACTCTCGGGTTCCCGCTCGACAAAAGAATGAAGTTCGTTCATTTTTGAAGTCAACTTCAATTATTGCCAGGTCACGGAAATTCATGCCCCTCGGTCTGCGCGCGCGCGGCAAGGCCCAAAGAAACCGCAGATTGCTGGATGCGGCGTCACACCTGATCCGTGACCAGGGCTATGACCATGCGCGGATCGAGGACATCGCGGCGCTGGCCGAAGTGTCGGTCGGGACCTTTTACAACTACTTTTCGACCAAGGGCGATCTCTTGCTCGCCATTGTCTCGATGGAGGTGGAAGAGGTGCTAGCGCAAGGGGCGACCATCGTCGCCAATCCCGTCGGCGATGTGGATCAGACCCTGCGCGCCCTGATCGGCGGCTATTTCGACCATTCGCTGGTTTACCTGTCCAAAGAGATGTGGCGCCGCGCGATGGCCATTTCTATCGAGGCCCCGGACACGCCGTTTTCGCGTCGCTATACCGAACTTGACGCCCTTCTGCGCGATCAGGTCTGCGAGGCGATCACCGCCCTTCAGCGGCGCGGCCGCGCCCGGATCGGCATTTCGGCGCAGGATGTCGGCGCGCTTGTCTTCAACAATCTCAACATGATGTTCATCGAATTCGTGAAGTCTGATCCGATGACGCTGGCAGATCTCAGCGAAACCGTCGCCCGCCAGAACCGCCCTCTGGTGGCGTTGTTGACACCCTGACCGCGCGCGTCACATCGCGGTGACAGGGCGGACCGATGAGGCCCGTCACAGCATCCCCGGCACCACCTGATCGGGAGGTCTGTGACCGTCGGCAAAGGTCTTGATGTTGATGATGACCTTTTCGCCCATCTCGATGCGCCCCTCCAGCGTTGCGGAGCCCATATGGGGCAGCAAGACCACACTCGGCAGTTCGCGCAGGCGCGGGTTGATCTCGGCGCCGCGCTCATAGACATCGAGGCCCGCCCCCGCGATCTCGCCCGCGCGCAATCCCCGTGTCAGCGCATTTTCGTCGATGATCTCGCCCCGGCTGGTATTCACGATCACCGCGGACGGTTTCATCAGTTTCAGACGCCGCGCGTTGATCAGATGGAACGTCGAGGGCGTGTGGGGGCAATTGACGCTGACGATGTCCATTCGCGCGATCATCTGATCCAGGCTTTCCCACCACGTGGCGTCGAAATCCGCCTCCACCTCGGGGCGCAGCCGTTTGCGGTTGTGGTAATGCACCTGCAACCCGAAGGCGCGGGCCCGCCGCGCCACCGCCTGCCCGATGCGCCCCATGCCAAGGATGCCCAGACGCCGTCCCGCCAGTCGCCCGCCCAGATTGGCCATGGGCGACCAACCGGGCCAGTCGCCCGACTGCATCACCGCCAGACCCTGCGGGATGCGCCGCGTGACCGCAAGGATCAGCGCCATGACCATGTCGGCGGTGTCGTCGGTCACGACGCCAGGTGTGTTCGATACCAGAATGCCCCGGCTTCGCGCGGTTGCAACATCGATGTGGTCAACCCCGGAGCCATAGCTGGCGATCAGCTTCAGCCGCTCGCCCGCCTGCGCGATCAGGCCTGCGTCGATGTGGTCGGTGATGGTCGGCACCAGCACGTCGGCGCTTCGCATCGCCGCCGCCAGCTCGTCGCGTGTCATCGCCGTGTCGGGATCGCGCAAGATCACATCGAAAAGTTCGGTCATCCGCGTTTCGACGACATCCGGCAGCCGGCGGGTCACAACAACCTTCAATCGTGGCGCAGGCATCACGCGTTCCCTTTCCTCAGGCCCAAAAGGTGGGCTTTTCATCAGTCGCCGTTCTTGGCAAAGTGGAACCAAGCGGGACGCAGCACAAGCCCCGGAAAAACTGTCGTGACATCGGGCCGGACGGAACTCATGTGTCACCGATGGGTTTGGCCGGGAAGACCCGGACACGGCACCCGGCAGATCGGGCAGACAAGGGGCATGAAGATGACGGCGCGGTGGACAGGGCTTATGGCGATCGTGGCTTGCCTTGGCAGCACGCCTGCGGCCCAGGCGCAAGACCTGCAGGCCGTGCCCCCCCCGCCACGACCCGCCGCCGTTGCCGCCGCCGCCCCTCCGGCGCCCAAGGCTCAGCACCAACCCGCGCGCGATCCGACCCGGGGGGCCGTCACCAACCTGCCTGTGCCGCGCTATGTCACGCTGAAAACGAACGAGGGCAACGCCCGGCGGGGGCCGGGGCTGTCGCACCGCGTCGACTGGGTCTTTGCCCGTGCCGGCCTGCCGCTGCGGGTGACGGCGGAATATGAAAACTGGCGCCGGGTCGAGGATGCCGAAGGTGTCGGCGGCTGGGTCCATTACACGCTTTTGTCGGGCGTGCGATCGGTGCTTGTCACCCAGGACATGGCCGAGTTTCACAGTGATCCGCGCGAGGAATCCATGGTTGTGGTGCAAGCCGAACAGGGGGTCGTCGGCAGGTTGCTGGAATGCGAGTCCGACTGGTGCCGCGTCGGCATCGACGGCTACAAGGGCTGGGTTCCAAAGGTCGCGATCTGGGGCGTCGAGCCCGGTGAAGTGGTGAAATGACGTCTGCCGATCATTCGCGGCTTGTGATCTCCGCCGGCATTGCGTCGGTCGCGGCGTCGGCGCTTTTGGTTGCGGTCAAGCTTTGGGCGATGGGGGCCACCACGTCGCTCGCGGTCGCGGCGTCGCTTGCCGACAGTGCGATGGACCTGATGACCTCGCTTGCGGCCCTTGCGGGGATCTTCTACGCCGCCAAACCCGCCGATGAGGACCATGCCTTCGGCCATACCTCGGCGGAGGACCTGACTGCTTTGGGTCAGGCGCTGTTCATCCTGATTTCAGCCGGGGCGATTGCGACGGCAGCAGTATGGCGACTATTGGACCCCGCGCCGCCGCCGATGACCGCGCAAGGCGCCGGGATCGCGGTGATGGTCTTCGCGATCTTCGTGACCGGTCTGCTGGTGGTCTGGCAGGGCTACGTGGCGCGGGCGACGGGGAACCGCATCGTTGCGGCCGACCGGTTGCATTACCTTGGGGATCTGTTGCCCAATATCGGTGCCATTGCAGCCCTTTGGGCATCGCAGCAGTTCGGTTTGGCCGCGTTGGACAGCGTCATCGCCCTTGGCACAGCGGGGCTTTTGGCGCTTGGGGCCATCCGCATCGGCAACGGTGCCTGGGATGCCCTGATGGACCGCAGCGCCGACAAGGACGTGCTGGACGGCATCGCCGCCATCGCGCGCGACTGGCCCGGCGTGCGCGGCTATCACGACCTGAAGACGCGCACCGCCGGCAGCCGCGTGTTCGTCAACCTGCATGTCGAACTTGACGGCCACCAGACCCTGCGCGAGGCGCATGACATCGGCGCTGCCCTGCGCCGCGCCATCATCTCGCGGTTTCCGCAGACCGATGTGATCATCCACAAGGACGTGGCACGCATTGCACCCGCTGCGGACACGTCGTCCCTGCCGCCCGAGCCACCGCGCACGTGAACCAGCGCATCGGTGGCGACTTCCGCGCGGCCTTGAAAAAGTGCGCCGCGCGCTACTATTATCCAAACGTATAAAAGAAAGCGCATCCAGATGGCTGATCGCCGTACCTATCGCCGCGAGCCGGAGGAAAAGCGTCGCGAGGCGCTGATCGCGGCCGCGCAGGAGCTGGTGGCCGAAGGCGGGCCCAAGGCCGCGACGGTGCGTGCGATTGCCGAACGTGCGGGCGTCACGGCGGGCCTGATACGACACTACTTTTCCACCAAGGATGAACTGTCGCAGGCCGCCTATCGGGCGCTGATGGACCATATGACCGACTTTGGCGCGCATCTTCTGGATGGCGCGCCTGCGGATCCCGTCAGCAGGCTGGCGATATTCGTGGCGGCTTCCCTGCGCCCGCCTGTCGTGGATGGCAAGGCGGTGGGCCTGTGGGCTGGTTTCATCCATCAGGTCCGCTCAGACCCGGCCCTTCGGGCGGTGCACGAAGCCTCCTATCTCAGGTTTCGCGACACCTTACAGGCGCTGATCGCGGATCTGCCGCGCGACGCCGATGCAGCCCGGTTGCGGCGAGAGGCAATCGCCAGCAATGCGGTCATCGACGGATTGT
This sequence comes from Rhodobacterales bacterium, assembly GCA_031426185.1. Lineage (GTDB taxonomy): Bacteria > Pseudomonadota > Alphaproteobacteria > Rhodobacterales > Rhodobacteraceae > JAJNPS01. The sequence continues at coordinate 12,126 of JANPKV010000255.1, read as the reverse complement.
GGCTGGAGGGATCGGTGCTGCCGGAAATGTTCGCGCCCGGCGAACTGGAGCAGATCGGATTGACGTCGGTCGGGGCCATCCTGGGGGTTGACCTTGCTGCCGCCATGGCTGCACTGCCGACAGGCGTCCCTGGAACCATCGCAGCGCCCGCAATCGTGCAAAGGCTTGCCGATACAGTTAAGGACAGCGCATGAGATACGCCGCCGTCACCGACCGCCTTGCCGATCTTGGTGGGGCGCGGTGGGAAGTCCACGCGCTGGCCCGCGCGCTGAAGGCCGAGGGGCGCGACCTCATCGAGTTGACGATCGGCGAACCCGACGTGCCGACACCCGAGGCGCTGATCGAGGTCGCACATGCATCGATGAAGCGCGGGCGCACCGGCTATTCCAATGGCCGCGGCGAAGCTGGCCTGATCTCGGCGCTGGCAGACCGCTATTCGGCGCGGCTTGGGCGTCCTTTCAGCCGGGACCAGTTTCTATGCCTGCCCGGCACCCAGACCGCGCTATACTTGGCGATGATGACCCTTGCGGGCGCGGGCGACGAGGTTTTGATCGGCGACCCCGCCTACGCGACCTATGACGGCGTCATCGCGGCATCGGGGGCGGTCGCCGTCCCGGTGCCCCTTCGACCCGAACACGGGTTTCGGATGCGCTCTGAGGACGTGATGGCCGCGATGACGGCGCGCAGTCGCGTGTTGTTCCTGAATACGCCGCACAACCCGACCGGCGCGCTGCTGACGGCCCATGACATCGTGGCGTTGGGCAAGATCGCGCGCGATCATGACCTGTGGATCGTCGCGGATGAGGTCTACGAGGATCTGGTTTATCCCGGCATCACCTTTGTCTCGCCTTTGTCTATACCGGACCTTGCAGAACGGACGGTGGTGACGTCGTCGATCTCCAAATCACATGCAGCACCAGGGTTCCGGTCCGGCTGGTGCGTGGGGCCTGCGGAATTCTGCGCGCGTGCCCTGCCGCTGTCCGAAACCATGCTTTTCGGCAACCAGCCCTTCATCGCCGACATGACCGAGGCTGCGATCCGCGCGCCTTCACCCGTTGCTGCGGGCATGGTCACGCGATTTGCGCGCCGGGCTGAGCTGCTGCACGCCGCCCTGGACGGCGTGGCCGGTCTTGCGGTCAACCGGCCCGATGCGGGCATGTTTTCGCTGGTCGATATCCGCGCGACCGGCCTTTCGGGCCGCGATTTCGCGCTGGGGCTGCTGGAGCATGAATCCGTGGCGGTGATGCCGGGCGAAAGCTTCGGGGCCACCCTTGCGGGGTGGGTGCGCCTGACGCTGACGCAGCCCGATGACGTCACGCGCGCGGCAGCGGACCGGATCGCGCGCTACGCGGCCCGTCTTCAAAAGGCCTGACAGCAGGAAAGAACACGATGCGTACCGTAGGCGAAAGACTTGTCGAAGGACTGGCCGCGCGGGGCGTAAGCGTCGTGTTCGGAATACCCGGAGTTCACACGGTGGAGCTGTACCGGGGTCTGTCTGGCAGCCCCATCCGCCATGTCACGGCGCGCCACGAGCAGGGCTGCGGCTTTATGGCCGACGGTTATGCACGGGTTTCGGGCAAGCCGGGGGTGGCGCTTGTGATCACCGGTCCCGGCCTGACAAATGCTTTGACCGCCATGGCGCAGGCGCGGGCAGATTCGGTGCCGATCCTGGTGATTTCGGGGGTCAATCGTGGATCGGTGCAGGGCCTTGGCCATGGCTGGCTGCACGAACTGCCCGAACAGGCGGCGCTGGTCGGCGCACTTTGTCCGACGCGTCAGATCGGCGGTGCATCGGACGTCGGCGATGCCCTGGATTGGGCTTTCACCTTGCTGACAACGGGTCGTCCCGGCCCGGTGCATTTGGAAATTCCCACGGATGTGATGTCGATGCCCTGCGAGGCACTTCCCGCTCCGGCAGCGGCCCCGTCCAAACCGGTCCCTGCCGAACGCGATCTGGACCATGCAGCCTTGCGACTGAACGCGGCGCATCGTGTCGTGATCCTGTCCGGCGGCGGCGTCCGCGGTCAGGGTGCGGCGTTGCAAGCCCTTGCTGAAAGACTTGATGCCCCAGTCGTTCAGACCAACAACGCACGCGGGATCATGCACGGCCATCCGCTTTGTGTGCCCGCCTCGCCCAGCCTTGAGGCCACGCGCGTGCTGATCAGAACGGCCGATCAGGTTCTGGCCATCGGCACCGAGTTCGGGCCGACCGACTACGACATGTATGTCAATGACGACTTTCCTGACATGCCGGGGTTGATCCGCATCGACTTGTCGGATGCGCAACTGGCCCGGCGGCCAGCCGAAGTGAAACTTTGCGGAGACGCAGGGGCAACCATGGCTGCCTTGCTGCCCCGACTTGCCGTCAAATCTGGGGACGGCGCCGCGCGTGGCCAAGTCGCATGCACCGCCGCACGTGCCGAGCTTGCGCAGGCAAACGCCGCCATGCCCGGCCAGTTGGAAATGGTCGAAGCCATCCGCGCCGCCAGTCCGAATTGCATCATCGTCGGCGACAGCACCCAGCCTGTCTATGCCGCCAGCCTGTTTTACAGCCACGACCGCCCCGGGGGATGGTTCAATGCGGCAACCGGATACGGCGCATTAGGCTACGCCACCGGTGCTGCCATTGGCGCGGCGCTCGCTGCGCCAGGCGTGTCCGTGATCTGTCTGATCGGCGATGGCGGGCTTCAGTTCAGCCCGGGCGAGTTGCGGACCGCTGTCGACGAGCATCTGCCGATCACCTTTGTCGTCTGGAACAATGCCGGGTTCCGCGAAATTGCCGAGGCGATGGCGGGGGCCGGCACCGAAGTGATCGGCTGTACGCCTTCGCCGTTGAAGATGGCGCCCTTTGCCGCCGCCTGCGATCTCCCCTTTCAGTCGGTTGTCGAAGACCCCGCAGCACTTGGTGCCGCGCTCGGTCAGCCGCAGAATGGCCCGAGGATGATCGAAGTCCGCGTCGGACGCTGACCCGACTGGTTCATCCCGGCCCTTTCTTTTGATCAAATTCTGCGCCATAAGCCCCGCCATGCACGGAACCGCCACGATGATGACCGCCAGGAACCTGATCGCCGGGATTGATCCTGCGCGTCTGGCGGCGTTCGCGAAAAAGGAATCGGCGCGCTTTGCGGCCAGCCGACCCAAATCTCTGGCGGCCCGCGCGGGTCTTCGCGACAGCTATCTGTCGGGCGTGCCGATGCATTGGATGACCGACTGGCCTATGCCGCATCTGCCGCTTGTCGCGCATGCGCGGGGTGCGCGTCTGACCGACATTGACGGCTATGGCATCGACGATTTTTGCCTGGGCGATACCGGGTCCATGTTCGGCCATTCCCCCGCCCCCGTCGCCCGCGCGATCCGCAAACAGGCGCGCGACGGACTTACCTACATGCTGCCGACCGAGGCCGCGATCGAGGCAGGCCGCCTGTTATGCGAAACCTTTGGCCCGTTCCATTGGCAGATCGCCACCACCGCAACCGATGCCAACCGGTTCGCCTTGCGCGTTGCCCGTGCCGTGACCGGACGGCCGAAAGTGCTGGTCTTCAACGGCTGCTATCATGGCACGGTCGACGACACGATGGTCACGCGCCAAGGCAAGCTGACGGTCCCGCGGCCGGGCCTGCTGGGTCAGTTCTCCGATCTTGCGGCGTCTGCGGTTTGTTGTGAATTCAATGACCTGCAAGGTGTTTCTGATGCGCTGTCTCAAGGTGATGTCGCGGCGATCCTGACCGAACCCGTGATGACAAACTCCTGCATGGTGCTGCCCGATCCCGGTTTTCTGGCCGGGCTGCGGGACCTGGCGACGCGGCACGGCGCGCTTTTGATCATCGACGAGACGCATACGATGTCCACCGGGCATGGCGGCTATACGCGCGTCCACGGGTTGAACCCCGACATGTTCGTCGCCGGAAAATGCATCGCCGGGGGCATGCCGACGGCAGTCTGGGGAATGACGGATGCGGTGGCCGCCCGATATCACGCGGCAGAAGCAAACCGCGCATCCGGTCATTCCGGTATGGGCACCACACTTTCGGCCAACCCCATGCAGTTCGTCTGCCTTGTCGCCACGTTATCCGAGGTTGCCACGCCGATGGCCTATGCCCGCATGGACCGTGGCGCGCACCGCCTTGCAGATGGCCTTGCCGACGCCATCGCCCGTCACGCAATACCGTGGCATGTGGTCCGCGTCGGGGCCCGGGTCGAGTTTATCTGCGCCCCCGGACCGTTGCGGAACGGGGCCGAGGCGGCGCTTGCCCATCAGCCGCGCGTCGAGGCGGCGCTTCACACCGCGCTTTTGAACCGGGGCAGCATGATCGCCCCGTTTCACAACATGATGCTGGTCAGCCCCGCCACCAAGAAAAACCAGATCGACCGCCTGATCGCCAGCTTTGACGAAATCCTGACATCCCTTTTGCCCTGAGACGCGCATGACCGACCAAAGCCCCTCCGGCTCCTCTCTTTCCGAAGCCGAAGCCTTTCTGGACGCCCACCCCGAGATCGAGGCGTTTGACCTCGTCTTGCACGATTGCAACGGGATAGGCCGGGGAAAGATCATCCGGCGGCACGAATTGTTGTCCTTTTTCAAGAATGGGCGGCATTTGCCGATCTCCATCCTGGGCTTGGATATCTGCGGCGAGGATGTCCATGAAACCGGGCTGATCTGGGATCAGGGCGACGGCGATCTGCGCGCCTGGCCGATCCCCGATACGCTGAGGCCTTTGCACAACACCCAGCCGCCGCGCGGCGAGGTGTTCATGTCGATGTACATGCTGGACGGCGCGCCCATGACCTCAGACCCCCGCCATGCGCTGCAGCGGCAGGTGGACGCGCTGGCGGCCTCGGGGTTGCGGCCTTCGGGCGCGTTTGAACTGGAATTCTTTCTGCTCGCCAACCAACGCGGCCCCGACGGCAAGATGGTTCCCGCCGCTGACGTGCTCGATGGGCGGCCCTCGACAAAGACCGAGGTCTATTCGGTCGATCACCTCCACGGCATGCTTCCCCTGTTCAGCGACATCTATGCGGGTGCCGCAAAGGCGGGGATCAAGGCCGAAACGATGATCAGCGAATACGCCCCCGGGCAGTACGAGCTGACGCTGCATTACCGCGCGGAAGTGATGCAGGCCGCGGATGACCTGATCCGGCTGAAACGCATCGTCCGCGCCCAGGCCCGCGCGCATGGCGTGACCGCGTGTTTCATGGCCAAGCCGAACGAGAATTACGCAGGCTCCGGCATGCATTTTCACGTGTCGATGATGAACGACGCCGGCACAAACATCTTTGTCGAAGGTCAGCCCGGCATCTGGAACCCGGCGCTGCTGCATGCCCTTGGCGGCCTGCGCGCGACGATGGGCGAAAGCATGCTCGTCTTTGCCCCCCATGCCAATTCGTGGCGCCGGTTCGCAAGCCAGTCCTATGCCCCTGTCAGCCCGACCTGGGGCGTCAACAACCGCTCGGTCGCGCTGCGCATCCCGGCCGGCGATATCCAGGCCCGGCGGATCGAACACCGCCCCGCTGGCGTGGATGCCAACCCCTATCTTGTGGCCGCAACCGTCCTTGCCGGGATCCGCCACGGCATGGCCAACAAGATCGACCCCGGCCCCGAGACCACCGGCAATGGTTACATGGGTTCCGAGGATGCGCCCGCGATGCCGCTGGACTGGCGCGGCGCGATCGAGGCTGCAAAGGCGTCGGCTTTCCTCAAGGATGCGCTGGGAGCCGACATGCACCGTACCTTTACCGCGATCAAGGCGGCGGAATATGCGCGCGTGCAGCGGACCGTGTCAGAGGTGGACTTCGACCTTTATCTGCACACGGTCTAGTCGGGGAAACTTGTCTCACTTGCGCCAGCGACACTCGCCAGCACACACAAAGTGACCCGCCAGAATCGCGGCCGCGACGATTTCGGGGACGCGCGCGTCCAACCCCACGGGAGGCAAGATCCGGCCCGGAAACCCCGCCTGATCCAGCGCGCGCGGGATGTCGTCGACCACATGCCCGCCTGCAGCCGCAAAGAAGGGCAGGCACACCGCCCCTGCGCCGAACCCCCGAACCCCGGCCAGTTGCGGTTCCTGGTCGATGAACGCAGCCTCCGCCCGCACCCCGACCTCGGCTGCGATCCGCCCTGCCACATGGCGCGCGATGTCCGACGGCACAGCGGATTTGAATGACCCATGCGCCGCCAGCAGAACAGCGTCGGCGCCTGCCTCGCGCGCCAGTGCGACGGTCAGGTCATGGACGGCGGGATCGCAACCAAAGGGCTCCAGCACCTGCCAACCCGACACGCCGCCCGACTGCAACCGCCCGGGGATCGCCACACGGGCGAAATATCCGCCCGTCATGAACATGGGGAAGATCACGCCCTGCCCCAGCGACCGGGCGACGCCGGCCAGCGCGCCCTCTTCGGCCAGTGTGGCGGATGCGACATCCCAGCCAGGAAGCAGCCTTGCTACCTTTTGCGCAAAGGCAGACAGCGCCGTGGCGGCAGGGCCTGGCTCCGAGGGCTGGCCGTGGCTCACGATGATGGCGGCCTTGTGGGACATCAGGCTGACGCCGCCTTAGGGGAAATGCCGTCGGATCAGGGCGGCAAACGCCTCGGCCAGAATCGGATTGGCCTCGGCATCGTAATGGATACCGTCGATGGGCGAGACCTTCACCAAGGTCCCCGCGTCGAGGAACGGCACACCAAGGCGGGCTGCCACCTCGCCGATCCGGGCCGCCAGATGCCTTGATTTTGCGGCCCCCCCCTCGAACATGCCCGCCAGCGCGCCGACCTCTTCGACCGGCGGCGGGGCCACCAGAACGACCTTTGGCGCCGCCCCCTTCGGTCCCGCCTCGGACGCCCGCACCATCAGCACCAGCCGCTCCAGCGACAGCGCGATATCGGTGGCGTTCAGCGAAAACCGCCCCTTGAGGTCATTGGTCCCGAGCATGATCAGCACAACGTCAAGCGGCTGATGCGATTCCAGCAGCGACGGCAACACCGTCTTGCCGTTGCGGTGCGCGCCCTCCACCGGGTCATCATGCACCGTTGTGCGTCCGGGCTGGCCTTCGTTGATCACTTCCCAGTCGGGCAGCAGCTTGGCCAACCGACCCGCCCAGCGCTCGTCGCGCGAAAACCGTCCCTCGCCGTCAAGGTCGGGCATGGGCATCGTGCCATGTGTGTTGCTATCGCCGAAAAGCATGATCGTGCGCATGACGTCGTCCTTGTTCAAAGAAGGAAATTGGGCACGAGTGGCGTGCGGTGGTCAACCCCGTTACGCCAACAGCGTTCGCCGACAGCCGGGCCCGAAAATGCCCGAATGTCTGTCTTGCCGTGACGCGCGTCAGGTCGGGTAGGGCCAGTTGGCTTGGGTGAATGCCCCGCCATCGACCCAAAGCGTCTGGCCCGTGACGAAATCCGCCGCATCCGACAGAAAGTACAGCATCGGACCCACGATGTCCTGTGGTACCCCCACGCGCCGCAACGGCGTGACGCGCGCCCAGGTCGCCGCATAATCGCCCGCCTCGGCCGCCGTACGTTCCGTCGCGATGGCCCCCGGCGCCACACAGTTCACCCGGATGCCATGCGGTCCCAGTTCGACCGCCGCGACCTTGGTGAACTGTTCGATCCCGCCCTTGGAGGTGGTGTAGTCGACCAGTCGCGGAAAGGCATGCTTGTTGCACCCCGACCCCAGGTTCACGATGCCCCCTCCGATGCCCGATTCCACCATGGCGCGGGCGGCGGCCTGGGTGTTCAGGAACGTACCGCGCAAGTTTGTGCGCATTACCAGATCCCATTGGTCCACCCGCAGATCCAAGAGGCTCGCCCAGGTCTGCACGCCTGCATTGTTGATCAGCGCGGACGGCGCGGCGCCTGCCCAGTCTTGCGCGGCCTTGTGGCTGCTGGCGACGTCCGCCTCGTCGCCTGCATCGGCAACCAGCGCCAGCGCACGGACGCCCAGTGCCGCAACGCTGTCCGCCAGGGACCGGGCCGCCGCCTCGTCACCAAGGTGGGTGAAGGCGACATCGTACCCCGCCCCCGCCAGCCCTTGGACCAGCGTCCTGCCGATCGCCGAGGTTCCCGCCGTAACGAAAGCCAGTCGCGCCATGATGTGCCTTTGCTCCAAATGCAGTCCGTCGCCAATCCTATCGCCCTACGCGCCGCAGAAAAGCGAAAACGTAGAAGATTGACGTACATCAGCCAAGCGCGGATAGTCGCGCCTGTAACCCTTGCAGGCCGACCCCGATGCGCCCGACCGTCAATGATATTGCCCGCGAGGCCGGCGTCAGTCTGGCCACGGTCGACCGCGTGCTGAACGACCGGCCCGGTGTGCGACCGAAAACGGTGCAGGCCGTGACCGACGCCATCGAACGCATCGGCTATGTGCGCGACCTTGCGGCAGCCAACCTTGCGCGCAGCCGCAGCTACCGCATCGCCTGTCTTTTGCCCGACACGCAAAGCCAGTTCCTCGCGACCATCGAGCAGGCGGTGAACGAGGCCGCAGCGGCTGCAGTCGTCTCGCGGACCGAGGTGGAGACGTTGCGTTTTCCTGCCGAAGACCCCCATGCGCTGGTCGCGATGCTGGCGGGGCTGCAGGCACAGGGCATCAGCGGTGTGGCGATCATGGCACCGGAAACACCGCATCTGCGCGACGCCATCCGCGCGCTGCGTCAGGCGGGGGTGGCGGTGGTGGCGCTGGTCTCCGACTTGCCCAACACCGAACGCGATCACTTTGTGGGCATCGACAACGTGGCCGCGGGCCGGACGGCTGGTGTTCTCATGGGCCGGTTCCTGTCGGGAAATTGCGGACAAATCATGGTGGTAGCACAGAGCCTTCTGTCGCGCGACGCGCTGGAGCGTCGCCGCGGCTTTGACGCCGTGGTGCAGGCCGAATACCCCGATCTGGAAGTGCTGCAGACCCTGGAGGCGCATGGCTCACCCGACCTTCTGCGTCGCGCGGTGTTCGAGATGTCGCGCCACGCCCCCCGGTTGCGCGGTATCTATGTGCTCGGCAGCGGTCACCGCGTGCTGGGCGCGGCGCTGGCTGACCTTGGCCTTGAAGGCCGCGTCGTGGTGATCGGTCACGAGATGACGCCCCATACGCGGGCTGCACTGCAGGCGGGGACAATCGACGCGCTGGTCACGCAAAACACCGGCCACCTAGCCCGGTCTGCCCTGCGCGTGCTTCGCGCCAAAATCGACCGCGTTCCCATCGACGAGGGTCAGGAACAGATTCGGATCGACATCGTGCTGCGCGAAAACCTGCCGCAGATTATCGACGACGCCTCGCCGATTGCCCGCCCAAAGCCGGACGAAGCCGCCTGAACCACCACCAAAACGCGTCATAACCGGCTTTTGCGGATTTTTGAGGTACGCACCTCAAAACTTCTTTACAGGACCGCTTCGCCCTGCTTATGGTGAGGCAATCCAAGAAGAGGCGACGGGATGGACCCGCACGCATCCATCACACCAACATCGGGAGGAAGATATGAAACGCACTCTTATGACCGCCTCGGCGGTTGCCCTCATCAGCGGCAGCGCCGCGATGGCCGAGGATCTGACGCTGTGCTGGGCCGCCTGGGACCCCGCCAATGCGCTGATCGAACTGTCCAAGGATTTTGAGGCCGAATCCGGTCACAAGATGAACTTCGAATTCGTGCCGTGGCCCAACTTTGCGCAAGTGATGCTGAACGAGCTGAATTCGGGCGGCAAGCTTTGCGACCTGATGATCGGCGACAGCCAGTGGATCGGCGCGGGTGCCGAAAGCGGCCACTACGTCAAGCTGAACGACTTCTTTGACGCCAACGACATCTCGATGGACGCATTTGTACCGGCCACCGTCACCGGCTATTCGGAATGGCCCAAGGGCACCCCCAATTATTGGTCGCTGCCCGCTTTTGGCGACGTGGTCGGCTGGACCTACCGCAAGGACTGGTTCGAACGCCCGGAAATCGCCGCCGCCTTCAAGGAAAAGACCGGCCGCGACCTGACCCCGCCTGCGACCTTTGCCGAACTGAAAGAGGTCGCCGAATTCTTCCAGGGCCGAGAGATCGACGGCAAGGTGATCTACGGCGCCTCGATCTATACCGAGCGGGGCTCCGAGGGCATCACCATGGGTGTGATGGATGTCCTTTATTCCTTCGGTTTCCTTTACCAGAACCCGGACAAACCCTATGACATGCAAGGCTTCGTGAACTCCGCCGGCGCGGTTGCGGGCCTTGAGTTCTACAAGGCGCTTTACGACTGCTGCACGCCTCCGGGCATGTCCAACGCCTATATGGGCGAAGGCATCGACGCCTACAAATCGGGCCAGGTCGCGATGCAGATGAACTTCGCCTTCACCTGGCCTGGGTTCGAGGTCGATCCCAATGTCGGCGGTGGCAAGACCGGCTATCTGGTCAACCCCGCGGGCCCAGATGGCAAGCAGTTCGCGCAGCTGGGCGGCCAGGGCATCTCGGTTGTCTCGTACAGCGAAAAGCAGGACGCGGCACTGGAATACATCAAGTGGTTCGCCCAGCCCGAAGTCCAGGCCAAATGGTGGTCGATGGGCGGGTTCTCCTGCCTGCGCGCCGTGGTTGAAGACCCCGCTTTCGCGTCCAGCCAGCCCTATGCCCAGACCTTCCTCGACTCCATGGCAATCGTGAAGGACTTCTGGGCTGATCCCAGCTATGCCACGCTGTTGCAGGACAGCCAAAAGCGGTTCCACGACTATGTCGTCGCCGGTCAAGGCACCGCACAAGAGGCGCTGGATGGTCTGGTTGCCGACTGGACCGTCACCTTCGAGGATGATGGCAAACTGTAACTGGTTGGGGTGGCCGGTCGCGGCCACCCCGCCCCCTTGCCCAATGTCCGGGGCACCTTTTCCACCATTTGCGGCGGGCTGACCCCCGCCCTCCCCCGGTTCCAGCGCGGGGTTGCCACCGCCGTTTTTGGCGTATGCTTGCCGCCATCCGAATCCAAAGGCCGAACGCCATGACCGACACCCCCGCAGATCGCCTTGCCCGCGCCACGCCTCCCATGCTTGCGCGCAAGGTGCGCGGCATGTCGGACCGCACCATCGCGTGGATCTTCGTGGCACCCACGATCTTTCTGCTTCTGGCGATCAACATCTTTCCGCTGATCTGGACCATCCGTCTGTCGTTCACCAACTTTCGCGCCAACCGGCCGAACGAGCCTGTGGAATGGGTCGGCCTGCGCAATTACGAACGCATCCTGACCGATGCCGATACCTGGGCCACGATGCAGGCGACGGCGCATTTTCTGTTCTGGACCATAACCTTGCAGGTCCTGATCGGGTTTACGCTGGCCTGGCTGATCAACCGCAAGTTTCGAGGCAACGACCTGATGACCACGCTCATCGTGATCCCGATGATGCTGTCGCCCGCTGTGGTCGGAAACTTCTGGACCTTCCTTTATCAGCCGCAGATCGGCCTGATCAATTATGCGGTCGAGTTTGTCTCCGGCATCCCCGCCTCGTCGTTTTCGATGTTGGGCTCGGTCACCCTTGCGCCTTGGGCCATCGTCATCGTCGATACCTGGATGTGGACGCCATTCGTGATGCTGATCTGCCTTGCAGGCCTGAGGTCGATCCCCGACTACATCTACGAGGCGGCCGAGGTCGACCGCGCGTCCAAATGGCGACAGTTCTGGACCATCACGGTGCCCATGGTGCTGCCCTTCCTGATGCTTGCCGTCCTGTTCCGGGGGATCGAAAACTTCAAGATGTTCGACCTCGTGGTCCTGCTCACCGGCGGCGGACCGGGCGACACGACGCTGCTGTCTTCGATCGAGCTGAAACGCGAGGCATTCGAAAAGTGGCGGACAGGCTATTCGTCGGCTTATGCGATCATCCTTTTCGTCACCGTCTTTGGATTGGCCTCGATCTACGTCAAGGCCCTCAACAAGGTCAAAGAAAGATGAGCGCCTATTCCGTCACCGAGCCTTCGGCGCGCTCCAAATGGGTCGCTGGCGTGCTGGTCGCGCTTTATATGGTGATCACGCTGCTGCCATTGGCCTGGATCATCTCCACCGGCTTCAAGACCGGACCGGATTCGATCAGCTACCCGCCCAAGATATTCTCGTCCCCCTCGATCGAGGGTTATGTGAACCTGTTCACCGACCGCACCCGTGCGACGCCCGAGCAACTTGCC
>JANPKV010000254.1:0-38602 GCA_031426185.1 Rhodobacterales bacterium | reverse complement strand
TGTCGCTATCGCCCGAATGCGTGACGGCGATCCTCAGGCCTTCCTCGAACGAGTCCGAATTCAACGCTGCGTAAAGCGCGATCGAGAGCGCTTCCTCCGCGACCCAACCGCCTCCCAAGGCTTCGACTGTTTGCGGCGTCCCGTCACCGGGAGCGGACAGGGCGGCCCTGATGGACGTGGCCGTTTCGCCGCCGAATTTACCTAGAGCGGCGTTTGCAGCATCCTGAAGCCCCCACCCCTCCAGAAGATCTCTCAGGATCATTGCCCAGGCGGCCGCGGCTTCCTGTCCGGTTGGATGGCCATGCGTCAGGGCAGAAGTCTGGACGGCAAGTTCTCTTCGATCGCCGTGGTAACCGGCCATCAGCGCAATCGGGGCGACCCGCATGATGGTCCCGCATCCCTTGGACCGGTTTCGCGCCACTTCACCGAAGCCTACTGCGGCAGCCAGCGACGACAAGCAGGTATTCCCCGGCGCTCGGCGCACATGTAGACGCTGGTCGGCCACCAACCCTGTTCTGTCGATCTGCATTCTAGGCGCTCCACCCTGGGTCGCAAACCAGCGCAAAAGGGCATGATGGACGATGCCCGGCGGGTAACAGATGCCCTTTTCGAAGGCACGGTTCAGCGCACGGAGAAGACCTTCGGCGGTGAAAAGGGTCATCTGGGTGTCATCCGTGATCGCGCCAACCCGACCCTGGTGGGCCAGCAGGTCGTCGACACCGCCCGGAAAGCGATCGAGAATGTCGGCAAGCGGACAGAACTCGATCTCGGCACCAAGGGCATCTCCGATCGCCCCGCCAAAGAGGCTGGCACGGGTCAGTTCCGTTCGCCGATCCCCCGGCCCCGCTTGCCCTTCGAGGAACTTCTCTTGCACCGCTGTCTCTATCGCGCCCGGGCGGATCTCACGGACCCTTCTCATCGCCACTGACCACGGCTCACCGCGCTCGATCAACAAAAGCGCGGCAATCATTCCCGAACGGCCGCGGCCTCCCTGGCAATGGAAAAGCACCCGCCCACCCCGATCAAGGGTCTGGTGCAGAGCCGGAGAAAGCGCGGTCCAGGCCTTCACGGTGCCGGTGTCGGGTGCCGCAAAATCCGCTATCGGAAGGTGGTGCCAGATCATGCCGGCCCGGCTCACCTCCAAACCAAGATGTGGCACGCCAAGTGCCTGCATCTCGCGTCCTTCCACAAGAGACACGACAACGTCGGCACCCCACCGTCTGATCGCGGAAATATCCGTGTCGAGGTCGCGGCTCCGGGGATCTCCGATCACCCCGCCTTCGGTCTTGCCGGGACAGGCGGCCAAACCCATCCGGCCTGGACCAACCCTGATCTCTGCGATGTTCAGCGGTTGTGACTGACTGGTTTGCAAATGTTTATCCTCATCAAAACGATCCAAGCTCTGGACCAAGCTGTGCGGACGCCGCCAAGCGTTCTCCCCCGCTTTCGCTGTTCGGAGCCAAACGGCCCTTGTTTCGGAACCTAAATTCCCTGTTCCGCACGACAGGGAATTTAGCACCAACTCATTGTAATACGTAGGAATTTTTTGCCATAGAACGGAGAGAATTCGTGCTATTTCCGGAATTTCCCTGATATTTTCCCTGATAGCAGGGAATTTTATGGCGAGACCGGTTAGCCCAGGACTACGACCACTGCCATCTTCCCATAAAATTGTTGCGTTGCCATGGTTCGGTGTACGCGCCGGACCGACAAGTCACGATCTCTGGCAGTTTGTCGAACGCTTCGACCCGACGTGATGAGGTGCGGAAAGCATGCCCCCTTGCAGTGTTTCGCAACAGCGTTTCGTCGCGTGGGATTGAATCGCCTTCGAGCATGAGCGGTGTTTCGACACGGCGCCTGCGACGAGCGAATGCGGCACACAACCAGAGATGATCCTGGCAACTGAGATGCCCCTGGTTTCCAAGACGCCCGCCTCGTTCAGTTTCTGCTGCCTGGTTTTGAAGTACCGCGACAGGCACCACTGGGTCAGATCCAAGGGCGACGCGACCGACCTGCGCGCCGCAAGCAACGTTTCTCCGACGCAGCCCGCCCGGGGTCTAGGCGAGCACCGCTCCAAGATGCGCCTGCATTGCAGACACGAAATCGGCCGGCGCGGTTCTGTCCGATGGGGGGCGTTTGGGCGTGGACCACACCGGATCGGGGAAATGGGTATCGTCCGGAAAGCGCGGGACGATGTGCCAATGGACATGCGGCATGGCTGTGCCCATGCTGGCGAGGTTGATCTTGGCAGGTGAGAGCAGTTTGCGAAGCCCCGTTTCAACAGCAAAAACCGTGCGCATCAGGCGACTGCGCTCGACCTCGTCAAGGTCGGTCAATTCCATCGCATGGGCGTGCCAGATCACCCGGCACCAGCCCACAAACGGGGCGTCGTCGATATACATCACACGGGTCACGCCGTCGTTCCAGATGACCTGGTCCGTGGTCTTGCGGCAATAAGGGCAATCGGACATGGCGATCCCTTTATGGCTTGGTGGGGGCACTGTTTCGGAGGGACAGAACGTCGGTCATGGCATTGCCCACCATCTTCAGCGAAAGTTCGCGCGCGAGTTCTGGCTCTCCCGCGACAATGGCATCCATCAGGGCGCGATGTTCGGCCACGGCGCGCGGGCGATGCGCGCCACGCGCTGTCATCATGAACATATCTTTCAGCGCGATATTGAACAGCTGCCCGATCGGCCAGAAAAATTCATTGTGGGTCGCAAGATAGACGGCCTTGTGGAACCTCAGGTCAGCCTCAACCCATTGGCCGATGTCATCGCCTGCTGATTGCATCGCGTCAAAGGCTTCTGCGATGCGGGTGTGGTCTTGGGGCGTTCCGTATTGCGCGGCAATAGCGGCGGCAGCGGGTTCGGTGGCATAGCGCAACTGGAACATCTTGCGCAGATAAGTCTCGGTATCGGCGACGGCCAGTTGCCAGCGCAGCACGTCGACATCAAGGTGGTTCCAGTTCTCGGCCTTGCGGACGCGGGTTCCGACCTTTGACTTCGATTCCACCAGACCCTTTGCCACAAGGCCGCGGATGGCCTCGCGCATGGAAGTTCGGCTGACACCCAGGGTTTCGCAAAGCTTGGCCTCGGACGGCAGCAGTTTGCCCTCCTTGAAGTCGCCCCGCAAGATGGCAAGGCCAAGCTGGTCGCCAAGTTGCAAATGCATCTTGCGGATCATGGGCTGGAAATCTGAAATCTGGTCCAGGTTCACGTCCGCTCCTTGGTCAGTCTGCGTGCCATCCGGTCATCCGGCTGAGGTGGGACGAGAACTCGAATCGCACCGATTTATTGCAGAAAAGGGTGGGCGGCAAGCAGGCCGTCATGCCCGGTCACCCAAGCCCATGGCAAAGCTCATAACGGCTTCCTGGGTAGCGTTGGCAGAAGACAACTCGCCAGCTATCCGGCCTTGGTGCATGACCAGGATCCGGTCACTGACCGCCAGCACCTCGGGCATGTCCGAAGAAATCATCAGGATCGCCATACCTCCCGCCGCAAGGTCGCGCAGCAACGCGTGCAATTCCGCCTTTGCACCGATGTCGACACCGCGAGTAGGCTCGTCGACGATCAGGATCTTGGGCTTGGTTGCAAGCCACTTGGCAATCACCACGCGCTGTTGATTGCCACCGCTGAGATACATGACGTTCTGATCAACTCCCGGCGTCCGGATGGCCAGATCCTGAACGTAACGCTGTGCCAGCTGGCGTTCGCGGCGGGCGCTGATCACACCAAGGCGCGATAGAACGTCCAGTTGCGGCATTCCGATATTGGCCTTCACCGATTGTGCCAACACCAGTCCCTGCTCCTTGCGGTCTTCTGGCACCAGGCCGATGCCAGCAGCAATGGCCTGACGCGGCGCGCGGCTTCTTATTGTTACGCCGTCCACACGGATTTCGCCGCTGTCAGGAACGATGTCACCAAAAAGCGCCCGCGCCAGTTCGGTCCGTCCCGCGCCCACCAACCCGGAAAGCCCGAGGATCTCGCCGCGATGGAGATCGAAACTGATGCCCTTCAGCAAACCGCGTTTGGATAGCCCGCGAACCTCCAGCATGACCCGCCCGAGTTCTGCGCGCGGTCTTGGCGCCGCTGCCACGATGCTGCGGCCGACGATCATCCGCACCAATTCGTCAAGCGTGATATCGGCCACTTGCCGCGTGTCGACAAACTTGCCGTCGCGCAACACCGTGACGCGGTCGCATAGATCCAAAATCTCTTCCATCCGGTGCGAGATATAGATGATGCCGACCCCCTGATCGCGCAAGCGGCGGATCATCTGCATCAAGAGGTCGGATTCGCGCCGTGTCAGCGAGGAGGTCGGCTCGTCAAAGATCATGAACCGGGCGCGTGTCGATACGGCGCGGGCGATGGCGACAACCTGACGCTCGGCAATCGACAAGCGCCCGACAATAGCCTCGGGGGCAAGCTCCACGCCCAATTCGTGCAGCACCTTTCGTGCCGCTGCATGCATCTGACGCCGATTGATCAGACCAAAGCGGTTGATGGGCTGCCGTCCCAGATAGATGTTCTCGGCGATGCTGAGATAGGGTTCAAGCGACAGCTCCTGATGCACGGGACTTATGCCCAGCTTCCCCGCGACGACCGGGCTGCCGATGGTCACCGGCGCGCCATCAATCAAGATCTGGCCGCTGTCGGGCGGCTGAGCGCCGCACAGGATCTTGATGAGGGTCGACTTGCCAGCGCCGTTTTCACCCATCAACGCGTGAACCTCCCCGGCGCGCAGGTCAAACTGCACATCGCTCAGGGCTTGAACGCCGGGAAAGCCCTTGGAAATTCCGGTCAGTTGAAGAGGCGGCGCGCTCATGATGGCGGGGTTTCGCTTGTTTCGGGATAGACGAGCGGTGGGTGCGTGCGACCACGGCCCTGCGCCGCTGTGCAGCGGGCGATATAGTCTTCGTAGCTGACCAGTTTCAGGGCATCGACGATTTCGGCGATGTCCAGCGTCGGATCGCGGCTTTCGATGGAAAACATGTGCTCTTGGCCGAATGTTTCGACCCGCACGCGGCTGCCGTAGCGGGTTTGCACGGCGACGATCTTTTCACCCTGACCATCCGTATGAAACCAGCCCTTGTGCAGATCAATATCCCAGGTGGTCATGCGGCCCCAGCGGCTGGTCTCGGTCAGGATGCGGCCGGTGCGGTCGATGATCTTGGCCTGATAGGATTGCACCGAGCTGACCACGGTCATTCTGTGCAGCCAGGCATAGGCCTGCAGGGGAAACCCGCCCTCATAGGCCGAAATCCAGCAGACGATTTCGGCCCCTTGATTGGCCATCTCTTGCCAGAGGTCGGCCCAGTTGAGATCGAAACAGATGGCCAGCCCGATACGACCAATCGAAGTCTGAAACACCGCCGCTTGCGAACCGGGCGTGATGCCACCGTCAATCTCCCCCTCGGTCGGGTGCTTTTTCGCGTAAGAGCCAACCAGTTTGCCTGTCGGATCAATCAAGACGGCATGGTTCTCGACCCTTGTGCCGCTGCGCACGAACATCCCGGCCACGACATGAATACCGTGCCGACGCGCCCGCTCGGACAGGGCCTGAAACGAGGCGCCGTCGATCGGTTCGGCCAGTTCGGGGATGCGAGAGGCGGGCAGACCAGCGGCCATGAAGGTCTCGGGCAGGCAGACCAGATCCGCGCCCGTTGCGGCCGCGGCATCGATCAACGCCAGCCCGCGCGCGAACGTCGCCTTTGGATCGGGATGGCTCAGGTTATAGGGCGGTGCGAAATCCTCCAGTGTCGCTATGGATGTGGTCGCAATGCGAACGATCTTGGTCATTGTGGGCCTCGGGGTCTTGCGAACGACGTCATTCAAGGATGCGGGCATTTTCGAGTTCACGTCGCCGCAGCCGGGTTGCCAGAGCATCGATCACAACGATAGCGATCAGGATCAGCGCGCGCACTGCGATCTGCGTATAGGTCGGCACACCAAGCAGGTTCATCCCGTTGTTCAGGATGCCCAGCGCCAGAACGCCGAAAAAGGCCGCGATGATGCTGCCCTTGCCGCCGAACAGGCTGGCACCGCCGATCAACGCCGCAGAAATCGACATCAGCGGCGCATCGGTACCCAGTTGCACCGACGCCGAATTCAAGCGCGAGGCGACAAGGACGCCCGACAAGGCCGCCATCACCCCGCTGATGATGAAAGCCAGCATAAGCCCGTTCTTGACCGAAACGCCGCCCAGAAAGGCCGCGTCATTGTTGCCGCCGATGGCGTAGAGATTGCGGCCCTGCCGCGTGTGTTCCAGCAGGGCATACAGGGCTGCCAATACCGCCAGAACAACCAGAAACGACACCGGGACTGGTCCGATCTGCCCGTTGCCCCAGAAGGTAAACGCCGGATCCGTCCCTACCAGCGACGCTTGCCCAGTATAGGTCAGCAGTAACCCGCGCACGAGACTCATGGTGCCGAGCGTTGCGACAAAGGCCACGATCTTGCCGCGTGTGACCAGCAATCCGTTCAAAATTCCGATCCCCAAACCAAAGCCGAGTGCCCCCATAACCGCAACACCGGTGCCGTAGGGTTGCAGTCCGATGGTCAGCGATGCAGCCATCGCCATGGTCGAGCCCACCGAAATGTCGATCCCGCCTGCGATGAGTACGACCATCTGGCCAAAGACCATCGGCGCATCGAGCGAGATCTGTCGGGCGATGTTTTCGAAGTTGGATCCGGTGGCAAAGGTGCCCGGGGTCGTAGAGCCGAAAGCGATCACCAGCCCGAAGACAAGAAGGGCCGCGCTATGATGTTCCAGGATCACCGAAAGTCGCTTCATCCAGTCAACTCCGTCTCAGGGCACTGTCGGCCAAGACGACAGCGAGGAAAACCAGCCCCTTGGCAATCTGCTGCGCCTCAGAGGGCACGTTGAGCAGCACGAGCAAATTATTCATCACCCCCAGCACGGCCACGCCAACGATCGTCCGCAGTGTGCCGCCGCGCCCGCCAAATAGGCTGGTGCCGCCCAGAACGGCCGCAATAATGGAATCGAACTCCATGCCGAACCCGGCGCTGGCGACGGTGCTGTTGGTGCGCGACGTCATGATGATGCCCGTCAGAGCCGCGAGAGTGCTGCACAAAACAAAAGCCGACATCTTGGTGATCTGGATGCGCAATCCCGACAATCCGCCCGCCACTTCATTCAGCCCGGCGACATAGATCGTGCGTCCCAGAATGGTCCGGCGCAACACGAACTCCAGTATCAGGGCCAAAGTGAGAAACAAGATGACAGAGTAATGCAAGAAGCCGAACAATTGCCCACGACCGAGCGCGGTGAACTCCGGTATGGTCGCGGTAAGGGTCTTGGACTCGGTCAGCGAGAGGGCAAGGGAATAGACCAGAAGGTTCACGCCCAGCGTTACAAGGAACGGGTTTGCACCGGTGGCCAGGACAAGCGCCCCGTTGCACAGACCCACCAGAACCCCGGCCCCAAGCCCAAACGCGATCGAGGCATAAAGACCAAATCCGTTGATCTGGGCCAGCACCGTGACGATGCCTGCCAGGCCAACCACACCCGCGACCGACATATCGAAACGCGCCGTCAGCAGCAGGATCGTCTGACCCAGCGCCACGATGCCCAAAAGCGACACCGCCCACAGGATGTTCAACAGATTGCGCGGCGTCAGGAACACGTCTGATAGAAAGCTGCCCGCGATGACCAGTACAATCAGCAGCAAAACCGCCGTGTGGTTGCGTAACGGTTCAGACCAGTGACGTTTGCGCCCCCCGCTCTTGGCGGGAGGCACAGGGTTTGGATCACCTTGGGTCCGGCCGGAAGGTTCTGGTGATTGCGTTGTCATGACCCACCTATAGGACCGCGTCAGGGCTTCAGCTTACCAGCACTGGCTTTCCCATTGCGCAACCGTGTCAGGGGTTACCGGAGCGGTCGGTGCCAGAATGGTCTTCGAGATCAGACGGCCCTGGTTAAGGTCGTAGGCGGCACGAACCGTGTAGACGCCGACGAGATAGCTCAGCTGCAGCGCGGTGCCGTACATTTCACCGCTCTTGATGGCGGCGCAGGCCTCCTTGTTGCCGTTGACGCCGAAGACCTTGACTTCGGCTTCTCTGCCTTGGGCCTTGATGGCCTCCAAAGCGCCCAGCGCCATCGGATCGTCATGCCCAAATACCGCGTCAACTTGCGGGAAGCGGGTCAGGATATCCTGCATCACGGTCAGCGCCTTGTCCTTGCTCCAGTCGGCGGGCTGCACGGCAATCAATTCGATCGTTGCGCCTGCGTCCTTGAAGGCGGCCTCCATGCCTGCAGTTCGGTTGACCGTGTCGGTCTGTCCTGTCTTGCCGGTAACGACAGCAACCTTTCCCGTACCATTCAGCGCCTTCACGATCATCTGGCCCACCGCATAGCCCTGATCGAACGACTGGCTGCCGATGAACGCCTCGGTGAAGGCCTTGCCTTCAGGGGTAGTGTCGGCATTCTGCATGATCACATAGATCCCGGCCTCTTTCGCCTTCGTGATGGCCGGAACCACTGCTGCCGGATCGACCGCATTGACCACGATGACATTGGCCTGACGAGAAATGCAGTCCTCGATCATCGCAACCTGCTTTACCGGATCGAAGGCCGGGTCGAGAAACGTGATTTCAGCACCGAAGTTCGCCGCCTCATCCGTCATTCCCTTTGCAACGGCCGTGATGGACGGGTGATCGGCGTTATTGTGCACCATGCAAATGGTTGGCCCCTGCGCAAAGGCCGGTGCGCCGAGTGAAGCGAAAGCGGCGCATAAGACCAAACGCAAACTAAGTTTTTTCCTAGACATTCCTGTTTCCTCCTTGTTGAGAACGAAGTTCGCACAGCTCAGGGGTTCAGCCGCATCAGAGATGCCCTGCCGGGGTATCGAGACGCTTTGGGCGTTAAACACGCCTCTATACGGCACGCAAAACTTGTAGTACTATATGTTCAGCATGTGGCTATTTTTTTGTCAATGGAGTTGACCAGGATGTACCGCGGGAGATGGCTTGCGATACGTCGCTCGCAGGGGAGACGGCCGGGACTGGTGATGACCGCATCGGGCGGGGCCAACTTGGGGGCATGCGATGAACGGGCAACTGGATGAGATTTTTCGGCTAACCGCGCTGGAACTGAGAGACAAGGTCCGCAAGCGCGAGGTGTCGACACGGGAGTTGGCCCAAGCCTATCTTGACCGGATCGTCACGGCCGACCGCGACATAGGCGCGTTCGTGACGGTCGATCAGGCCTTTTCCCTCGCGGCGGCCGACGACGCCCAGCGCCGCATCGACGCTGGCGAAGACCTGCCCCTTGCCGGCGTGCCCTATGCGTTGAAAGATCTGACCGACACCGCTGGCATGCTGACCACCTACGGCTCACGGATGCGGCGCAACAACGTGCCGTCACTCGACGCAGCCGTGGCGCGGCGGATGCGCGAGGCGGGCGGCATCATGCTTGGCAAGACCAATACGCCCGAGTTCGGCAACCGGGCGACCACGGCCTTTGGTCTTTTCCCACCCACCCGCAATCCCTGGAATCTTGACAAGATCGCCGGTGGCTCCAGTGGTGGGTCCGGTGCCGCCGTTGCTGCCTGCATGGCGCCTGTTGCCGAAGGCTCGGATGGCGGCGGCTCGATCCGCGTGCCCGCCAGTTGCTGCGGTGTCGTCGGCATCAAACCATCACGCGGACGCGTGTCGAGTGCGCCCTATTTCAACCCGCGTGGCGGGCTGATAACCCATGGCCCGATTGCCCGTACTGTTGTTGATGCCGCGCTCGTGCTTGATGTCATGGCGGGCTATGAATCCGGTGACACCTACTATGCCCCGCCTCCCGCGCAGTCATTCCTGTCATCCGCTCTGACCGGGCCAAAGCGGCTGCGGATCGGCATGCTGACGACCAGCGACAAATGGATCGACCCAGAGGTGGTCGCGGCAGTCGAACAGACCGGCGCCCTGCTGCAATCTCTGGGCCATACCGTGGGCGAAGCGAAGGTCGATCTGACCGGGCTTGGACCGATCTTCCGCATCATGTGTCATTCCGAAAGCGCCGCAAACGACCTGGGCGACCCGGCCGAGTTCAGCGATCCCTTTTCGGCGTGGTGCGCCGAGCGCGGCAAACGCTGGTCTGCGGTCGATTACATAAAGGCGACGGAAGAGCTGTTCGGTCGCGGCCGCGCGATCATCAGCCAGATGGCGGAATGGGACTGCATCATCCTGCCGACCGTGGCCCAGATCCCTCCTGATCTGGAAACGTTTCTCGCCGACACCGAACGCGCATCCGACGACGATCTGGCCTATATTCCCTTCACCTATCCGTTCAACATTTCTGGCCAGCCCGCCCTTTCGCTGCCGCTTGGCTGGTCAAAAGCGGGCCTGCCGATCGGGGTGCAATTCGTCGGCCATCCCTATGGTGAGGGTCTGATCATTTCACTCGCGGCCGAGGTTGAACGGGCGGCACCCTGGGCGGCAAGATACCCGGCACATCCGGTGCAAGGGGCCTGATCAACCATGCTTGCCCAATATGGGGCTTGCGCCCTGATCTCGGCTTTGCGGGCATTTCCGAAGAACCCGGAGTCACTCATGTTTGCGTCATCTTGCCCGTTGCGGGAACACGCTCAGACACGGCTCAGGCCCAACGCCAAAAAGGGGAACGAATATGTATGATGTTTCAGGCAAGCTCGCATTGATCACCGGAGGTACGCGGGGGATCGGGCTGGAAATCGCGCGGCTCCTGCTCGACGCCGGCGCAAATGTCGTGGTGAACGGACGCACCTCTACCCCCGAGGCCGAAGCGTTGCAGGCCGAATTCGGGCCGAACCGGGTGGCCATCGCCCTGCGAGATGTGTCCAACCCCACTGAGGCGACCGCTCTTGTCGAGGATGCGGCAAAGACATCCGGCCGGCTCGACATCCTGATCCATTCCGCCGGCGGGCCGGTTCCGGGCACGGTCTTGACGCTGACGGCCGACGCCTGGATGGATGCCTTTTCCCTGCATGTGCATCCGGTCTTTCACCTCTTCCGCGCGGCTCACCCCTGGCTTGCCAAGGAAGGCGGGGCCGTCCTGCTCGTCTCGTCTGTGGCGGGCCTGCGCGGCTGCCCGAATTCAGTGGCCTACCAGACCGTGAAAGGGGCGCTGATCCCCTTGGCCAAGGCGCTGGCCTTTGACAATGCAGCCGCAGGGATCCGCGTCAATGTCATCGCCCCGGGCATCATCCGCACCCGGTTTCACGCCCAGATGACCGAGGCCGCCCGCACGCACAACATCACCAACCGCATTCCTCTGCGCCGCGAAGGCAGCACTACCGATGTTGCCGAAGCGTCGCTTACCATGATCTGCAACGAATTCATCACCGGAGAAGTGCTGACGATTGACGGCGGCATGTCTATGCGGGTGACCGCGTAAGCTGAACACTATCAGCCAGATTTCCTCGCGCCGGATCTTGACCACCTGGCGCAAACCAATCAACGACGGGCGCTCCTTGCGATCCGTCCCCGGCAAGTATTGCGCATGTGTCGCGCATTTATTCGGTCGCCCCGCACAAACCACACACCGGTCATCAGCGTGGGACCAGGTGATCTGGGACACGCCCGAACATGCCTTCACACGTCCTCGTTCTGCGGCAGGATCACCAGATCGCGGATCGTCACATGGGGCGGACGGGTCAGCATGAACATCACCGCATCCGCCACGTCTTCGGACCGCAGGCCTTCGTGCAGGGCAACCTTTTGCTGCATCCGGCCTTCGTCATGATAGCCCCACAGCGCATTCAGTACTGTGCCCGGCGCGACCGACCCCACCCGGATGCTATTCGGTGCAACCTGCCGGCGCAGGCCGTGGACAAAGGCTTGCACCGCGTGTTTCGTCGCGGAATAGACCGGCTCCTCGCGGAAGACCTGATGACCCGCGATCGAGCTTGTGACCACGATATCGCCGGATCGGCGCGCGATCATGCCCGGCAGCACCGCGCGCACCATGCGAAAGACTGCCTGCATGTTGACAGCCAACATCCGGTCCCAGTCGGCCGGATCTCCGGTCGCCACCGCGCCGGGCACGTAGATCCCGGCATTGGCGACAAGAATGTCGATCCTGCCAAATGCAGCCATGACCTGCGCCACAACCGCCTCGGGCGCACCATCTTTGGCAAGGTCGGCAGGGAACACCAACGCATCCGTCCCAATGCTATCGGCAACCGCGCGAAGCCGGTCCTCCGACTGTCCCGAAAGCGCAACACGTGCCCCGGCGGCGGCCATCGCAAGCGCGGTCGCGCGCCCGATGCCCGAACTGGCACCGGTTACCAGCGCCGTCTTTCCCGTCAATTCACCCGCCATGGGCGCATCTCCTCTTACCCCAGCAGGCGGACCAGATTGCCGCCCATGACCTGAGCTGTTTCTTCGGACGTCAGGCGGCAGCCGGTTAGGACAGGGATCGTCTGGTCAAACCCCAGGAACTCCAGCGCCGGGCTGAAGTCCGATCCCCACAAACACCTATCGGGCCCAAAGGCTGCCAAAACCTCGGCCACAAACGGATCTGCCGTGTGCTGCGGCCACAGGCTCGGGGGATCGCAGATGGCATAGAGGCCAGAGATCTTGACGTGCACGTTCTCGCGCCCGGCCAGCGCCAGCAACGGGCGCAGCCTGTCGCGCACGGCCTGCCCTTGCGGAGCTGCGCCGTGTCGGCCCGGCAGGCCGACATGGGAGAAGAGAAAACGACATTCAGGTGCTGCGGCGACCACCGGGGCCAACAGCGCCGTCGCCTCTGGTCGGGCATTCAGCGAAATCAGCGCCGCATGGTCGCGCAAGGAACGCCATACCTCTGCGGACCAGCCCGACAGCGCGGACGCCGCCGCCGCGTCCGCAACATAGAGCGCCAGCCCCCGATGGCCCTCGGCCATCCTGTCGCGGACCCATCCCGCATCGGGCGACGCGCCGACATCGCGGAAGGCAAGGCTGTGCAGCCATGCGCGCCCCGGGGCCAGTTCGCGCAGATAGCGGTTGTTATCGGGGTCGATCGCTTCGGCCTCGTATCCGATCACCAGACCCACCCCGATGCCGTGTGTCTGGCGAAGATGATCGTAGGCATCGATGTCGGACAGGCCGCCCAGACGGGCGTGGATTGATGCGGGCCCATAGCCATGCCGGAACAGGTGCAGATGGGCATCGGCCAGCATCACACCGATCCTGACCCGACAACGCCAAGGTCGGCCAGCACCATTTCTGCCGCCTTCAGGCCTGCGATGGCATCGTCCATGGTGACCTCTGGCGGGGCGATACCGGTGCCGATGGCCGCAAGGAAGGCTGTCTGTTCCGCCAGCAGCGCGTCCTCGTTCGGATCGCTGTGAAAGACCCGCCCCGCTGCCCAAGAGGTCAGGCCGGACCCGACGACCAGTTCAAGGCTGCCATCTTCGCCCAGAACCTCGATCCGGTCGGGCGGGGCATCTTCGCCGGGATAGGTCCAGGCCGAGACCAGATGCCACAGGGCGCCACCGCTGTCACGCAGCGTGGCATGGGTGGCCGAACGCCCGTCGCGGCCCGTCACCCGATCCGCCCGCGCCGATATCGCACGGTTCCCGGTCATCCACAGCGCAAGGTCAATGTCGTGGATCATCGTCATCAGCACCGGGTCAATGTCGGCATAGCGCAGCGCATGGCCCGCATCGCGGTAGCGCCGCGATGTGACCGACAGCACCCGCCCGATGGTGCCGCCCTTCACCGCATTGGCCAGGGCCTGGTGCTGAGCCGAAAAGCGCAGCACGTGGCCCGGCAGCGCGAAGGTTCCGCTGGCTGCCGCAAGTTGCCCGATCCGCGCCGCTTCGCTGCTGGTCAGCGCAACCGGCTTTTCCACCAGAACCGGAATGCCGCGCGCCAGAGCCGCCCCGGCCAAAGGCAGATGCACGGCGGCGGGGGCGGCGATGATGACGCCATCCGGGCGAAAGCTGTCCATGAGCGCAGTCGCCTCCGGCCCGGTCGTTGCGCCGAAATCGGCCCGCGCGCGGTCCGCCAGGGCGGCCATTGGGTCGGCCGCTGCGATCACCGCGCCCTGCCCCGCAAGCAGCCCCATATGCGTACGCCCAAAGAGCCCGGCACCAGCAACCAGGATCTTCATGGAACGGTCCCTTCCAGCCCCGCCCCGCAGACCAGCGTGCAGATGCGGCGGGACCCGGCAAAGGCCGCCGGATGGACCCGAAGCGCCGCCGTCGTGGCTGCACCGGCAAGATCGGCAGCAATGCCGAACTCGCGCCACAACCAGCGCGAGGCGGCAAGCATGTCGTCGTCTTCGATCAAGAGGATGTCGTCGATCACCCCTCGCGCGATCTGGAAAATCCGTTCGTCGGTCTTGCGGCAAGACATGGTGGGGACACGGCTCGTGACCACATCGAGGCCAACAAGCCTGCCCGCCTTCAGACTGGCGGCAAGGGTCGGCGATCCGACCGGCTCGACGCCGATGATCCTGACACCGGGCCGCAGGGCGCGGATCACCGTGCCCAGCCCCGAGATCAGCCCACCCCCCCCGATGGCAACCACCAGAGTGTCAAAGTCGCCCGCCTGTTCCACCAGTTCCAGCCCGATAGTGCCCTGTCCGGCCACGACCTGCGGATCGGCGAACGGGTGGAAATAGGTGGCACCGGTCTGCGCGACATCGGCCCGGGCCGCCGCATCAGCGGTGACGAATTCGTCTCCCGCGATGGTCACTGTCGCGCCCCAGCCCCGCATCGCCGCCGCCTTGGCGGCCGAGACGCCCGACGGCACATAGATCCGCGCGGCTTGCCCGGCGACCGAGGCGGCCCGGGCCACGGCTACGCCGTGATTGCCGCCCGATGCCGCGACGATGCCGGCGGCGATCCGGTCCGGTTGCAGGTCTGTCAGCCTGCTCATGGCACCCCGCGCCTTGAAAGACCCGGTCACCTGATGCAGTTCCAGCTTGGCCACCACCTCGGCCGCGACCGGCAATGGCTCGCGCGCGCGTCCAAGAACCATCACCGGGGTCAGACGTATCTGTCGCGCAATGCGGTCCCGCGCCGCCTCTACATCCGAAAGTGCGATCATGCTGCGGCTCCGGTCAGGTCCATGGGCAAGCCCCTGGCGGGGGCAGCGACGACCAAGACGCAGTTTCCCGGCGCAACACGCCCAAGATGACGCCTGCCGAAAACGATACCGTCCAGCGCGTAGCAAAGGGTGACGGGGCGAAAGGCGGTGTCCCAGGGGCGGTGAATGCGTCCGGCGGGTTGGCCTGCGGATACCGGGGTCCCAAGCTCGTGAAACGGCTCGAACACGCCATCGTCTTCGGCATAGACATAGGCGGCGGGGCCTGGCAGATCGAGGATTTCGCCTGCCTGTTGCGGGGTGTTGCCTGTCGCTTCGATCACCCCCAGATGGGCCAGCACGTTCCGCACGCCCTTGCGGCAGGTGTCCAGCGCATCCAGCGACACCGTCCCGCCGCCGCGCATTTCGGTGCCGACGGTGGTCAGCCCGGCCCGGCAGGCTGTCGCCGTCGCCGTGCGCGGATCGCCCAGATTGCCGATCACGACCGTATTCGGCGCACCGAAGGCCCGCACGGCGGCGAAGTTTCGCGCATAGTGCCGGGCATCCTCGACCGGTTCGATGATCGCACTGGGAAGGATCTGCAGCGACGATCCGCCCGAATGCAGATCCAGAAAGGCATCGCCCATCGGAAATATATGGTCGGTCAGATAGGCCGCGATCTGCTGGGTGATCGTGCCCCTGGGGTCGCCCGGAAACGCCCGGTTGAGGTTGACCCCGTCAACCGGAGAGGTGCGCTGCGCCGACGTGCAGGCATGCACGTTGTTGGCGGGCATCAGGATCAGGCGGCCGCTGACCTTAGCGGGGTCAAGGTCACGGATCATTTCGGAAATGGTGATCGACCCTTCGTATTCGTCGCCATGGTTGCCGCCTTCCAGGATCACCGTCGGCCCCGTCCCGTTCGCGATGATGCCGATGGGCAGGCGGGTTACGCCCCAGGCGTCGTCATGCGGCGAATGGGGGAACATCACGAAACCAGCCTGACGACCCGGCTTGTCGAAATCGACAGTGGCAAAGGCATTTCCGGCGGGGCGGTCGGGCGGGGTCATCGGGGTGTTCCTGTCATTGGCTGTCCGGGTGGAATGGGTCCGCCGATAGCGGCGATTTCAGCGGCCAGTGCGGCCGCGGCGGCCGCGTCAACTGCGCCGAATTCATAGGCGAATTGCATGGTTTCGCCGGGCGGCAGGCAGACCAGTTGCCCGCGCCGTCCAGCCGCTGCCAGACCATCGGGATAGGCCGTGGAGGGCATCATGAAACCAGCCGCGTCCTCATCGCCATTGCGCACGATCCAGCGCACCGCCAGTGGCAGTTCGCCGGTCCGCCACGTCACGAAATCGGCCGTGCCGTCCGGGTGCATTTGGGCGGCATGGGTCTGTCCGTCCGGACCGGAGACAGGGCGCAGAACCGCAACACTTTCCCCTGACATGGAGCCGGACGCGGGCACCTCACGCAACACGGACGCCTGCGGCGCGGTCCAGGCGGCGGCATCGCGTTCGGCGGGCGAAGCATTCGACGCCGGTTTGCCGGTGTTGCGGATCAGGATGTCGCCATCCCGCGCGGTATCGATGAAACGGCCGCCATCGGCAGGGCGGAAATTGACATGGGCCAGATAAAGCAGGTTCATCGGGCGCTGCTGACGGTTCTGGATCCCCATGCGCACGCTGATCCGGGTGCTGCCCTGCCTGATCCGCAGGCTCGCCGTTGCATCGTAGCTGTGGCCAAAGGCGCGGGTCTGGCGGGTGGTGCCGGTCACCGTGGCGGCCATCGCGCCATCCAGACTTTCCAGCCGAATCAGGGCGTTGCCATAGCGCGCATTGGGCAACTCGCCATGCAGCGGGTGGCTGTCGTCGGGCCCGGGATTGCCCATCGCCGCCGCCCCACAATGCAAAAGGAGCCCGCCGTAATTGGACAGATAATCTGCGGTGTCTTGCGGTTCGTCGAAGAGCGAGCCCATGGTCAACCGTCGCCCAAGGAACGTGGCATCCCACACCTGCTGGCCCTGAAACGGCAGCACGATCACCTCGCCCGCGCCATTCAGGATGCGCAGGGCGGCCACCCCGGATGGGTAGCGGAAGCCATTTACCACAATGCCTTCCGCTTGCGCGAACGTCCGTTCCACCGGCCCGAACTGATCAGGATAAAGAAGGATCTCGACCGGGCTTGTCATCGAATTGTCCATGGCGAAAGCTGGTTGGGCTCGACCGTATGGCCCATCCGCCTCAACAATCCGGCGGCCGCCGCTCGGATGTCGGCCAAAAGCGCAGGTTCGTCCAGATGCGGAAACCGGCCCGCCTCCAGCACGATCCTGCCGTCGATGACCACGGTATGCACCGACCGGGACCGCGACGCATAGACCAGATTTCGGATCATGTCGGTCGAGGGCACCATCTCGGGACGGTCCAGCGTATGGATCACGATGTCGGCGCGCATGCCCGTCGCCAGCCTGCCGATGCGATCCTCCAGACCCGCGGCGCGCGCGCCCGCGACCGTGGCCATCGACAACCCGTCCTCGGCAATCAGAAAGCGTCGGTCGCCATGCACGTCGCGCGCCGCAAGGATGGCAAGGCTGGCCTGCCGCCAGAGGTCGAAATCGTTCGACCAGTTCGCGGAATCCGAGCCCAGCGCAATGTTCGCGCCGCGCCGCCACAACTCGGCATGCCGCCCGTGGACCGAGCCCCCATGCCCCCACATCATCGAGGCCGCAGGTGCCCAGGCGATCGAGGTTCCCTTATCGACCAGCACATCGCATTCCGCATCCGTCAGGTGGTTGGCATGCCCAAAGGTCACGTTGCGATCCAGAAATCCGATGTCGTTCAGGTGCAACAAGGGGTCCTTGCCGAACCGCTGGCGGTCGGCCTCGGTATCGGCGGGGCTGTAGGACTGGTGCAGGTTCAGCGTGACGCCAGCCGCATCGGCCATCGCCTTCGCGGCCATCATCAGCTCTTCGCTTGCCGTTCCCAGACCCAGGATCGCCACATGCCCGGTCACCAGCGCATCCGGCACTGCGTTGCGCGCCAGTTCGGTTCCCATCAGCACCAGCGCCTCGCCCCGGGTTCGGGGCGCACGCGTCAGTTCGGTGCGGATGCGGGCCTGCGCGGCACAGGTCTCGCAGCCGTCGCCCGGCGCATCCAGCATGCCTTGGGCAAATCCTTGCGGCTGGTCCCAGATGAACGGATCGGCCAGCACGGCACGGATGCCCACCATTTCCGCTGCGCGCGCCGCCGCCGGCGGGCTGAGGACAGTGCCCGCCTCCAGAAAGCAGGTGGTGCCGTTGCGCACCATTTCGAGGCAGGCCAGCAGCACCGACAGAAATTCCTCTTCATCGTTCACGGTGTTGAAGAACCGGCTTTCAAAACTGTCGAAGGCGTCGCCTTCGGCCAGCTGATCCGGCAGCGCGCCACGAAAGATCTGGAACGACGCATGCAGGTGGCACTCGACGAAACCGGGATGGACCGGCGCCCCGCGCGCATCGACGCTGCGCGCCGCAGTGAACCGGGGAGCGATGACGGCGTCCTCGCCCACCGCCAGGATCACGCCTTTGTCGATGGCTATCGCCCCGTCGGGATAGACCGCATTGGAGGCGTCCATCGTGATGACGTAACCATGCCGGATCAGCAGGTCGATGCGCTGCGGGCGGTCCTGGATGGGTGCAGTCACGCAAAGTCCTCCTTCATCAGGATCGGGGATGAGGCAGCCCAGACAAGCGCCACGATATCCCCTTTGTTCAGGCCCTCCGCTTCTTCTTCGCGCAGGTCGGCAAAAAGGGGTATGCCGCCGGGACCGGCAATGGTGATGCGCACGCAATGGCCCAGATAGACCCGATCGGTCAATCGACCCTCGAGCGCGCAGCCCGCAACCTCGGCCCTGCCGGGATCGCGAAGGCGCAACGCCTCGGGGCGCAGCAGCAGGATCGCCGCGTCGCCCGGCGCCATCCCCGGCAATGTCGGCGCGGACAGGTGGACACCGCCCACGTCGATGGTACTGCGCGCGCCGTCCTGCCCGACGATGCGGCCGCGCAACAGGTTGGTCTGCCCGATAAAGCCAGACACAAAGACCGAATTCGGCCGTCGATAGATGTCTTGCGGTGACCCGGTCTGCACGATCCGCCCGCCCTGCATGATGGCGATGCGGTCCGACATCACCAGCGCTTCGGTCTGGTCGTGGGTCACGAAGACGAAGGTGGCACCCAACTTGCGCTGGATTGCCCTGAGTTCCAGCTGCATCTGTTCGCGCAGTTTCAGGTCCAGCGCCGAAAGGGGTTCGTCCAGCAGCAGCACCTTCGGCTCTGCCGCCAGCGCGCGCGCCAATGCCACGCGTTGCGACTGCCCGCCTGACAGCTGTCCGGGCATCCGGTCCCGCATTCCCTCAAGCCGCACCAGCGCCAGCATTTCCTCGACCCTTGCAGCAATCCGGACGGCAGACCACCGGCGCAGACGCAAAGCATAACCGATGTTCATACCGACGCTCATATGCGGGAAAAGCGCCCCGCGCTGAAAGACCAGGTTCGTCGGGCGCTGCTCGGCCGCAAGGTCGGTCACGTCCTGGCCGTGGATTGAAACCCGGCCTTGCGTCGGGGATTCGAACCCCGCGATGATGCGCAGCAACGTGGTCTTGCCGCAGCCGCTTGGCCCCAGAAGCGACACGAACTCACCCGGCTGCACCTCAAGCGACACGTGGTCCAGCGCCAGCGCGCTGCCAAAGCGTTTGGTAAGGCCGTTGATCGCGACGGCGGGGGCAGTCATCGCGGACCCCGCTTGCCGACCAGATTCGAAGCTACGACCAGCGTCACCAGCAGCGCGAACAGCGCCGTCGCCAAGGCGTTGATCGCCGGGTCCACCCCCCGGCGCATCAGGCCCCAGACCAACACCGGCACCGTCTGCTGATTGCCGATGTTGAACCATGTCACGACGAATTCATCCAGTGACAGCGCGGCAGCAAGCAAGCAGGCCCCGATCAGCGAGGGGCGGATCAGGGGCAGGGTGATGTCCGTGAATGCCCGCAGGCGGCTAGCGCCCAGATCGCGCGCGGCCTCCAGCACCGAGAAATCGAAATTCTGCAGGCGGGCATTCATGGTCAGGATCACAAAGGGCAAACAGACCAGAACATGGCCCAGCATCGCGTTGCGCAGCCCTTGTTGCAGCCCGATCGCATGGAACATCACCGCCAGCGCGATGCCGGTCACCAGCAGCGGCACGACGGCAGGCAGCAGGCTGAAGGCAAGCAGGCCCTGCCGCAGCCGCACTGATTTCCGCGCCAGGATCCCGAACGAACAGGCGCAGCCGATGACCCCGGATATCAAGGCCGTGCCCACGGCCAGGATAAGGCTGTTGCGAAGTGCGGCGGCCATCTGCGGATTGTCCAGCGCCGCCGAGTACCAGTCCAGCGTCAGCCCTTCGATCGGCAGACTGAGCCGTGGCGAAGTCGAAAACGAAAAGATCACGGTCACGAAGACCGGCAGGTACAAAAACAGCACCACCAGGATGACGAACAACCGCGCAAATCCGGTCAGCATCGGCTGACCCCGCGCAACAGGCCGACCACGGCAAGGCATGCCGTCATCATCGCGCCGATGGTCACAAAAGACAGCGCCGCACCCAGCGGCCAGTTGGCGCCGATGCCGCGGAACTGGTCGGCAATGATGTTGCCGATCATCGTGCTTTGCATCCCCCCGACCAGCGACGGCGTGACGAAATCCCCCGCCGAGAGCAGAAAGGCAAAGGCAAAGGCGGTGGTGACGCCCGGCAACACCATTGGCAGCAGCACGGTGCGCAGCCTTTGCCAGAACCCCGCACCCAGATCGCGCGCGGCTTCCATAAAATCGTCGGATACGTTCAGCATGGCGGAGTAGATCGGCAACACGGCCAGCGGCAGCAGCAACCCGCAGAGCGTAATGACAACGGCGAGTTGCGAATAGATCAGAAAGTCCAAGGGTTCGTCGATCAATCCCAGATACTGCAGCGTCGTGTTCAGCAGGCCCTGTTTTCCCAAGATGGTGCGCCAGGCATAGATGCGGACCAGATAGCCGCTGAACAGCGACAAAAGCACCAGTTGCAGGATCAGCGCCCCGCGCCGTTCCAGCACGAACCGCATGACATAGGACAGCGCAAAGGCCAGCGGCACCACGATGGCAGCCGTGACCATTCCCACCTGAATGGTGCGGATCAGGACATCGCGGTAAAGACCAGATGTCAGGATGCGCTGATAGTTGGCAAGCGACAGATCAGGGATCAGCGTGAAACCATCGGCGCGCCAGAAGCCAAGCACGAAAAGCGCTGCCAGCGGAATAACCAGCAGAACCGCATAGACAAGGAACGCGGGCAACAGCGACGCGGCGGATGCCACAAGCGGCTGATCCTGTGGGGCCATGCTGCCCGCGCGCCCTGTGCTAGGACGCCTTGAAGGTCTGCCAGGTTTCGACCCAGGCACCAGCCCCCACGATGTCACCTTCGCCATTCTGGCTGGGCACGACGACCTGCGTGCCAAGGATGCCACCACCGGGCTGGCGCACGTTGTCGAAGGGATAAAGATCGCGCACCGTCGGGTCCATCAGGTCAAACGCCGCCTCGACCGTGCAGGCCGACCCGAGTTCAACCGCCAGCGCCGCGTTCGTTTCGGCCGAGGTCATGAAGTCAATGAACGCATAGGCGTTGTCCAGATTGGGTGCGTCGACGGCAATCGCATAGGCATCCGACCAATAGAACGTGCCATCCACCTCGGGCGATCCGACGACCAGCTTTACCCCCTTGTCGCGTGCGATCAGTGTCTGGTAGGCCCAGCCGCCAACCCCGATCGACGCGTCGCCCCGGATCAGCACATCGGCCATGTCGCCATGTGACGCGCCAACCGCGACAACGTTCGGCTTGACCGCAAGCATCGC
This sequence comes from Rhodobacterales bacterium, assembly GCA_031426185.1. GTDB lineage: Bacteria > Pseudomonadota > Alphaproteobacteria > Rhodobacterales > Rhodobacteraceae > JAJNPS01. Next base: position 16,708 of record JANPKV010000254.1, on the reverse strand, counting down.
CGCCAGCACTTCATCAAGTTGCGCCTGCGTCAGGCGGTGCGGTTCCGGCATGCCCAGCGATACGGCCCACAGCCAGATGTTGCCGAACGGATCGTCAAGCAGCACCAGTTCGCCCTTGAACTTGGCATCGGCAAAGTCGGTGTATTTGGCTGGCATCGCCTCCCACTTCTCGGGGTTGAACACGCAAGGCTCGTCGCCCCAGATGATGGGGATGCCATAGGTCGCTCCGTCGCGAACCAGCCATGGCGCATCCTTGAACGCCGGAAACAGCCCGGCCGCCGTCGGAATGCGCGACAGATCAAGCGGCTGGAACAGTTCCACCCCGCCCTCGAGGATCGCTTTCTGGAAATCCTTGTTGGGCGTCAGAAGGTCCATCGCCCCGCGCCCGCCGGTGTTGAACCGCGTCAGCGCCTCATCTGCCGCGGACTGGAACGACGCCTGCATGACGATGTTGTTCTGCGCCAGGAAATCCTTGGCGACGTTGCCGCCGTGTTCGCCATCCCAGCCAAGAAAGTTCAGATCGCCCCCCAGCGTGGCTTGTGCAAAGCCCGCCTGTCCCGATGCAAATGTACCCATTGTGGCAAGCCCGGCTGCCCCCTGCAAAAAGCGGCGGCGATCAAGGCGCGAATGAAGCTTGTTGTCGAGAACGCATTTCAGTCTGGGGTCCATCGGAATCTCCATTGAAGGCGCACGCTGGCGCTGTCATTCGGGTATGGCAAAGACAATGCTGAACAAAAGGGAAGCCATGCGCTTGTGCGCGATGGGCACCGGACAACGGTCAAGATGGATCACCATGACGGAAACCTCTTGCAACCTCGTGATTGACTTTGGATCGGTTCTTATATGAAGTCAAGAACCACCAATGAAGCGGGGTGCGCGCAAGTGGAGCCTCTTGAAAAGTCTGGCTATGCCGCACCGGCCCTGGAAAAGGGGCTGGATATCATCGAGCTTCTGTCGGCCAGTGACAGTCCGATGACCGCCCGATCCATCGCGGAACAGCTTGGCCGGTCCAAGAGCGAGATTTTCCGGATGGTCTATGTACTGGTCGAGCGCGGCTATCTGCTGCGCGATCCGGTGACGGATCAGCTTGGTCTCAGCAATAAGCTGTTCGAATTGGGCATCCGCACCCCCAGATCACGCAAGCTGACCGAAGTGGCTATCCCGGTGATCGAGCAGCTTGCCAATCAAGTTGGCCACTCGGCGCACCTTGTCGTGGTCAGCGGCGGCGAAACCATCGTCATTGCCGCGGCGACCGGCGACGCCGAAACTAGTTTCAACCTGCGTCTGGGTTACCGCCGCCCTGCGCTTGATGCGGCCTCTGGCCGCGCGATCATCGCCTTCCAGACGCCCGAGGTACGGGCCCGCATGATCGCCGAAAGTCAGCGGATTTCGCGCAATTCGGTTGATATGGCGGCCCTTTCAGCCCTGCTCGACTCGATCCGCGAGGCCGGACATCTGGTGGTGGATAGCCTGGTCCTTGTCGGCATCACGGATGTCTGTGCCCCGATCCTTGCTCGCAACGGCACCGCCCTTGCCAGCATCGTGGTGCCTTGCCTTCGCCGGATCGGATCAGACGATGGGCAGGACGGGATCGTCCGCCACCTTATGGCCGCGAGCCGCGAGATCAGCGAAGGGCTGCTGTGACTGCCGTTCATGGTTGCGCGACGCACATGGCGTGAGCCCGGAAGGGGGAGGATCTTGCTGGCCAAAACAAACGTCTTCAAGACGCAAGAAGGCAATTTCAGGAATTTCGGGTCATCGGGAGAACCGTCCTTGACCCTTGAATAGAGCTCCTGACTTCACCCTCACAGCATCCAGGCAGCGGCAGCGATCTACACGACGAGGCAGGCGCAAAAAGTATCCAGTCGCCTACGGTTGGGCAGGATCGCCGACCAGATGGCCGTCACCAATGTCGCGCAGGACGACACGTTGCGGCTCCGCCCCCGGGCGGTGGAGAGGGCTTGCAACCTCGCCGGCAGGACGCATGTAGGATGCGCGCTTGACCGAAGGATCGGGGACCGGGACAGCATCGATCAAGCGCCGCGTATAGGGATGCGAAGGATTGCCGAAAATCTGGGCGCGGGTGCCAAGTTCGACGATCTGCCCAAGGTACATCACCGCGACGCGGTCGGATATGGTATCGACCACCGCCATGTCGTGGCTGATGAAAAGGTAGGACACCCCGAATTCGCGCTGCAACATGCGCAAGAGATCCAGCACGCGCGCTTGCACCGACACATCAAGGGCCGAAACACTTTCATCGGCAATGATCAGGTCGGGCTGCAGTGCCAGCGCCCGGGCAATGCAGATGCGCTGCCGCTGGCCGCCGGAAAACTCGTGCGGATAGCGGTCAAGGTGGTCCGGTTCAAGGCCGACGCGCTGCATCAGGTCGACGGCTTTGGCGTGCCGGCTGATCGCGTCGCCCAGCGCGTGGATCGCCAGCGGCTCGGCGATCAGTTCACCGACGCGCATCCTTGGGTTAAGCGCGGCCATCGGGTCCTGAAACACCATCTGCACGCAGCGGCGCATGGCTTTCAGGCCGGCTGCATCGAGGCCTTCGAGCGCCTGCCCCGCGATCTCGATCCTGCCGGTATGTGGGGCAAGTCCCACCAGCGCCTTTGCGATGGTGGACTTGCCGCAGCCGGATTCTCCGACCAGCGCAAAGGTCTCGCCCTTCAGGATGTCAAAGCTGACATGTTCGACGGCATGGACGTTGCGCGTGACACCCCCAAAGAGGCCGCCGCGCAAGGGATAGCGGACGACCACGTCGGTCAGACGTGCAACCGGCTCGGTCATGACCGGCGCCCGCACCGGCGCCTGCCCCATGCGCGGCACAGCGGCCAAAAGTGCGCGAGTGTAATCGGCCTGTGGCTTGGTGAACATGTCGGTGGTGGTGGCGGTTTCGACCTGCCTGCCCTGCCGCATCACGATCACCCGGTCTGCCATCTCGGCGACCACGCCCATGTCGTGGGTAATCAGGATGATGGCCGTCCCCATCTGCCGCTGCAGATCGCGCAGCAGGTCCAGCACTTCGCGCTGCACGGTCACATCGAGCGCGGTCGTCGGCTCGTCGGCGATCAGCACTTCTGGACGCAAGGCCAAGGCCATGGCGATCATCACGCGCTGCCGCATGCCGCCCGAAAGCTCGTGCGGGTATTGCCGCATGCGGCGGTCGGGTTCCGACAGGCGCACGGCGCCCAGCGCCGCGACGGCGCGCTTTTGCGCTTCGGTCCGACTGACCGCTTCATGCGCGCGGATCGCTTCGGTCAGTTGTGCGCCCACGGTCATCACCGGGTTCAGACTGGTCATCGGTTCTTGAAAGATCATCGCGATCCGGTCGCCCCGGATCGCACGCAGATCGGCTTCGGGCAGCGCGGTCAGCGTGTCGCGCCCGAGCACCACCTGCCCGCCCGTTACCCGAACGGCAGGGGGCGGCAGCAGGCCCATGATGGCCAGCGACGTGATGGATTTCCCCGACCCGCTTTCACCGGCGATGGCGAGGGTTTCGCCGCGATTGAGCGTGAAGGACAGGTTCTCGACCAGCGGTCTGAGGCCCGCTTCGGTGCGCACCGAGACGCACAATCCCTCAACCCGCAGAACAGGGTCCGGGGCGGTGACCGCCCCGGTGCGTGGCAGAACTTCCGCAAGGCTCATTCGAAGACGACCCGGGGGAAGTAGAAGCTGACGACCCAGTTCGGCATGTCCACGACTTCCGAGATGCGAAGATCGCCGCAGACAGAGCAGAGCATGTAGGCATCGACCGCCGAAATGCCCTGCTGCGCTTGCAGAAGGTCGATCATCCCCGAAACCGCATCTTTTGCCGCCGTCATCAGGTCCGGCCCGATGCCGGTGGTCGCCTCATAGCCCTTGGCGTCCAGATGCCGCGTCACCGGCCCCGGAGTGGTGAAGCGCGGCGTCTTCAGCGGCTGGTTCTTCAGCAGATCCAGCGTCAAGACGACGTTCATCGGGGACTCGATCGCCGTCCCGCAGACCTCGCCGTCCCCCTGCGCCGCATGGGTGTCGCCCACGCTGAACAGGGCCCCCTCCACCTCCACCGGCAGGTAAAGCGTGACGCCGGAGGTCAGGTCGCGAATATCAAGATTTCCCCCCACCCGCCGGGGCGGGACGACGGAGTGGTGACCCACCTCCGCCGGGGCATTGCCGATGGTGCCACTGAAAGGCTTCAACGGCACTTTCGCAGACTTGCCCCAAAGCGCTGGCTCCATGGTCGTGGGGTCGTAAGACCACAAGCACAGCGCCGGGTCCTTGAACTGGTCGGCCAAGAGCCCAAAGCCGGGGATGTTCGCCGTCCAGCCAAAACCCTTGCCGTCGAACACCTTGGGCGCGAAGCCTTCCAGCGTCACTTTCAGCACATCGCCGGGCATCGCGCCGTCGACATAGATCGGCCCAGACACCGGATTTATCTTGCCGAAGTCCAGATCGACCACGCTTTGCAGGGTCGACGACGGGCCAAGCTGGCCCGCCGAGGAATCGTGACAGTGGAACTCGATGGTCGATCCCGGTGCGACGCGCAGCGCCGGGGCCAGGGTATTGTCCCAGCCGAAATGGTGCTGCGCGCCGTGGATCGTGTAGTCGCAGGCCTTGCACATTACTGTTTGACCCAGACGTAGTCGTAGTTGACCGGGATCGAGACCGGATCGACGTAAAGCGCATCCTCGCCGCCCATGCGTTCCGATTTCATCGTGTAGCGCTCTTCGTTGAAGACGGGCACCCAAGGCGCCTGCTCCATCACGCCCATGTAGACTTCGGACCACGCTTTCAGGCGGTCGGCGGCCATGGCCGGGTCGAACATGCTGTCGGCGGCGACCGCCTTGGCATCCAGGCTTTCGTCGCAGAACTTGGACCAGTTCCAGCCGCCCTCCGCCGCACCCGCGCAGCCGAGGATCGGGCCGTAAAAGTTGGACGGATCGGGGAAGTCCGCGATCCAGCCCATGCCGCCAGACCAAATCATCGGCGCGGTACCAGCACCGCCGGCCTCGATCACGTTGGCCTGCGCGAGGTTCTGGATGTTGGCAGTGATCCCCACGGCAGCAAGATCCTGCTGGATGGCTTGCGCGATCCGCGGATTCGGGTCGGTGTTCATGACGTAAAGATCGGTCTCGAAGCCATCCGCCAGCCCCGCATCGGCCAGCAGTTTCTTTGCGCCTTCAACGTCGTAGGCGTAGCCGGCGTAACCTTCGGTGTACCCCGGCATGGAGGGCGGCAGCGGCTGGGTCGCCGGCACCGCGCGACCGTTGATGATCTGGGTGATCCGCTCCTTGTTGATCGCCATGTTGATCGCCTTGCGCACCTCAACGTTGTCCAGCGGCGGAGTGGTGACGTTCAGCGTGATGTAGCCGGTATGCAACTGGCCACCCTTTACCACCTGCGCGGCCTGCGCCGGGTCGCCCATCACCTCCATGAACTTGGCGGGCGGGATACCGTCGCCGGGGACGTCAACCTCGCCGTTCTGAAGCCGCAGCAGCGCCACGACAGGCTCCTGCCCGACCTCGAACACGACCTGATCCAGGAACGGCACGCCCGCGCGCCAGTAATCGGCGTTCTTCTCGAACACCAGGCGCTGGCCCAACGTCCATTCCGCCAGCTTGAAGGCCCCGGTGCCGACCGGCTGCTTGCCGAAATCGTCGCCCGCCGCATCGACTGCCTCTTTCGGCACCACGCTCGCGAAGTTCAGCGCCATGACATGCAGGAAGGTCGCATCCGGGCGGGAAAGCGTGATCTTCACGGTCGCGGGATCGACGACCTCCACGCCCGACAGCCCGCCCTCGCCCGCAGCATCAAACCCCGCGATGGCCCCGAAGAAGCCTGCGCCGGGCGACTGGGTTGCGGGGTTGGTCACGCGGTCCAGCGAATATTTCACGTCCTCGGCCGTCATCTCGCGCCCGTTGTGGAACTTGACCCCGGGCAGCAGCTTGAAGGTGTAGACCAGACCCTCGGGCGAGATCTCGTAGCTCTCGGCCAGACCGGGGCGCAGTTCGGTCGTGCCGGGCACATAATCCATCAGCCCGTCGAACAGCGATTTGATCATCGACCAGTTTTGCCAGTCATAGCCGATGGCGGGGTCAAGCGTTGCGACGTCATCCTTGTAGGTGATGGTGATGGCGCCGCCGGGCTTGGCCGCCGGGTCGGGGGTGTAGTCCTGCGCCAGTGCGGGCAGGCCAAGCGCCAGCATCACGGCGGTCGAGGCAAGAAGTTTCTTCAATGTGGTTCTCCTGTTGGGTTAGCGAAGTTTGATCCGGGGATCGATGAACGGGGCGATGAGGTCGGCCACAAGGTTGCCCAGCACGATGGCAAAGGCCGAAATCAGCGTGACCCCCATGATGATCGGAATGTCGACGCGCTGGATCGCCTGCCAGGCGAGCTGGCCGATGCCGGGCCAGCCAAAGACGCTTTCCACCACCACGATCCCGCCCATGAAGATGCCGATGTCGATGCCGATCATCGCAATGACCGGCAGGATCGCATTCGGCAGCGCGTGTCGCAGGACGATCCTGCCCCGCGTCAGTCCCTTGGCGCGCGCGGTGCGGATGTAGTCGGCACGCAGGACGTCGATCATGGAGGACCGCATCATACGCGAATACCAGCCTGAACCGAGGATACCGAGCGTGATCGCGGGCAGCACCAGATGCGCAAATGTTCCGTAACCGCCGATCGGGAACCAGCCAAGTTTCACCGCAAAGACGTAAAGCAAAAGCAGGCTCACCACGAATTGCGGCGCCGATACCGTGACGAAGGACGTCACCATCAGCACCTGATCAACCGCCCTGCCCCGCCACAGGGCTGCGGCAATGCCCATCGTGAGGCCCAGCACTAGCTCGCACAGGATCGCGCCCAGCATCAGCAGCAGCGTGGCCGGAAGGCGCGACCAGATCAGCTCGGCAACTTGGGTCTTCTGCAGGTAGCTGCGCCCCATGTCGCCCTGCACAAGCCCGCCCAGATACCTAGCGTATTGCACGACAAAGGGCTGATCCAGGCCCAACTGCTCGCGGATATTCTCCACCGTCTCCGGCGTGGCCGACCGGCCCGCGATCTGGCGCACCGGGTCGGCGGGCAGGACGAAAAGAAGGAAGAAGGTGATGAAGCTGACCCCGAGCAGGATCAGCGCAGACTGGATCAGGCGGCGGAAAAGGTAGGCTGCCATCTAGTCGCGCCCCCTTTGCGTGGGGTCCAGGACATCGCGAAGCGCATCGCCGACCAGGTTGAAGGCCAAAGCCAGCAGGATGATCGCCGCACCGGGGATGAAGACCAGCCAGGGCGCGGACTGAAAATATGTCTGGTTTTCAAAGATGATGTTGCCCCAGCTTGCCGTCGGGGGCTGCACGCCCACCCCAAGAAAGGACAGCGTCGCCTCCAGCAGCACCGTCGTCGAAATCCCCAGCGTGCCCCAGACGATGATTGTCGGCAAAAGGTGCGGCAGGATGTGCCGGAAAAGGATACGGCCCGTGCTCGCCCCCAAAGTCCGCTCCGCCGCGATGAAGTCCCGCGTCGCGATGGAGGAGGTCTCGGTATAGATCACCCGCGCCGTCTGCACCCAGTTCACCAGCGCGATGACCATTGCCACGATCCAGAGCGAGGGCTGAAAGATGGCGGCAAGGCAGATCGCCAGCAGCAGCGCCGGGAACGCCATCATCAGGTCGGTAAACCGCATCAGCACCGAACCGATCCAGCCCCGGAAGAACCCCGCCGTGATGCCCACAAGCGTACCGATCAAGAGAGCCAGCCCGTTCGCCACCACCCCGATGATGAGCGACGTCTGCGCACCGTAAAGTAGCCGGCTGAACAGATCCCGCCCCAGCAGGTCCGTCCCCAATAGGAACTGCCCGCCCGGCGGCATCGGTGCGCCCTCCAGCGTCAGGCCGTCGAACATCTGGTCATTCGGGTCATAGGGCGCAAGCCAGGGCGCAAAGACCGCCCCGCCCACCACCAGCGCGATCAGCACCAGCCCGAACACGGCCAGCTTGCGCCGCATGAGCCGGGCAAAGGCGCCCTTTGGGGTTGCGCTAGCCGCGCTGATGTCGGTCATCGCCGCCCCCATGGCTGGCCACGATGCGTGCGGCGGCGTCCTCCATGCTGATCCGCCAGGCCATCGCCATCTGGCGCAGTTGCGCATAGGCATCCGCATCCGATTTGCCCCGCGCGGCCAGAAGCGTCACCGCCCGCACCAGGGTCTGCCGGTCGTCCAGGCGACGGCGCAGATCGGCAATCTCGGCCGACAGCGCCTTTTGCGCGTCGAAGGCATCCCGCGCGATCAAAAGCGCCGAATAGGCCCCGTTATCCCCCACCGGCTTCAGCAATTGCGCATGCGATCCCGCCTTCAGCGACCATTCGATCCGCCCCGGCGCCTCGGACCCGATCAGCGCCACCATCGGGATCGGCGGCTGCCCTGCCTCCCAGGGGAACATCCCGTCATGGCTCATGTCGGCGTCAAAAAAGATGTAATCCGCCGCCAGCGCCTCTGGCCCCAGTTCAGGCCAGGCCTGCGTCACGGCAAGGCCAATCGCTGTCAGTTGCCGCGTCAGCGCCTGCACCGTGGGGTGCGGACGATGCAGGATGATCGCCTGCGCGCCGCCAAGGTTCGGGATGCGGATCGGGCGGCGCTTCATGACACCACCCGCAACATCGGCACCGGGACATGCTTGCTGCGCGCAAGGTACGGGTCACCCGCCACCGCCTCCAGCCGCTTGATCGGCTGGAACGCATCCCCCTGCACGCGGGCGATGATCACCGGCAACACGGTATGGTGCGTCTCGGGGTCCACGATCCCCCGGCCAGGGTCCCCCGCCAGCAGTTGCGCCAATGGCAGCGCCTCGGCCCCCTCTCGCCCCGACAGCAGCCGCGCGAGCTCCAGCACCGCCGAAAACGCCGCCGCCTCATGCGAGGAGCCGAAATTCCCTAGCCCGGGCACGCCCCGGAAATACGGGCCCGCCGCCACCAACCCCTCCGCCGCCTGCCCCAAGGCCGGAAGCTCGCATTCCGTCAGGTTGCAAGACAGTACCGGGCAATTGTCGGGCAGGAAATGCACGTCCTCCAACCCCAGCGCGCGATAGGCCGCCATGAATTCGTAGGACGACGGCCCGATCAGCGAGTTCAGGATGAAATCCGGCCGGGCAAAGCGCAGTTCCTCGATCATCCGGCCCACGTCGCGCGACCCGATGGGCAGGTAGCGGTCGCCCAGCACCTCGCCCCCCGCTGCCGTGACTTGCTCACGGGCAAGGCGGTTCATTTCCCAGCCCCAGATGTAGTTCGAGCCGACCAGATAGGCCCGCCGCCCATGCGCAGGCATCGCCCAATCCAGAAGCGGCAGAAGATGCTGGTTCGGGCAGGCATGGGTGTAGACGACATGGTCCGACGCCTCGAACCCTTCATAGGGCACCGCATACCACAGCGTGCCGCCATGCTTTTCCAGCGTCGGGATCACTTCCTTGCGGCTCCACGAGGTGACGCATCCCAGGACGTGCCGCGCGCCGGTCTCGCGCAGGATCTCCTCGCACAGCGGTGCATAGGCATCGGCATTGCCGCCAGGGTCGCGTTCCACCGGCACAAAGGCCACATCCAGCGACGGGTCGGCATTCACCTTGGCAATGGCGGCCAGCGCCCCGGACCGGCACGCCTCCGAGATCAGCGAATAGCTGCCGGATCGCGAATAAAGCAGCCCAAGTTCAATCCGTCGCGTCACGCGTTACCCCAAAACGAATGAGCCTTGCCGCAGTCCATCCAAGGATGTCTGCAAGCAAGGCCCGAATGCCGTTCGATCATGTACCGATGGGGTCCAGCCTATGGTTATCGACGACCCCGTCAAGAGCTTTTGCCGACTTGATCGTCCAGCTTTCGACAAGTGCCTAGCATTTAGACGTTGTGGATCGCCCGACCAGCGGGGGACCGGTTCCGGGCGCCGTCATGTGCCGCATCGAGCGCGCGCCGGCACGCCGCAAGGTTGATCGGCGTGGCGCGGGGACGAAAGGATCGGCTTTTCCATCATCCGGCCACGACGCCTGCCCAACGCTGGCGCGCGGTCAATGCGTTCTGCGTCGCCGCCCCGGCAGCCGTATTGTCGAATATGCACCAGCACTCACCGCCATCCGGGGCGCTTGCCGCCAATGCATCCAGAACGGCAAGGATCGCTTCGTCGCTATAGGAAGAATAATAAACGCGCGGAGAGCCGTGAAGCCGCGCATAGGCCAGCGACCCTGCGCCCCCGGGTCGCCTTGCCTTGTCGACGATTGCGGGGTCGGCCACCACCCGTCCAACGCCATGCTTGACCAACAAAAGGTCAGCCTCAGCCCCGAACCACGAGGCATGACGCGCTTCGCAGGCAATGGGACCGGCGACGCGGTCCCGCATATCGCCAAAAAAGCTGTCGGCTGTCTGCGGGGCAAACATCAGGCTGGGTGGCAACTGGACAAGCAGCGGTCCGAGCTTGCCTTCCAGTCCCGCGACCTGCCCGAGAAATTCCTCCAAGGGCGCGCGGACCTCATGCAGCTTGCGCTGATGGGTGATTTCCTTTGGCACCTTCACGGAAAACCGGAACGTGCCCGGGACAAGCGATGCCCATTTTTGATAAGTTGATACCCGGTGCGGCCGATGAAACGAGGAGTTGATCTCCACCGCGTCAAAGACCTGCGCATATCTTTCGAGATTCGAGTTGAGCATCGGGAAAGCATCGCTGAGCGCGCCGGGAATTTGCCATCCGGCAGTGCCGATGCGTAGCGGAGTGGCTGGCGACAGGGTCAAGGATCTGCCCTCTGGCCTACGGGCTTCAGGATCGGTGCAGTTGTCGCGAGATCATCGCGACACGCCCGGGACGGCAGCGTGCTGCTGTCGTCCCGGTGTCTTTTCTTTGCCAGCGGCCTCGCCGGCGAACGTGCTTCGTGTCAGGTCCCGCTGAGAACTTTCAGGGCGGCGGCTTTTTTGTCCGCATCCGGTTCCATGCCGTCAAAGATCACGTTCAACTCGGCAACCTGCGACAACGTCAGCGAGCCTTTCGCAGGCGCCTCGATGCCGACCGCTGCAAAGTCACCGATCAGGTCTGCTTCCATCTGCATGACGCCGGACGTACCGAACTTCGTCGTCGGTGGCTGGTTTTCGGCCAGGATCACTTCGGCGTCGGACTTTTTGTTGTCGTCGCTGCGGTCGCTGTCCAACACCACTGCCAGTCGCGCCAGTTGCGAGGGCGACATCGGATTTGCCGAAGGCAGCATCAGGCCCAGCGCTTCCAATTCTGCCATCACGTTAGCCGAGATTTGCGCCCTGCCGGCATTCGCCTGCACGCGTTCGGGCGCCATCGTGGCATTCGTAATCATCTGCTTGGCCGCTTCGGCCTTTGCAGTTTCGGTGTCGGACCCTTCGAGGACCGCTGCCAGACTGGTCAGTTCGGCCATCGTCAGCATCCCGATTTGGCTGGTGTCGACGCCAAGCCCGGCGAGGTCGTTGATCACGCCCTGTTCAAGTTGGGTGTAGCTTGCCATGTCGGCGTAACTGGCAGTGCCCACAGCTCCAAAAGCCATCGCGGCGGCAAGGGGAAGCGCTTTGCTAATCGACGAGCGTTTCATATTTCATCTCCAAATTCGCGGATTATTCCGTGGGGTTGAAACACCCCGGCTGCGCATTCGGTTCCGTCTCGGAGGCAAACAGGGCCAGCGAGGAACCGAAACCCCCCGGGGCGAACCGATTCAAACGGTTGCGCAAGCGAAGAGAACCCCGCCACTGCGGCATGTCCCGAGCGCCCGAGGTATCTGCCTGGCGCAAAGCCAGCACCCTGAGGGAACTGTCGGCGCCACGGCGAGTTATGCCAGCGGGCCGCACCGGACAGGACGGAGTTTATTCTGGCCCCGGATGACCAAACAGGAAGCAGACCGTCAGACGCATGCAAATGACAGAACTGACCCGATCGCGGACCCATAACGTCAAGCCGCCGACACGCGTGACCGCGCCATCCAGTTACCCATCCACCCCCTCAGGCAGGAACACCGCATGCCCCAGACCTTGACAGAAAACCGCCGGATCGTCCTTGCGGAACGCCCCACGGGCGAACCCACACCGGCGAGCTTGCGGCTTGAAACCGGCCCCGTGCCTGTACCGGGTCCCGGGCAGATGCTGCTGCGCACGGAATACCTGTCGCTTGATCCCTACATGCGGGGCCGCATGAGCGATGCGCCCTCTTATGCGGCACCCGTTGCAGTCGGAGCCGTCATGGAGGGTGGCACCGTGGCGCAGGTTGCCGTTTCGCAGCTTGAGGGTTTCAAGACGGGTGACTGGGTGCTCAGCTACAACGGCTGGCAGGATTACAGCCTGTCGGACGGCACTGGCGTCACGCATCTGGAGCCGGAGCCCTTGCGGCCGTCCTGGGCGTTGGGAATTCTCGGGATGCCGGGGTTCACCGCATGGGCCGGACTGACCGAAATCGGCAGACCCAAACCCGGCGAAACGGTCTGCGTTGCTGCCGCGACAGGGCCTGTCGGCGCGACCGTGGGCCAGATCGCCAGGCTGATGGGCTGCCGTGTCGTCGGCATCGCGGGCGGGCCGGTGAAATGCGTGCATGCCGTGAACAAGCTTGGCTTCGATGCCTGCATCGACCACAGGTCACCGACTTTTGCTGCTGATCTGAAGGCGGCGGCACCCGATGGCATCGACGTCTATTTCGAAAATGTCGGCGGCGCCGTCTTTGATGCGGTGCTGCCGTTGCTGAACACTGGCGCCCGCATTCCGGTCTGCGGTCTGATCTCGCAATACAACGCCACTGCATTGCCCGCAGGACCGGACCGGCTGTCGATGCTGATGGGGACGATCCTGCGCAAGCGGCTGACGCTGCGGGGATTCATCATCTTTCAGGACTTCGGGCACCTCTATCCGCAATTTGCCAAGGCAATGGGCGAATGGCTGGCGTCAGGACAGATGACTTACGTCGAGGAGTTGATCGATGGACTGGAAGCAGCGCCGCAAGCCTTCATCGGCCTGTTGCGCGGCGAGAACTTTGGCAAGCGGGTGATCCATGTGGGCCCCGTGCAACGGATTGATAACAAGGGAACCATGACATGAACATTCTGATGGTGCTGACGTCGCACGACGCGCTTGGCGATACGGGCAAGAAGACCGGCTTCTGGCTGGAGGAATTTGCCGCCCCCTACTACGTTCTCAAGGATGCGGGGGCCACGATCACAGTGGCATCGCCCTTGGGCGGACAGCCGCCGCTGGACCCCAAAAGCGATGCGGCCGATGCCCAGACGGAGGACACCCGCCGGTTCAAGGCCGACAAGGCGGCTGTGGCTGTGCTGGCAGACACGGTGATGCTGTCAGCGGTCAATGCCGACGACTTTGACGGGGTGTTTTATCCCGGTGGCCACGGTCCTCTCTGGGACCTTGCCGAAGATGCGACCAGCATCAGCCTGCTCGAAGCCTTCGCCGCCAGTGGCAAGCCCATCGCGGCTGTCTGCCATGCACCTGCCGTCTTTCGCCATACCATGGGGCCGGACGGCAAGCCGCTCGTGTCCGGGCGCAAGGTATCGGGGTTCACCAACACCGAAGAAGAAGCCTCAGGGCTGACCAACATCGTGCCGTTTCTGGTCGAGGATATGCTGGTCGCCAACGGCGGCATCTATTCCAAGGGCGCGGACTGGGCCCCCCATGTGGTCGTCGATGGCAAGCTGGTGACCGGACAAAATCCGGCCTCGTCCAAGGCGGCGGCAGAGGCACTGCTGCACATGCTGACGTGAAGATTGGCGCGTTCCCCGCGTCGCATGACGCCGCGGGGAACGCGCCTTCAGCGCCTGCGGACCGAGTTTCCGCCCGCTAGAATGCCGTTGATCAGTTTCGCAACCTCAACGTGAAGCTCGGTGCGGCCGTCTTCCTTGGGGGTATGATGATGCGCTGCGGCGGCATCCTTCAATATTCCGACAATCTCCGCCTCCGGCAGGATGTCGCGGTCATTCAATGCAAGCAGTAGCGACTCGCAAATGGCCAAAGCGGCGGTACCGGAGACGTCGTTCGGGGTAACCATTGTCAGGTGTCTTTCCAGTTATGCATCTAAAATAGGCAAAGTTCACAACTGAGCCCGCGACATTCGCAATCCTGACAGGAATAATGCAGGATAGACTGATCCACATTAGTTTTGCCCGATACTTCATTTGGCAAAAGCAATCGTGCGCGGTCGTATCCGAACCCGTTTCCTGATATCTGGCGAGTGTTCACGACGTTGATCGAGACAAGCCCCTTCGCGCGCAAGCTTGGTGCCTTCGTGGCACTGTCCGACGAAGATCTCTCAACGCTTGAACGTCTGCACCAGCGTCGCCGCAAGTTCGTGGCGGGCGTCGATCTGGTTCATCAGGGGCAAACCGACCAGGCGGCGTATATCCTGGCCAAGGGCTGGGTCTGTTCCTACAAGCTTTTGCCAAGCGGCGGCCGTCAGATCATCGACTTCCAGATTCCGGGCGATTTCCTGGGCCTGAGATCGGTGCTGTTTCGCACGGCCGACCACAATATCGAACCTGTGACCAAGGTCGAGGCATCCGAGGTCATCATGAGTGACCTTCTCGACGCCTTTACCCGCACGCCCCGCCTGGCGACCGCCGTGCTCTGGGCGGCGTCGCGTGACGAGGCGATGGTGGTGGAACATCTGGTCGGCCTGGGTCGGCGTGATGCGCTGGAACGCACCGCGCACTATCTGCTGGAGTTTGGCGCAAGGCTGATGCTGGTGGGACTTGGCACCAAAGCCGGCTATGCCTGTCCGCTGTCGCAATATCTGCTTGCCGATGCCCTTGGCCTGAGCGCGGTGCATGTGAACCGCGTGCTGCGCCAGTTGCGCGAAAAGAACCTGCTGACCTTTCAAAAGGGCCATGTGACCATCCATGATTTCGACGGGTTGGTGGCATTGGCCGATTTTGACAAGGGTTATCTTGATCACGATGGCCCCCTGCTGCGCTGACGCTCCCGGCGACACTGCGACAGGCCGCGCAGCTGTCCCCGACATCGGGAGGCAACTCGGCCGCTACCCGGTCACCAAGCCGTCGCCCACGACGACCTGCCGCCGGCACAGGCCTGCGATCTTTTCGTCATGGGTGGAGATCAGGAATGTTGTCCCCTCGTCGCGGTTGATCTGGGCGATCAGGTCCATCACCTGCATGGCCGAGGCGCGGTCAAGATTGCCCGTCGGCTCATCAGCCAGAACCAGTTCGGGGCGGTTCATCAGCGCGCGCGCCACGGCCACGCGCTGCTTTTGCCCGCCTGACAGATTGGTCGATGGAAAATCCACACGGTCCGCCAACCCCATTCGCCCAAGCAGCTCTCGTCCCCGGTTGCGCGCTACGGCCGTCTCGCGACCTTCGCGCACCGCCGTCGGAAAGATCACGTTTTCCAGCGCGGTAAAGTCGGGCAGCAGATTGTGGAACTGGAACACGAACCCGATGTGACGGTTGCGAAAGTCGGTCAGGGCGCGGTCGTCGGCCTTGGTCAGGTCCACCCCCAGCATGGTGTGGGTCCCCGACGTTGGCTGCATCAACGTGCCAAGGATCGTCAGCAACGTGCTTTTCCCCGACCCCGACGGCCCCAGCAAAGCGGCCAGCTCTCCGGTCTTCATGTGCAGCGACAGCCCGCGCAGCACCCGCGTTTCCGCCTCGCCGGACCCGAAGGTCTTGACCAGATCCTCGACCGCCAGAAGGGCCGTCATTGTCCGATCGCCGTCACCGGGTCCAGCCGCGCCGCTGACCGCGCGGGCAGGATCGACGCGAGGATGGACACGATCGAGGTCAGCAGGATCGCCAGCCCGAACGCGCCCTGGGCAATGTCGATCGGCAGGCCACCCGGTTCCAGCTCTGCGCGCGACGGAAAGCCCAGCAGCGCCAGATAGCCAAGCCCCGCACCGGCCAGCGCACCCAGCACGCCCACCAGCGCACCCTGGGTGACAAAGACGAACACCACAAACAGCCTGCTTGCGCCCATTGCCCGCATGATCCCGATTTCCGGCCGACGTCGATACGTCGACAACAGCAGGCTCGACGCCACGCCGATCACGATGGTGACCATGGCAAACGACTTCAGGATCAGCCCGGTCTGCGCCTGGGCGCCCAAGGCGTCCAGCAATTGCTGCCCGTCTTCGGTCCAAGACTTGGCATCAAGCCCCGTCAGGGCGGAAATGTGCGTGGCGACCGCGTCAGACGCATAAAGGTCGGCCAGCTTGATCTCGACGCGCGTCACGCCTTGGGGGATCTGGAACAATGTCCGCGCGGTGGCAAGGCTGACATAGGCGGTCGCCCGGTCGAACCCGCCCTGCCCGATTTCATAGATCCCCGCAACCGTCAGCACGGTATTGACGCCGGTCGAGGCATCCAGCCGGATTGTCTGGCCGACGGACAGGCTCAGATCCTCGGCCAAGCGTTTGCCGATGACCACAAGGCCGGTGCCAAGGCGCACGCTTCCGGATGTCAGATACCCCTCCAGACCGATGATGGCGCTTTCCTTGCCCGGCTCGACGCCATTGATGCTGACCTGCGATACCAGCGATCCCCGGGTCATGAAGCCCGCCCCGTTGATCTGCGGGGACACGGCGATGACATCAGGCAACGCCTCGATCAGGGGAATGAACGCCTCGGCATCGCGCAAGACGGCCTGGCGGGCATTGGCCTTTTCCACCGCCACGATCAGCGCCCCGGCTGCGGGCTTTACCAGAACGGCGGGGTCTTCGGCCTCGGCCTGGATG
>JANPKV010000253.1:0-4931 GCA_031426185.1 Rhodobacterales bacterium | reverse complement strand
AAGCCCGGAGAAATAGAACGCGATTTCGCGCGCGGCGGAGGCCTCGCTGTCCGAGCCATGCACCGAGTTTTCGCCGACCGACAGCGCGAATTCCTTGCGGATCGTGCCGTCTGCGGCATTGGCCGGGTTGGTGGCCCCCATCACTTCGCGGTTCTTCAGGATGGCGCCCTCGCCTTCCAGGACCTGCACGACAACCGGCTCAGACGCCATGAAATCGCAAAGCTCGCCGTAAAAGCCGCGCTCCTTGTGCTCGGCATAAAACGCGCCCGCCTGAGCCTTTGTCAGGTGGATGCGCTTTTGCGCGACGATGCGCAGACCCGCCTCTTCGAACTTGGCATTGATCTTGCCGGTCAAGTTGCGCTTGGTCGCATCGGGCTTGATGATCGACAGGGTGCGTTCGGTGGCCATGGTGGTCCTCGTCTATGTGCTGATGCGCGGGCCCCTGCCCGCACCGGAATTGCGGCTGTCTGCTAGCACGCGGGATGGCCCTTGAAAAGCCGATAGCGGCGGGCTTTGCTCGCCGGCGTCCCCAACACAAGGTCAGACCGTGTCCGCCAGCGTCCTGCCCTTCACCCTTGTCGGATTTGACCACGTGGTCTTTATCGTCGACGACCTTGCCCGCGCGGTCACCTTCTACCAGACCGTCCTTGGCTGCGTTCCGGGATATTCCTACCCTGCCCTCGGCATGGAACAATTGTGGTGCGGGGCATCGCTGCTTGTGCTCTGGGACATCACCCATCCCGGCGCCGCCGGGGCGATCCCGCCGGTCAAGGGCGGGCGCAACGTCGATCACCTCTGCATCGCCACCAGCCCCATAGCTGTCGAAGCCATGCGCGCGCACCTCGCGGCGCACGGCATCACGATCGAACGTGAGGCCACGCATGGCGGCGCACGCGGCATGGGCCATTCGTTCTATTTCCGCGATCCCTTCGGCAACCTGCTGGAGGTGAAGGGCCCCGCCGAATACCCCGACGGCCGCGACTGAAGGCGCGCTAATCGCCCCGCCCGGGCCTTGCGCGGCATTGCCCCTTCCCGGTTGACGCCGCGCCCCGCTTGAGGCAAGCCCCGCCTCATGCTGAAAATTGCCGACATCACCTATTCCGTCGAAGGCCGCCCCCTGTTCGAGGGGGCCTCGGCCACCATTCCTGCCGGCCACAAGGTCGGCCTCGTGGGCCGCAATGGTGCGGGCAAGACCACGCTGTTTCGCCTGATCAAGGGGGAACTGGCGCTGGAAGGCGGCGAGATTTCCCTGCCCACCCGCGCCCGCATCGGCGGCGTCGCGCAAGAGGTGCCGTCGTCGGAAACCTCACTTCTGGACACGGTGCTTGCGGCCGACACCGAACGTGCGGGCCTTCTGGCCGAGGCGGACACCGCCCACGACCCCCACCGCATCGCCGAGATCCAGGCCCGCCTGTCGGACATCGACGCATGGAGCGCCGAAGGCCGAGCCTCCAGCATTCTCAAGCGCCTGGGCTTCGACGCTGAGGCGCAACTGAAACCCTGTTCGGCCTTTTCCGGTGGCTGGCGGATGCGCGTGGCGCTGGCGGGCGTGCTCTTTGCGCAGCCCGATCTGCTGCTGCTGGACGAACCCACCAACTACCTCGACCTCGAAGGCGCGCTCTGGCTGGAAAGCTATCTGGCCAAGTATCCGCACACGGTCCTGATCATCAGCCACGACCGGGGCCTGTTGAACCGCGCCGTGCAGGGGATCCTGCATCTGGACGCGAAAAAGCTGACCTACTGGACCGGCCCCTATGACCAGTTTGCAAGACAAATGGCCGAACGCCGCGCCGTCCTGCAGGCCGAGGCGAAAAAGCAGGAATTGCGCCGCGCCCATCTGCAATCCTTCGTCGACCGCTTCAAGGCCAAGGCGTCCAAGGCCGTGCAGGCCCAGTCCCGCGTCAAGATGCTGGAAAAGATGGTGACGATCACCGCCCCCGAAGATGCCAAGAAGGTCGTGTTCACCTTTCCCAAACCCGAGGAGCTTTCGCCCCCCATCATCAACATGGATGGTGCTGCGGTCGGCTATGGCGGCCCCCCGGTCCTGCGCAAACTCAACTTGCGGATCGACCAGGACGACCGGATCGCGCTCCTGGGTCGCAACGGCGAAGGAAAGTCCACGCTTTCAAAGCTGTTGGCGGGCAAACTTCACTCGGTTGAAGGCAAGCTGACAAAGTCGTCGAAACTGCGCATCGGCTATTTTGCGCAGCATCAGGTGGATGAACTTCATATCGACGAAACCCCCCTCCAGCACCTGATGGCCCTGCGTCCCGCCGAGGGTCAGGCCCGCCTGCGGGCGCGCCTCGCCGGATTCGGCCTGATGGCCGACCAGGCGGAAACCGTGGTCGGGCGGCTGTCGGGCGGGCAGAAGGCGCGGCTGTCGCTGCTGCTGGCCACCATCGACGCGCCGCACCTTCTGATCCTGGACGAACCCACCAACCACCTCGACATGGAAAGCCGCGAGGCGCTGGTCGAGGCGCTGACCGAATATTCCGGCGCGGTGATCCTTGTCAGTCACGACATGCACCTACTTGGGCTGGTCGCGGACCGTCTGTGGCTGGTCAAGGGCGGCGCGGTCACGCCCTATACCGAGGACCTGGAGGCGTACCGCCGACAGCTTCTTGCCGGCGACGAAGATACCAAGGTCGCGGCAAAACCCGTTGAGGTGAAAAAGAAATTCAGCCGCGACGACATGCTCGCGCTGCGTGCCGAAGTGCGCAAATGCGAAGAACGTCTGGCCAAGATCAACGAAATGCGCGACCGCCTGGCCAAAAAGCTCGCCGACCCCGAGCTTTACGAGCCCACCCGTATCGGCGAGCTGGAAACCTGGAACAAGAAATACGGCGAGGTGATGGAAGCGCTGGACCGTGCCGAGGCGATGTGGCTGGCGGCCCAGGAAAAACTGGAGAACGCCGCCTGACGCCTTCTGCCCGCCTGACGCTTTCCGCCCGCCTGATCCGTTCCGCCCGCCTGACCCTTTTTGACTGAAGAAAATATCCCCGCCGGAGGCTCCGACCGGCACCGCCATTGCGTCCGGCTGAAGCGCGCTCTAGCGTGGGGCGATGATCGACACCGCCTTTCTGATCACCGCCTTTGCCACGCTGTTCGTGGTGATCGTCCCGCCCGGTCTGGTGCCGCTTTTCATTGCCCTGACCCGCGGCATGTCGCCCGAACGTCGCCGCGCCATGGCCCTGCGCGCCTGCCTCATTGCATCGTTTCTGCTGCTCGTCTTCGGTCTTGCGGGCGAGGCGATCCTGGGCTTCGTCGGCATCTCGATGCCCGCCTTCCGGATCGCGGGCGGCATCCTGCTGTTCCTGACCGCCCTCGACATGCTTTTCGAACGCCGCACCCAGCGGCGCGAGGGGCAGCAGGCCGACCCCGACCACGACCCGTCGGTGTTTCCCCTCGCGACCCCCCTCATCGCAGGCCCCGGCGCGATCGCCTCGATGATCCTGCTGGTTGGCGAATCCGGCGCCGGATGGATCGGCACCGCCTGGGTCATCGCCCTGATGCTGGGCATGATGCTTGTCACCTATGCCTTTCTTCTGGCGTCGCCGCCGCTGGAACGGATGCTGGGGCGCACGGGCACCATCGTGATCACCCGTCTTTTGGGCATGCTGCTGGCGGCCTTGTCGGTGCAGTTCGTGATCGACGGGGTCAGGGGAACCGGGCTGATTGGTTGATGCCGCGATTGCGCAAGCCGCCCGCGCTTCCTATCTATCCCACTATCGCAGACGGAGACCGGGATGAGCGGCGAAACCATTGCGCAAGTTGGCTATCTGGCCCTGATCCTGGTCGCGCTTGGCGGTTGGGCCATCGTCGAGTTTCGCGGCCGGATGGGCTTTGCGTTGCGCGCAGCCCTCGCCTGGGGGCTGATCTTTCTGGCGGTGGTCGCAGGCTACGGCATCTGGTCCGACGTGAAGTCCGATCTGACCCAAAGCGCCGTCGTCCGGGACGATGGGCGCATTGAAATCCCGCGCGCACCCGACGGGCATTTCTACATGACCCTGGACATCAACGACACGCCGATCCGCTTCATGGCCGATACCGGGGCCACGGCCATGGTCCTGACACAGGCCGATGCCGCCAGCATCGGCATCGATCCCGCCAGCCTTGACTACGACGGCGAGGCGATGACCGCCAATGGCGTGGTTCGGACCGCCCGCGTGCGTCTGCCGCAGGTGGCGTTCGGCGCGCATCTGGACGAGAATTTCCCCGCCTATGTGAACGAGGGACAGCTGGACGGATCCTTGCTGGGCATGGAATACCTGTCTGCTTTCCGGATCGAGATTGACGGACCCAAGATGATCCTGCGGCGCAACCCGGATTAGCAAACCGTTAGGCGCGCCCAGGGGGGTCAGCGGCCGGTCTTTTCCATCTTCATCTGCCAACTGCCGCTGTCTTCGGTCCAATACTGCGCCGGATGCCCGGCCTCGGTGATTTGCCGCCACAATCCCCGGGCGGCGTCCACCGCGGCCAGATCGCCGCCGTCAAACAAGACCCAGACCCGCTCCAGCCCGGCCACCTCTGCCAGGTCCGGTACCGCGCCGTCGATCAGCGCCAGCACCCGCGCGTCATTGGAAATGGGGCCCTGCCCCAACAGCACCGGCTGATCGGCGTCCTGCGCCCCGCCGGCCATCCCATGCGGCAGAAATCCATCTGCAGGCCCCACCCAGAACGCATCGTCCAGTCGCGCAAGATGGTCCGCATCCGTCCCGCGCACCATCACGCGCCAATCCCGCCCCCGCGCGCGCCCGATCAGCGTCGCCAGCGTGTCGTCCGCCCCCGATCGGGTCAGGTGGTAGAACATCACCACCCCCATGGATCAGATCTCGTAGCGATCACGGACCAGCCGGTCGAGCGCCATCACCCCCCAACCCGTGGCACCTTTCGGGGCAAGCGTCGAATCCGCCTTCAAAAGGGCGGTCCCG
>JANPKV010000252.1:0-10059 GCA_031426185.1 Rhodobacterales bacterium | reverse complement strand
CGCAACGAATGCCTGCTGGTCGATCTTTCCCTCTCGCGTCGGTTCACGTCCTCGACTAGTGTGAAGCCGACCACAAGTTTCGACCTGTCCTTCGATCTATTGGGCTTTGGCGGCAAAGAGGCGGCGGGCCCGGCGCGCGTATGCCGACGCTAGGGGAATGTGGGACGGAACTTCTGGACACAAGGTACGCCAACAGGGCAAACCATTGCTGACAGGTAAGGCAAGAGCAACGTTCGAATGATGATGCAGGCACGTTTCCCACTGATCACCGCCCTTGGCCTGTGTGGCCTGATGTCACTGGCCGCGCCCGTGATGGCGCAGGACAACCTCTTTGCCCCGCGCGTCGAGGTCAGTGGCCGT
Organism: Rhodobacterales bacterium; assembly: GCA_031426185.1. Taxonomy (GTDB): domain Bacteria; phylum Pseudomonadota; class Alphaproteobacteria; order Rhodobacterales; family Rhodobacteraceae; genus JAJNPS01. The sequence continues at coordinate 9,699 of JANPKV010000252.1, read as the reverse complement.
GTCGTCACCGAATACGAAGTGCTGCAGCGCGCGATGTTCATCAAGCTGCTTGGCGGCGCAGGCGATCCCGATGCCGAGGCGGAAAAAGCCCTGGTCGAGGAAAAGCTGAAGCGGATCGAGGCCGAACGGCTGGACATCAAGCTGACGCAGGAACAGGTCATGGCGGGCATGACTGAATTTGCCGGACGCGCCAATCTTTCGGCCGAAGAATTCACGGCAGCGCTTGCCCAGGGCGGCGTCGAGCCCGAAACATTCCGCGATTTCGTCGCCGCAGGGATCCTGTGGCGCGAGGTTGTCCGCGCCACCTTTGCCGGTCGGGTAACCGTCACCGATATCGAAGTGGACCGCGCCATCGAAGGCCAGACCCGCACCATCGGGTTGCGCGTCCTGTTGTCCGAGTTGGTGCTGCCGGTCCGCTCCGAGGCTGAGCGCGCCGCAGTGACCGCACGCGCCGAAGACATAAGGGCCGGGATTTCCAGCGAAGGCGCCTTTGCCTCCGCAGCCGGACGGAACTCGGCAGCCCCGACCGCAGGTCGCGGTGGACGGCTAGACTGGTTGGCGCTGTCAAATCTGCCCCCTGCCCTTGCGAAATTCGCCCTGGCTTTGGAACCCGGTCAGGTGTCCGACCCGGTGCAATTGCCCAACGCCGTCGCCCTGTTCCAGCTGCGCGACATTGCCGAGGACCCCGCCGTCGAAGCCATCCCGTCCGAGACGGAATATGCGCAGCTTCTGATCCCCGATGACGCAGGCGTGGTGGCGGAAATCGTCGCCAACTCCGATCGCTGCACCGATCTCTATGCCTTTGCCAAGGGCAAGGATGACGCTGTCCTGACAGTCGAGAAAAAGCCCGTCGGCGACATCCCGCAGGACATCGCCATCGAACTGGCGAAGCTTGATCCGGGTGAAAACTCGACCGCGCTGACCCGGGGCGGCAGCCGCATGTTCCTGATGCTGTGCAGCCGCGCGCCGCTGCCGCAGGTGCCACAAGCGGGCGAAGTTGTGGCCACAGCCGAAGGCGAAGCGCCCGCCGAGGCACCGGATCCCGCAGCCGCGCGCGAAGCCGTCCGCAACCAGTTGCTGAATGCCAAGCTGAACGGCCTTGCCGAACAGCTTTTGGAAGAACTGCGCTTTGCCGCGGTGATCAAGAACAGCCGCACCGACGCTGCCACGACGCCTTGAGCGCGCCGATTGTCTTGACGTGCGGTGACCCGGCGGGCATCGGCCCGGAAATCGCGGTTGCCGCGCGCAAGGCATTGGCGCACGAGGTCCCGTTCTGCTGGATCGGCGATCCGCGCCATCTGCCCAAGGACTGCGCCTTTGTCGAAGTGGGCGATCTGGATCAGGTCGGATCGGTCCCGGCGGGCCAATTGCCCGTCCTTGCCCACCCGTTCCCCGCGCCTGCGCTTCCCGGCCAGCCGGATCCCCGCAATGCCGCCGAGGTGCTGGCCGTCATTGCCCGTGCGGTCGCCTTGTCCATGTCGGGCGCTGCGGTGGCCATCTGCACTTCCCCCATCAACAAGAAAGTGCTGAAAGACGGCGCGGGCTTTGCTTTCCCCGGTCATACCGAATACCTGGCCCACCTTGCGGGTGGCTGTGAGGTCGTGATGATGCTGGCCTGCCCCGACCTGCGGGTCGTGCCGGTCACCATCCACATTCCCCTCGCCGACGTGCCGGGCGCGCTGACGGCAGAGCTACTGGAGCGCGCGATCCGGATCACCCATGCGGGTCTGATCCGCGACTTTGGGATCGCGGCACCGCGTCTGATGTTGGCGGGCCTCAATCCGCATGCCGGAGAGGGTGGCGTGATGGGACGTCAGGAAATCGAGATGATCGCCCCCCTGGTCGTGCGGCTTGCCGCCGAAGGTATGGCGATTGCAGGTCCCGCCTCTGCCGATACGATGTTTCACCCCGCCGCCCGCGCGCAGTACGATGCCGCCATTTGCATGTACCACGACCAGGCGCTGATCCCGATCAAGACGGTGGATTTTGCCGGCGGCGTCAATGTGACCCTCGGCTTGCCTTTTGTGCGCACCTCGCCTGATCACGGCACGGCATATGACATTGCGGGGCGTGGGATGGCCGATCCCACCAGCCTGATTGCGGCGCTGAGGATGGCGCAAGGCATGGCAAGCGCGCGGCGGGAGTGAGTGCCGCCGACCATCAAGGCCAACCGGAAGGGCAGCGTTCATGGCGATGATTGACGGCCTGCCACCGCTGCGCGACGTGATCCGGACGCATGATCTGGTGGCGAAAAAACAACTTGGCCAGAACTTCATCCTGGACCTGAACCTGACCGCCAAGATCGCGCGGTCGGCGGGCGACCTGTCGGCCTGCGACGTGCTGGAGGTCGGCCCCGGTCCGGGCGGCCTGACGCGCGGGTTGCTGGCCGAAGGCGCGCGACATGTCGTGGCGGTTGAGAAAGACCCGCGCTGCCTGCCTGCGCTGGAAGACATCGCCGCCGTCTATCCGGGCCGCCTGACCGTCCTGGAGGGCGACGCCCTTGCGATGGATGTCAGCGCCCATCTGACCGGACCCGTCAGGATCATTGCCAACCTGCCCTACAATGTCGGCACCGAGCTGTTGATCCGCTGGCTCACGCCCGCCATCTGGCCACCCTTCTGGACAAGCCTGACGCTCATGTTCCAGCGCGAGGTGGCCGAACGCATCGTCGCCAAACCCCGCACGGACCATTACGGGCGGCTGGCATTGCTGGTGCAGTGGCGCTGTGATGCGCAGATCGTGCTGACCCTGCCCCCCGAGGCGTTCACTCCCGCACCCAAGGTCCATTCGGCGGTGGTGCATCTGACGCGACTGGACACCCCACGCTATCCGGCGGATGCGGCCATCCTCATGCGGATCACCGCGATGGCTTTCAACCAGCGCCGCAAGATGCTGCGATCAAGCCTGAAGGGGCTGGCGCCTGACATCGAGACGCGGCTGCTGTCGGTCGGAATTCCCCCGACGGCGCGCGCCGAGGAAATCGGACTGGAGGCGTTCTGTGCCCTGGCCCGCAATATCGCGGGGACCTGACGCGGCTATTCGGCGGCTTCGCGCGGTTTCGTCGGACCACGGGGTTTGGTGGGCTTTTCGGCCGGAGCCTCCGTCGGTGCGGCCGCGTCAGCTTCGACACGCGGGCGACGTGGGGCGCGGGCGCGCTTGGGAGCCTCGTCGCGTCCCGCCAGGGCATCCGCCGGGATCATGATCGAGGGGGGTGCCGCCTCGGCAGCCGGCGCGCGACGTGCTTCGGGTGTTTCGACCAGGCCGGTGTCTTCGTCATCGCCAAAGGTCACGACATCTGCAGGTACCGCCCGCCGGTCATCACGCCGGTCATCGCGCCCGTCGCTGCGGCGATCCTGCCGGGGCTGATCGCCGCGGGGGTCATTGCGATTGTCTGACCGCACATTTTCACCACGCTGATCGTTGCGCTGCTGGTCATTGCGCTGCTGGTCACTGCGCGGCTGGTCAAAGCGCTGCTGGTCGTTGCGTGGCTGGTCGTTGTGCTGTTGATCGTTGCGCTGTTGGTCATTGCGCTGTTGATCATTGCGCTGGCCATCGCCCCGCTGCCCATCGCCCCGTTGCTGATCAAAGCGCGGCTGCTGTTGCTGGCCGCCCTCGGCGCGATCGTTGCGGTATTCGGGACGGTCGCCGCGCTGGTTGGAATTCTGGCCGTTGCCGTTGCCGTTGCCATTGTAGGGCTGGCCTTGCATCGGCTGCTGGGCCTGACGGGCCTCTTGTTCAACCGCCATTTCGCGCATCGCCTCACCCAGCAGGCGGGTGTAATGCTCCGCGTGCTGCATGAAGTTCTCGGCCGCAACGCGGTCGTTGGACAACTGTGCATCCCGGCCAAGCTGCTGATATTTTTCAATCAGCTGCTGCGGGGTTCCACGCACCTTGCCTTCGGGGCCGGAGCTGTCGAAGACGCGGTTGATGATGTTGCCGAGGGTGCGCGGGCGGTTCGTCTTTGAACGCGAGCGGGACTTGGAAGATCTCATCTTGTCCTTTGATCCAGATGATCCGGCTTCATCCGACTGATCAGCACCTGTCTGGTGCCATGCCCCTAAAGGGACGCGTCGAGCAAAGGCGGCAGTTGCGCGGGGGTCACGGGCGCCATGGTGATCGCACCACCCAGCACCCCTTTCGCGTGGTTTGAGTAATCATGGCATGTGCCGCCTGACAAGCCGATTCTGGAAGTTTTCGACAAGTTGGGCGGAGAAACCCATAAAACGCTGCCGATATGTGACGCGAATCCCCCTACTGGCCGGGCGCGCGCGCTGCAACCACGCGGTCCCGCCCGTCCAGATCGGGCAGAATCCGGATGTCCGCCAGCCCACCGCCCGCCAAAAGCCGGGCGACCGCGGGACCTTGGGTCGGACCGATTTCCAGAAAGACACGCCCACGAGGCATCAGATATGCGGCCACACCTGCCGCAATGGCGCGGTAGGCATCCAGACCATCCCCGCCGGGCGTCAGGGCCGTGCGGGGATCATGGTCGCGCACTTCGGGCTCCAGACCCGCCATTTCTGCCTCGGCGATATAGGGGGGGTTGGAGACGATCAGATCGAACCGGCACTCCACGCCGGCAAACCAGTCGCAGGCCAGGAAACGGGCGCGGTCGGTCAGACCGTGGCGTTGCGCATTTTCGCGCGCCGTGGTCAGGGCCGCCTCCGACAGGTCGGTGCCGAGCCCCACCGCATCGGGCCGGTCGTGCAGCAGCGACACCAGGATGCAGCCCGAGCCGGTGCCAAGGTCCAGCACCTTGCTGAACGGGGCCGACAGTGCCGCCTCGACCAGCGTTTCGGTATCGGGGCGGGGATCAAGCGTCGCGGCCGAGATGTCGAAATCAAGCTTCCAGAAACTGCGCTGGCCGATGATCCGACTGACAGGTTTGCGCGCCAGCCGTTCCGCGATCATCTGGCTATAAAGGCGGCGGCGGGCAGGTTCCAGTTCACGGGTATCCTGGGTTGCCATGCGGTGAATGGGCTCGTCCATCAGATGCGCCATCAGCTTGCGGGCGTCGCGGGCCGCGTCCGGGACGCCTGCCTCGGTCAGCGCATGTGTGGCCCAGGTCAGATGCTCGCGGATGGTCTGGATCGTCATCCTTCCATCTCGGCCAGCTTGGCGGCCTGATCATGCGCCACCAGCGCCTCCACCACGCCGCCAAGGTCGCCCGCCATGATCTGGTTCAGCGAATACAGCGTCAGATTGATGCGGTGGTCGGTCATCCGGCCCTGCGGGAAGTTGTAGGTGCGGATGCGCTCGGACCGGTCACCCGATCCCACCTGCGCCTTGCGGTCGGCGGCGCGGGCGTCGTCGACGCGGGACCGTTCCAGATCATAAAGCCGCGCGCGCAGGACCTGCATCGCCATTTCCTTGTTGCGGTGCTGGGATTTCTGCGCCGACGTCACGATGATTCCGGTGGGCAGGTGGGTGATCCGCACGGCACTGTCGGTCGTGTTGACGTGCTGGCCCCCTGCCCCGGAGGCGCGCATCGTGTCGATCCGGATGTCGGATGTCGGGATCACAAGGTCCACCTCTTCGGCCTCTGGCAGGACGGCAACGGTGGCGGCAGAGGTGTGGATGCGCCCCTGCGCCTCGGTTTCCGGAACGCGCTGCACGCGGTGGACGCCCGATTCAAACTTCAACTTGGAAAACACGCCCTCGCCCGCGATATGGACGGATACATCCTTGATGCCGCCCAACTCGCTGTCTTGCTGTTCCAGAACCTCGAATGTCCAGCCTTGGGATTCCGCGTAGCGGCGATACATGTTCAACAGGTCGGCCGCGAACAAGGCGGCCTCGTCGCCGCCTGTGCCTGGCCGGATTTCCATGATGGCGGGGCGCGCATCGGCGGCGTCTTTCGGCAACAGCGCCAGTTGCAGGCGAACCTCCATCTCCGGGATGCGGGCCTTGAGGGCGGGGATTTCGTCCTCGGCCAGGGCTTTCATCTCCGGGTCGGCAAGCATGGCCTCGGCTTCGGCGAGGTCGTCCAGCGCGCGTCGGTAGCGGACGATTTCATCCGCCACAGGTTTCAGGTCGGAATATTCGCGGCTGAGCGTCGCGATTTCCGCAGGGGTTGCCCCGGCGTTCAGCTTTGCCTCGAGAAACTCGAAGCGCTGGGTGATCTGTGCAAGTTTGTCCAAGGGAACCATGGCGCCGGGTTTGGCGCGGATGGGTCAGGCGGTCAAGGGGGACAGAGACCGGGGAATGTCCAACCCGCGCGCACCCAAAGGCGCAAGATCAGAACCGCGACAGCCAGTCGGTCAGTCGCGCTGCATTGACACCCATGTCTGCCGACCCGAACCGCTGGCGGGCGATGATGTCAAGCCGGGTCATCCCGGACGTGTCGGTCACCTGCGCCGTGGTATAGTCGGGAAAGCCCATCCACTGGCTGCGGGTTTCCCAGGTGATGCGCCCCTCGTCCGGAGTTCCGGCGAGGCGGATCGTGCGCGGCGAGGCCATCGCGACCGCGTCCAGGCGCGCCAGCACCGATTGCGGCGGGTCCGACAGGGTGCATGAAGATCGCCCACCGCCTACCGAGGTCAGTGTCGTCACCCCGTCCGCGCAAGCGCCCTCCAGGATCTGCGCATCGGTCGGCACCGGCAGATGCCATGTCGCCACGTCGACGGGGGCAAACCTAATCCAGGCCAGCAGCCCCAAGGCTGCGATGATCGCGAAGGCTATCGCCCAGAACATGACCCCGGTTCTCCGTTTCATCGCATCGTTCGCGCCCAGTGATAAAGGCAGACCAACTCATACGCGACATGTGCGCCGGCAATCGCGGTGGCCCCCGAGGTGTCATATGGGGGGGAGACTTCCACAATATCACCCCCGACCATGTTGATGCCCGCAAGGTCTCGCAAGGCGGCAGCGGCTTGCCAGCTGTGCAGACCGCCCCAGACCGGCGTGCCCGTGCCCGGCGCGGCCGATGGATCCAGGCAGTCGATGTCGAAGGTCACATATGTCGGCTTGTCGCCGACGATGTCGCGCGCCTTGGCGACCGCCGCCGCGACGCCCTTTTCATGCACCTCGCGCGCGTCGATGACATGGACGCCAAGATAGTCTTCGGTCGTCGTGCGGATGCCGATCTGGACGGACCGTTTGGGGTCCACGATGCCGGTTTTCACGGCCTTGTAGAACATCGTGCCGTGGTCGATCCGCGACAGGTCGTCATCGGGCCAGAGGTCGGAATGGGCATCGAAATGCACCACGCCCAGCGGGCCGAACTTTTCGGCATAGGCACGCAGGATCGGAAAGGTGATGTAGTGATCCCCTCCCAAAACGATGGTTCCGGCGCCTGCACCAAGGACCGTACGGATATGCGCCGTCAGCGCGTCGGGAAAGTCCGCAACCTTGGCATAGTCGAACGCAAGATCGCCGTAGTCGATGATCGTCATCTCTTCCAGCGGATTGGTCGGCCAGCCGTAAGGCGGATCATAAGGCATCAGGCTACTCGCCTCACGGATCGCCCGGGGGCCGAACCTTGCCCCGGGGCGGTGCGTCACGGCTTGATCGAACGGCACGCCGGTCACCGCCAGATCGACCCCGGTCAGATCCTTGGTGTAGCTGCGGCGCAAGAACGACGTCGCCCCCCCGAACGCGTTTTCAAACGCATACCCGCGCGGACCCTTGCGGGTGAAAGCGGTATCGACTTCGGATTTGGCATCTTCCAGTGCCATGGCACCCCTCGGTTTTGCTGAGCCGTGGTCGTTGCGTCAGGAGACGATCGCACGATCCGGTCGGGCGGCAGGGACACCGCCGACGAGCGGCTTGTCAAGGCTTTGTCAATGCCGCGCCAGACGTTCGGTCAACAGCGCATAAAACCCGTCCGCTGCGATGTCGCGCATGAACATGGCGTTGGCCGGCCGCTTGGTCACGCGCCACCAGTCCGCCACGGTCATCCCCATCGTCAGGTCGGACCGCGTCTCGATTTCCACATTGATGTGGCGTCCGCTGAAAAGTTCGGGGCGGATCAGGTAGGCAATGACGCAAGGGTCGTGCAGCGGCGCGCCTTCGGAGCCGTATTTCTCCATGTCGAACCGTTCAAAGAAATCGGTCCATTCGGCAACCATCCGGCCCGCTTCGGTGCCAAGCGCGCGGAACGCCGCAACGCGGGCATGATTGGTCAGGGCCTTGTGCGTCACATCAAGTGGCATCACCACCAGCGGCACGCCGGACTTGAAGACGATCTCGGCGGCGTGGGGGTCGACATAGATGTTGAACTCGGCCGCCGGGGTGATGTTGCCGACCTCGAAATAGGCGCCGCCCATCAGCACGATTTCCTGCACCCGGGACACGATGTCGGGGGCGCGGCGAAAAGCGGTCGCGATGTTGGTCAGGGGGCCGAGGGGGCACAAGGTCACGGTATGCGCAGGCGCGGCGCGCAACGTGTCGATGATGAAATCGACGGCATGCGCAGGTTGCAGCGCCATCACCGGGTCGGCCATCTGCGGGCCATCGAGGCCGGTCTTGCCATGCACATGCTCTGCCGTGACAAGCGGGTTGACCAGCGGCCGGTCGCAACCGGCAAACACCTTGATATCGGGCCGCCCCGCCAGTTCGCAGATGATGCGCGCATTCTTTTCGGTCAGGCGCAGCGGCACATTGCCTGCAACCGCAGTGATCCCGAGCACGGTCACATCCTCGGGGCTGGCCAGGGCCAGCAGGATCGCCACGGCGTCGTCCTGGCCCGGGTCGGTGTCGATGATGATGTCGCGGGGCATGGAACAACTCCTGTGATTCGGCGGCCAAGAAACGGCAGGTGGCAGGATTTGTCCATACGGGGACGCGCGCCCCGTGGACCGGACAGGCGATCCCCTGCCCGGACCGGAAATTGACGGCTGGCCTCCGCCAACAGCGATGACAGGCCAACGGGGCCCACATATGCAAAAGAGGGCCTCAGGGGCCCTCTTTCACCGCTGATCAGGTCGATTGGGACCGCGTCAGCCGTCGAAGTCGACCGTTTCCACCAGTTTCAACGCGTCCGAACGCAAGGCAGCCACGTCGGTCAGCGACACGGAGTCTGCCGTGAACTCGCCCCAGCTTGCCACGAGGGCCGAACGCTCGACGCCCGGTTTCACGGGGTATTCGTTGTTCGTCTCGGCATAGATCTTCTGGGCCTCGTCGCCCGACAACCATTCCATGAACTTCAGCGCGTTGTCCTTGTTCGGTGCCGCCTTTGTCATTGCGATGCCCGAGATGTTCAGATGGGTGCCATCGCCTTCGAAGGTCGGGAAGATGATGTTGACCGCTTCGGCGGCCGGTTTTTGTTCGGGGTCTGCCAGCATCTGGCCGATGTAATAGGTATTGCCGATGGCGATGTCGCATTCGCCTGCCGCGATGGCCAGAACCTGATCGCGGTCCCCGCCTTCGGGCTTGCGGGCGAGATTGGATTTCAACCCTTCAAGCCAGGTCTTTGCGGCCTCGTCGCCGTGGTGGGCAATGACGGCGGCCGTCAGTGCGACGTTGTAATCATGCGTGCCGGACCGCGTGCAGATACGGCCTTTCCACTTGGGATCAGCGAGGCCCTCATAGGTCGTCACTTCGCCCAGCGGCACGCGTTCCTTGCTGGCGTAAACGATCCGCGCCCGCGCCGTCAGACCGAACCACTGGTCACCCGCGTCGCGCATGCTTTCGGGAATGTTGGCCTCCAGCACCGCGGATTGGACCGGCTGGGTCACGCCGGCATCGACGATCTGGGTC
>JANPKV010000251.1:0-9240 GCA_031426185.1 Rhodobacterales bacterium | reverse complement strand
GCGCTGCCAGTCGATCACGTCGCGCCCGACACCGGACGGGGCGACAGCCAGCGCGCCATCCCAATCCTTGCCCGAAGCAAGCTCCAGCGCGGTGCGCATCGCCTGAACTTCATCAGCCCGCGCGACAGGCGGCAGGATGAGGGCAAGGATGACAAGAAACGGTCGGATCAGGCGGGGAAAGGTCGCGGGCATGTTCATGGGTCCGATTCTGCCAAAGCGCGCAACGACCTACAACCCACGATAGTGTCATTGCAGGGGCTGCGCCGGCGGTGCTTGGCAAGCCGGGGGCGGGCGGGTAGGAAGAGCCTCGTTTGCAACGGCGACCCCGAGTCAGGGGCGCATCCAGGAGACGCGTGCCATGATCCACACACGGATAAGGGGTTCCCTTCCCGCACTGGTAACGCCGTTCAAGGACGGCGCGCTGGATCTGGACACGCTGAAGCACCTTGTCGAATGGCACATCGCCCAAGGCTCCAGCGGGATTGTGCCCGTCGGCACCACGGGCGAGAGCCCGACGCTGAGCCATGACGAACACCGCAAGGTGATCGAGGTGGTGGTGCAGACGGTCGCGGGCCGCGTGCCGGTCGTGGCAGGGGCAGGTTCCAACAACACGGCAGAGGGGGTCGACTTGATCCGCCACGCCGAAAAGGTCGGCGCGGATGCAGCACTGGTGGTGACGCCCTATTACAACAAGCCGACGCAACGCGGGCTGATCGCGCATTTCACGGCGATGCACGAGGCCAGCGCCTTGCCGATCATCATCTACAACATCCCGCCCCGGTCGGTGATCGACATGATGCCTGACACGATGGGAGAGCTGGCGCGATTGCCCCGGATCATCGGCGTCAAGGACGCGACGGGCAAGATCGAACGTGTCTCGATGCAGCGCATGACGTGCGGTGCGGATTTCATCCAGCTGTCGGGCGAGGATGCCACGGCATTGGGGTTCAATGCACATGGCGGGACGGGCTGCATTTCGGTGACGGCCAACGTCGCCCCCAAACTCTGCGCCGAGTTTCAGGCGGCGACGCTGGCGGGGGACTATGCGACCGCGCTGAAATACCAGGACCGTCTGATGCCGCTCCACGAGGCAATCTTCATTGAACCGGGGCTGTGCGGCGCGAAATACGGGCTGTCGCTGCTGGGCTTGTGTGCGCAGGAGGTCCGGTTGCCGTTGGTTGGGTTGACCGACAGCACCAAGGCACGGATCAAGGCAGCCATGGTGCATGCAGGCGTGATCAGCTGAACGGCCAACATGGCCCTCTGCCGGCAATTCGGTGGGGGGTGAACCTTGAACGCCCTTCAGTGCGGATGGGCGCCTGACCCGTTTCCGCCTGTGCGCTGCGGCCATACCTCCAGCACGCCTGCCAGCACGACCATCGCGCCACCCGTCAGTTCCAGCGGCCCCAGATGTTCACCGGCAAGGATGGCGGCGGAAGCGGCGCTGACCAGAACCTCTGCCATCAGCAGGATGCCGACGCGGGCAGGTTCCAGCCTTGCCGTTGCCCACATCAGCGCGGCCATCGACAGCCCCCACCAAAGTCCGCCAGCAGCCATGATCCAGAGGGCTGCTTGCCCGGGATGGGACAATGTCGTCGGCAGCGGCTCCAACATCGGGGCCAGGATCAGCGTGCCAAGGGCGGCCCCGGCGGCAAAGACAAAGGCAGTCTCGCCGGGAGCCGTGTCCGATTTCGCGTTGATGCCGGTGGTGGCGACCGACCACAGGATGCCAGATATCAGGGCCAGCCATTCACCAATTCCCCGCGGGAACGGGATCTGACCGTCCGCGCCGAGTATGACGAGCAGGCCCGCCAGCCCAATCACAAGCGCGACGATGCGTGTCCAAGTGGTGGGACTTCCCAAGACAAAGCGGCTGATCAGGGTGCTCCATACCGGGGTCAAAAAGAACAGGATGACGATGATCGCGACGCGGCCATAAAGGAATCCGATGGAATAAAGCGCAAAGGCAAACCCGCCCAGAGCAACCGAGGCGAGGCCGATTCTGTTCGCAGTGCCAAGGCGCGCGCGGGCGTGCCAGGCAAAGGGGGCAAGCAGCACCGTGGCGGCAACGACGATGGCCAGCGTGCCCCAGGCCCCTTGCAGGCCAAATTCGCCCAGTTTGCGCACCGGAACCCAGTAGAGTCCCCATAGCGTCCCCGTCAGAATGACAAAGAGGGTGGCAAGCGTGCTGTGCTGATCGGGTTTCATCTTCGTTGGTCTACTGGTCATCCTTGCAGATGAAAAGACAGGCGCGCGAGGCCTCCCGTTCGGCCCTTGACCCTGCGGGAGGCGGGGTGCAGTCATGGCGCCCCAGCCTGCGAGGAGCAGCACTTGCCCCAATCCGACAATCTGCGCGGCAGCATTCTGATGACCGCGTCCATGGCCGGGTTCGCGGTGGAGGATGTGTTCATCAAGGCCGCGTCAAGGGCGATGCCGCTGGGGCAGGTCTTGCTGATGATGAGCGTCGTCGGGGTGATCACCTTTGGCCTGATGGCACGCGCGCAGGGCGAGGCGCTGTTACCGCGCGCATTCCTCAGCCCGGCGATGCTGGTGCGGTCGGCATTCGAGGTGGTGGGGCGGTCGTTCTACGGGTTGTCCATCGCGCTGACGGCATTGTCGACCACATCCGCGATCCTGCAGGCGACGCCGTTGCTGGTGGTGGCGGCAGCATCGGTGATCTTCGGCGAAAAGGTCGGCTGGCAGCGCTGGTTGGCAGTGGTCATCGGGTTCGGCGGCGTGTTGATCATTCTACGCCCGGGGCTGGAGGGGTTTTCCGTCCTGTCGTTGCTGGCCGTGGTCGGGCTGATCGGGTTTGCGGGTCGGGATCTCGCGACCAGGGCTGCCCCGATCGGGCTGTCGAACCGCCAGCTTGGGACGCTCGGCTTTGGGGTGCTGGGTCTGGCGGGGGCGATCCTGCTGGGGTGGAGCGGCGGCGCGCATTGGCCTGACCTGAACGGGTTCGCGCTGCTGGCGGGGGCCTGCGTGTTCGGCATGTTTGGATATCATGCCCTGACCGGGGCGATGCGGACGGGCGAGGTGTCGGTGGTGACGCCCTTTCGGTACACGCGGCTGGTCTTCGCGATGATCCTTGCCATCGCGATCTTTGGCGAGCGGCCGGATGCGGCGACGTGGATCGGGGCCGCACTGGTGGTGGCCTCCGGCATCTACACGCTGACCACGAGCAGGGCGCGTGGCCAAGGTCCGAATCGCCTGGGTCGCGGGGCCGTTCGGGACCCAAAACCCTAAGATTTTATGGGTTTCTTGGGTAACGGAACGTTAAGATCACCGGCTTTCGGTGACGGTCCGCAGCGCCCGGCCGGTTGTGTTTCCCGGCCCCGATCAATGCCGTGACCCAGCCCCAATCAAGGCACAAAAATGGCAAAATCCCGGTGCTTCTTTGTCAACAGCGCGGTGAAGCCCGCCACACACATTAACGTCGCACCAGATCGGAGACATCCCATGTTCATGCAAGACGCCACCCGCTTTGACTTTGATGCCGCTATGCCCGTCACCTCGCAGCAGACCGGTTTGACCGCAGGGACGCTGGTTGACACGACGCAAGGCTGGCTTGCCGCCGAAGGGTTGCGGATCGGCACCGGGGTTCACACCATCGAAGGGGGAGCGCGTCCGGTTTTGGCTCTGGACCGTCGGGTGCTTGCCGCAGGAACCCTGGTCGTGCGTTTGCCGGGCGGCAGCTTTGACAATTGCAGCGATCTGGATGTCTTGCCGGATCAGATCCTGGTGCTTGATGACCATGACGGATTGCACCTGCACTGTGCTGCAAGCACCCTGGTCGGGCGCCGTGGCGCCAAGTTTGTCAGGCTGGAACGTGCGCTTGAATGCGTGACGCCGATCTTTGCCGAAGACGAAGTGATCTGGACGAACTCCGGCACGCGGCTTTTCTGCCCTGGCCTTGTCCAGGCCCCGGTCATCGCCGCTGATCCGGTGCGCTACTTGCCCGAAGCGTTGCGCCGCGTTTCGACCTGACCAAGGCGGACATGGCGCAGTGCCTCGACCAAAAGGGCGGTGAGCAGGCCAAAGTTCAACAGACCGTTGGCCGCCGCCATCCCCGCCAGCAAACGCCATTCCTTGGGCAAAAGCACATCGCCAAAGCCAAGCGTGGTGTAGGACACGATCGCGAAATAGACCGACTCTTCGAAAGTGTAAAAAATTCCAAGGCTATAAAGCGCGCCTGCCCAAAGCCAGACGCCCGCCGTGATGATGCCAAGGATCCACAGCGACACACCTGAAATCAGTACCATGAGCTTGGGGCGGTGCGGTTCGCGCATCAGCCAGTCGTGACCGCGCAGAAACATGACTTCCATCGCCCAGGCGCTGATTGCGGCGATCAGGATCGAGGCGAGAAGAAGACCTGAGCCGATGGCAATCTGTATGAGCATGGCGGGCATTCCCTTCGTGATCTGGACTCGCGCGCGACGCTCGCCTATCTCGTGGCGATCATGGTGCAGAAATCCGATCCCAATTCCAAGCTGATTGCAGAAAACCGCCGGGCGCGGTTCGACTACTACATCGAAAGCGACCTTGAGGCGGGGATCATGCTGTTGGGGTCGGAGGTGAAAAGCCTGCGTCAGGGTGGGTCCAACATCGGCGAAAGCTACGCCTCGGTCGAGGGGGGCGAGCTGTGGCTGATCAATGGCTATATCGCGCCCTATCTGCAAGCCAAGACGTTTGGGCATGAGGAACGCCGCCGCCGCAAGCTGCTGGTGTCCCGCAAGGAACTGTCACGGTTGTGGAACGCGGTGGGGCGCGAAGGGATGACCATCGTGCCGCTGAAAATGTACTTCAACGATCGCGGCGTGGTGAAGATCAAGCTGGGCGTCGCCAAGGGCAAGAATCAGTCCGACAAGCGCGAAACCTCGGCCAAGCGCGACTGGGGCCGGCAAAAGGCGCGTCTTTTGAAAGAGGGCACCAAGGGCTAGGCCTTGGCTGCTGCGCCCCTGCCCGCGCGACATGTCGCCGAATTAGGCAGGCTGTCGGGGCGGGCTAACTGTGCCAAACATCACGCGTTCTGAACGCGTCGGCACCTTAAAACCACGCTCAACACTCTTCCTGTCGTGCAGAATGACAGGTTTAAATCTGTGACATATTGCATGTGAAATCCGCGCGAAATGACGCAATTGTTGCATGAATCGAAACCATCTGGCAATTTTCCGCCTGTCTGAAGACGTTTTCAGGGTCTTTGGATCAAGTAGAAACAGCCGGCACTGTCTTTGGTGAACCGGCGAAAAAGGGAAAGATTGCACGATGGGTATCGAACTGATCATCCAGCTTATTGCTGGGGCGCTGGGCGGCAACGTCGCGGGCGCATTGCTGAAGAACCTGAGCCTGGGGACGGCTGGCAATTCCATTGTCGGGGTGCTCGGGGGTGCGCTTGGCGGTTATCTCCTGAACGCAATGGGTGGTGCCGGTGCTGCCGACGCTGCGGCTGCGGCCTCCAGTCTGGATATCGGGGCGATCATCTCGTCCGTCGCGGGCGGCGGTGTCGGCGGCGGCGTTCTGATGGCGATCATCGGTGCCATCAAGAACATGATGGCGAAAACCTGATCTGACGATTTTCCACGGGCGCTGCGTTGCGCCCGTGGAACCCATGCTTGCCCTCATGCCCCTTGGCGGGGTATTTGCGATCCCAGACCGCATGAGGCTTGCACATGACCAACGCGCCGTCCGACGATCCCCGAACCCTGGTGTCAACCGCCTGGCTGGCGCAGCATCTGCGGGACCCGGACCTGCGCATCCTCGATGCCAGCTGGTATCTGCCCGATGCGGGGCGTGACGCGGTGGCCGAATATGCCGCAGGGCACATTCCCGGAGCGCGGTTTTTCGACATCGACGAAATCAGCGACCAGCGTACCCCGCTGCCCCATATGGCGCCCCGTCCGGAAAAATTCGTAAGCCGGATGCGCGCGATGGGTGTAGGCGACGGGCATCAGGTGGTGGTTTATGACGGCGCGGGCTTGTTCAGTGCCGCGCGGGTGTGGTGGCTGTTTCGGCTCATGGGCAAGACGGATGTGGCGGTGCTGGATGGTGGGCTGCCGAAATGGCGCGCCGAAGGGCGGGAGCTGGAGGACATGCCCCCGATACTTCGCGACCGTCACATGACGGTCAGCCGCCAGAACCACCTCGTCAAGGATGTGACCCAGGTGGCCCATGCCGCCAAGCTGCGCGAGGCCGAGATTGTCGACGCGCGGGGTCCCGCGCGTTTCGCCGGAACCGCGCCGGAACCACGCCCGGGCTTGCGATCGGGCCATATTCCGGGCGCGCGCAATGTGCATTATGCAACGCTTTTGAACGCGGATGGCACGATGAAGCCTGTGCCCGCCCTACAGGACGTCTTTCACGCCGCGGGGGTGGATCTGTCCCGGCCGGTTATCACAACCTGCGGGTCGGGGATCACGGCTGCGATCCTGTCACTGGCGCTGGAACGCATGGGCCACCGCGATCATGCGCTTTACGACGGGTCCTGGGCGGAATGGGGTATGTATGACGATCTGGGCGTCGAAACCGGCCCTTCTTCGTAGTCGCAACCGTTCGGAGTCATTTCATGCTTGACGCGCTGACAGCCCAACCGCTGGACAACATCCTGAAGCTGATGGCGATGTTCCGCGATGACCCGCGGACAGACAAGATCGACCTTGGCGTCGGTGTCTACAAGGATGCCACCGGGCTGACGCCCGTAATGCGGGCGGTGAAGGCCGCGGAAAAGCGGTTGTGGGAGGTCGAGACGACCAAGACCTATACCACCTTGGCGGGCGACCCGGCATTCGGCGTGGCCCTGACCGCAATGATCCTTGGAACGGGTTTTGATGACCGCGCGGCGGCCGTTGCGACACCGGGCGGGACCGGCGCGTTCCGACAGGGGATTGAGCTGGTCCGCAAAGCCTCGCCGGGGGCGACGGTCTGGGTGTCGAACCCAAGCTGGCCCAACCATCCGTCGATCCTGCGTTACCTGGATGTGCCGATGCGCGAATACCGCTATTTCGACGCGGTCACGGGCGGGATCGATTTCGACGGCCTGATCGCGGACCTGCAGGGGGTCGCGCGTGGCGATGTGGTCCTGATGCACGGCTGCTGTCACAATCCGACCGGGGCCAATCTTGACGCCGCGCAGTGGGCTGCGGTTGCGGAACTGATGGAAACCAGGGGTGCGGTCCCGTTCATCGATCTGGCTTATCAGGGGTTCGGTGACGGGCTTGAGGCGGATGCCGGCCCGACCCGGACGATTGCCGCGCGCTTTCCCGAAGTGCTGATCGCCGCCTCCTGCTCCAAGAATTTCGGGATCTACCGCGAGCGGACGGGATTGCTGATTGCGCTGGGGTCGCCGTCACGCAAGGGGATCGTGCAGGGCAACCTGAATTTCCTCAATCGCCAGAATTACAGCTTTCCCCCAGACCATGGCGCGCGCCTCGTGACGATGATCTTGGGCGACGCGGCCTTGCGCGCCGACTGGATGGCGGAGTTGGAAGAGGTCCGGGAAAACATGTTGGCCCTGCGCCGCGCGCTGTCTGACGCACTGCGGCAGGCCACGAATTCCGACCGGTTTGACTTTGTGGCGCATCACCGGGGCATGTTCAGCCGGCTTGGCCTGACCGAGACGCAGGTGAACACCCTGCGCGACGACCACGGCATCTACATGGTCGGCGACAGCCGCATCAACATCGCGGGGCTGAATGCGCGCACTGTCCCGATCCTTGCGACGGCCGTGGCCGGGGTACTTCAGGGCGGGCGGCGCGACTGAAGGGCGACGGACACGCCGGCCAGCAGCACCAGCGCCATGCCACCGAGGCTGATCGGGTCGGGCAGGTGGTGAAAGACGATCCAGCTCAGCAACCCCGCCCAGACCATGTGCATGTAATTGACCGGGGCCAATAGCGAGGCCGGGGCTTCGCGGTAGGCTTGCGTGAACAGAAAATGCCCCACCGACGCAAGCGCGCCCAACAGAAGCATGAACCCGAAATCCTCCAGGTCGGGCATCGGACCGGCACCTGCAAACACGATGATGCCGCCAAAGATAACCAGGGCGGTGACCGCATTGTAAAACAACATCGCAACGGTTGTTTCGGTGCGCGCAAGGAGACGCGAGAAAAGTGCGTAGGCCGTGGCACAGCCCGCGTTCAAAAGCCCATAAACGACGCCCCAGGGGGCCAGCCCACTGCCGGGGCGCACGATCAGCAGGATGCCGGCAAAGCCGACGAGGGTGGCGATCCAGGCCCCCATCGTCACCCGCTCTCCCATGAACAGCCCTGCCAGGATCATGACGGCAAAGGGCGACAGATACACGATCGAGACCGTCTCACCCAATGGCATCAGGGTCAGTGCAAGCCCGAAGGTCAGGGACCCGAAGGCGACGCTGACAGCGCGCAGGATCACGAGGCCGGTCCTGTCGGTCCGCCACAGGGCGCGCCCCTCGGTCGGCCCGAAGATCGCCCCAAGCATCCCCAGCGTGACGAAATTGCGCACGACCATCACCAGCGCCACCGAATACAGACCAAAGAGGTGTTTGCCGATGACATCGGCCAAGGCAAAAAGGAACACTGCCGTCATGATCAGCAAGATACCCCGGAGCGCGCGACCATTGGGTACTGTGGCGGGGGCAAGGTCAGTCATCTCAGGCCTTTCGGGGATGTCGCAACGATAGACAGCAGCCGGTTGCTCCGAAAGGGCAAAAGACCCCAAGGCGGGGATGGTCTCGTCGGGGGTCCCTGTCGCAAGTAAAAAATCGGCCCGCAGGGGGAGGACCTGCGGGCCGGTTCAGTCTCGCCAAAGGGGGGAGGATCCCGTCAGCGTCGTAACCGGGGCCAGGGAGGAGGGAGGCCCCGGGTAAACTCGTTACATGTTATAGGCACGCTCACCGTGTTCGGCGACGTCCAGACCTTCGCGCTCGACCTCTTCCTTCACGCGCAGACCCATCGTCAGGTCCACCAGCTTGAACAGGATGAACGACCCGATCCCGGAGAAGGCGATGGTGAAGAGAACCGCCTTGATCTGCGCCGTCAGCATGAAGCCGAAGTCATAGGCGCCCACCTGCAGCGTGCCGGGAACCGAGGTGTAGTCCGGTATGCCAGCCCCACCCAGCGCCGGGTTGACCAGGATGCCGGTCGCGATGGCCCCGATGATCCCGCCAAGGCCGTGGATGCCGAACACGTCCAGGCTGTCATCCAACTGGAACATGTTCTTGACGTAGGCCACGAAGAAGAAGCAGGCGACACCGGCAACCAGACC
>JANPKV010000250.1:0-2570 GCA_031426185.1 Rhodobacterales bacterium | reverse complement strand
TTGATCAGGACAACGATGGGTTTGCCGTTGGCCAGATCGCCGGGGCCAGCATTGAACCGCTCGCCGTCCTCGGCGGAACGTCCCCGGGTGGAGACGATCTCACCGGTTTCGAGGAAACTGTCGGACACGGTGATGGCCTCGGTCAACAGGCCGCCGGGGTTGTTGCGAAGATCAAGAACGACACCTTCAAGGTTTTCGGCACCACCCAGTTCGGTGATGGCCTTGGCCAGTTCCGCCTCGACGCCGGGCTGGGTCTGGTCATTGAAGGTGGTGATGCGCAGCACCACGGATTTGCCGACGACGCGACCCTTGACGGCAACCAGCTTGATGGTGTCACGCACGATGGAGACGTCGAAGGGTTCCGGCGTGCCTTCACGCACCACGGTCAGGATGATTTCCGATCCGACCGGACCGCGCATCATGTCGACCGCCTCGTCCAGCATCAGACCCAGAACGGATTCGCCGTTCACATGGGTGATGAAATCGCCAGCCTGCATGCCAGCCTTGAATGCGGGTGTGTCGTCCATCGGTGAGACGACCTTGATGAAGCCCTCTTCCTGCGTCACCTCGATGCCAAGCCCACCAAACTCGCCCCGGGTCTGGACCTGCATGTCCTCGAAATCCTTGGCGGACATGAAGCTGGAATGCGGGTCAAGCGAGGTCAGCATGCCGTTGATCGCGGCTTCCACCAACTCGTCGGTCTTGACCTCTTCGACATACTGGGCGCGGATGCGTTCAAAGACATCGCCGAACAGGTCGAGCTGCTGATAAACCGACGTATCCGCGCGCGCCTCCTGCGCCACCAGCGGTCCCGCGATCTGCGTGGTGATCAAAGCGCCCGCAACAGTGCCACCCAAAGCGGCAAGAACAAACTTCCTCATCGTGGTCTTAGTCTCCCGTTGGGGTGGGGGCCCCTGCCGTCGCCGCAAACCATTCTGCGGGATCAACTGGCTTGGCCTCAAGCCGCAGTTCCAAGTAAAGCGTTTCTGTTTCTCTTTGACCAGCACCGTCAGTGGTCCCGGCTGAATCACTGCCGGTCTCTGGCAACCCGCCGCCCATCAGGCCGATGGGTGCGTTGGCCGCAATCACTTCTCCCACTTCGCCGTAAAGGGTCTCGCACCCTGCGACAATGAGTAGATAGCCCAAGCCCGGCTCCAGAATAATCACGTTTCCGTAGTCAAGGAGGGGTCCGCGATAACGGATCGTCGCGGCAACCGGTGACGTGACCAGCGCCTGCGCGCGTGTGGCAAAGGTCAGGCCGGGCCGGCGCACGCCCGTGGGGTCCGCTTCGTCGGCGCGGCGGATCAGCGTGCCCTGAACCGGGAACGGCAGCTTGCCCTTGGCCGCAACAAAGTCCGCGCCGCCCTGGCCGTCATCGTCCGGCAGTGCAAGCCCGGCAGCAAGGGCCTCCAGCGTATCCGCATTTTCCACCAGAGTCCGCAGCGCCCCGGGGTCTTCGGTAAATCGCCGGGGCAGGTCGGTCCGGTCCGATATTGCCTGGCTCAGCGCCGTCCGCGCAGCCTGTGCGGCGCCAAGGCCCTGCACCAAAGTCTCGTTCGCGCTCGATTGCAAGGCGCGCAGGTCGCTGAGTTCCTCCAGGTCGCCGCGCAGGACATCGACTTCTGCCTGCAAGGCAGGCGTCACCTCGGCCAGGATCATGCCGGACCGCGCCGTGTCGAGCGGCCCGTCCGGATGGAGCAACAACAATGGACCCGTTTGCGCCTCGATCCGGCTTAGAACAGCCAAAAGCTGCGCCACCTTGTCCCGTCTGGCGTCGAACTGCAGGGTCAGGGTCGTCTCGCGGTCCTTGGCCTGTCGCAGGGCCTCGCGCAGTGCGGACAGTCCGGATTCGTAGGCACGGATCGTTTCGGTCAGGGCGGCAACCCGGTCTTTTGCGCGTTCGGCCTCTTGCAGGCTGGTGATGGCGGTTTGCAGGGCGGCTGCGGCGACAGTCGCCTGTTCGGCCACGGTCTGCGCCCGCGCCGCCGGGGCAAGTGCAAGGCAGATTGCCAAGGCAAAGGCGCATTTCATGCCAAAAGAAGGCTCCGGCCGGTCATTTCGGGAGGTTGCGGCAGGCCCATCAAGTCCAGCAATGTAGGGGCGAGATCGGCTAGGCGGCCGCCTTGACGCAACTGGGCACCGGCAGGACCGCCGATCAGCACCACGGGCACCGGGTTGATCGTGTGGGCGGTATGCGGCCCACCTGTGACCGGGTCCACCATCAATTCGCAATTGCCGTGATCGGCGGTCACGATCATCGCTCCGCCGACGGCCGCCAGGGCCTCTAGCGCGCGGCCAAGGCCAAGATCGACCGCCTCGCAGGCCTTGATGGCAGCGGGCAGGATGCCGGTATGCCCGACCATGTCGGGGTTGGCATAGTTCACCACGATCAGGTCAAGCCGCGCGTTGATCGCCTGCACCAGATGTTCGGACACCTCGGCGGCGCTCATCTCTGGCTGCAGGTCATAGGTCGCCACCTTGGGCGATTTCGGCATGGCGCGCGTCTCGCCGGGAAAGGGTTCCTCGCGACCGCCGTTCAGAAAGAAGGTGACATGCGGATATTTTTCGGT
>JANPKV010000249.1:0-8695 GCA_031426185.1 Rhodobacterales bacterium | reverse complement strand
GCCGGTGTGCGCGTTCAGGATCTTGTGCATGACCTCGTCTGGCACCTCACGCGACTCGGTTCCAACATAGTTGTGTCCCCCGTCTTCGCCCCAGTCGATCAGACGCCCGTCAAACCCGTGACAGGCCGCACAGGTTGTCTGAAAGATCTCGCGACCACGATCTGAATTGCCTGCGTTCACGGTGCGCGTTTCAAAGTCAATGAAGGCTCGCATATCGACCTGTCCCCGGCTGACGAACGCCGCCACTCGCAGCATTTCTTCGTCCGTGATCATCTCGGCCGTGTAGGGGTGGTTTGTATCGCGGAGCATCATGGCGATCTCTTCAGCGGGTCTTCCGATTGCTCCGTCGATCCCCTTGATGCCGCTGAAATGGCTTCCCTTCGAGTAGATGCCATCCTTGCCCAGATAGTCCCAGCCGTGGCACTCCTTGCAACGCCATGTCCCCGGGCCTGTCTGATCGCTATTGATTGCAACCGGATAGGCGGGGTTGATGCCCTGTGGCTCGCTACGGTCAAGCGCGTCCCACCAGTTGTCGTAGATCCGACCTCCGGCCGCCAAGGTCCATGCTTCGGAGGCTACCTCTGGCGATCCATGGATGAAATCCTGTGCCTCTGGCTTGTGGGTGTAATCCTCATCATCATCGTCAGCAAGCACTGCGCCAGACAGCGCGAAAGCCAAAGAGGTCACAGCCGCCGCGACCATCCGCTTCATAATCTTCTCCTTCGATTTAATTGGCAGTTTCCGGTTCGAACGGCCTCGCGATCATCCCAACCCCGTCTCGTTCAGCATCCGCGTCACAAGACGGGAGATGAACAATTCTCTAGGCAAAACAGGACTACTTGGTGTCCCGGCAAGCAATAGTCGATCCCGACTTGATGTGGAGCAAAGCAGCCTCTTGCACTTTGGTTTATGCAAATAGCATCGGCGTCATACGTCTTGCAGTTGCATCTTTTCCGTTTCATCCCTTCAGGAGCGTAGAGCAATGGCCTCCATCGTCTCGATCAGCACGGCAGGCCGCAGCTTCTTCCGCCGCCCGTCGCCTTCGCTGCGGAGTGTTGCCTTGATCCAGTTCTTCTGCGCGTTGGTTTTCGGCGTGGACATAGCAGCCGAACTTCATAGCGATCTTGTCAAAGACCAGAGTCTGACACTATGGCAGCTGGCGCACCTCGTTATCGAAACGATGGCCGTGGGCCTTCTGCTCGTCGGATTCTATCTTTCGCGACGCGAGCTGCAAATTCTCAGCCGGGTTGAAACGCGGCAGCGCGACAGTCTCGCGGTGCTGAGAGGGCATTTTGATGACATCCTTGTCTCGCGCTTCGCGGCTTGGGGCTTGTCCAAGGCGGAAAGCGACATCGCGCTACTGACCCTTCGCGGTCTGAAGATTTGCGAGATCGCACTTTTGCGGAAGACCAAGGAGGGCACGATCAAAGCCCAATTAAGTGCCATCTTTCACAAGGCCGGAATAGGCTCGCGAACAGAGTTGTTTAGTCTTTTTATGGACGAGTTCCTTGATTTTGGCGCCAACCAGAACGATGCGGACCGTCCGTCTTAGCCACTCTCTGCGCACCAATTGCTGCAAATGCGGCTGAGCGGAACACAGGAAGTATCTGACTTTTCGCACCCTCATTCCGTGGGGCCAACTGCCGACCGGATGCCGGCAAATGGCACGCAAAGCAATGCAACGACAGTCAAGGCCGAAATGAGAAACCATGCCTCATTGATGGCCGAAGTTAGAGCTGCCTTTTCCAGCAGCGGTGCAAGCTGCGCCAAAAGCACTCCACTTGGTGGGCCTGCCGGAAAGGCTGAAATCATCTCTGCCGGAATCCCGATAAACAGGGCTGTGTCCTGGTCACCAGTTTGCAGGCGCGCAAGCAAATCAATCCCATGAACCGGGGTGCGCGTGTAGATGACAGTGTCGACCAGTGCCAGCCCGATGGCGCCGCCAAGATTACGCATCAAGTTGAAGAGTCCGCTCGCATCAGGCACGCGGTCCGGTGAAAGACTGCCCAGTGCAAGACGGGTTGGCGGCAACAGGCAGAACATGATTGCCAGACCGCGGACAACCTGAGGCCAGAACATGCCATTCCCGTCAGTTCGGGGGGTTTGAAACCCGCTCATGCCCAACCCAAGCGCAAAGAGCGCGAACCCCACGGCCGTCAGCGTGCGGGCATCCGCCCTTTGCTCCAGCGCCACCGCGACCGGAGCCATCAACAGCTGCGCCACGCCTGTGACCAACAGGATGGTCCCGATCTGAAGCGAGTCATAACCGCGCACATAGGCCAAAAATATGGGCATGAGGTAGACCGATCCAAAAAGCCCGATGCCAAGAACAAAGCTGAGGATACAACCCACCGCGAAACTGCGGTTGGCAAAGTTGCTCAGATCGACAACCGGAAGTGCAACCGACAGGCTTCGCCGCAAAAAGCCCATTCCATTGACCGTGGACAAGGTCAGCAACCCGACGACGAGCCCAGAGGTCCAGCCGCGCTGTGGTGCCTCTTTGAATGCGATTTCCAGCGCGGCAAGGGCGAGCGCGAGCATCCCAAGGGAAAGCCAGTCCAGCCTTCGGATCAGGGCAAGCTGGGGCTTTGCCCGTGGCAGGACTACCGTCGCCGTCAAAGCAGCTGCGATGCCCGGCAACACATTAATCAAGAACAACCAGTGCCAAGAATAGGCAATCGTGATCCAGCCGCCGACAATTGGCCCAACCGTGGGTGCCAGGACCGCGAGAACGCCAGCAAGCGTAGTTGCAACGCCCTGCCGGTGCGGCGGGAACAACAGAAAGACCGCTGCAAAGACCAAAGGGATCAGCGTGCCGCCAGCCAAGCCTTGCACAACACGCCATCCGATCAAGCCTGCAAAACCCCCGGAGGCAGCGCAGCCGATCGATGCGCCAACAAAGACGGACGTCGCCACCACAAACAGCCACTGCATTGTCAGGATCCGCATCAACATTCCCGTCAACGGGATCGCGATGACTTCGGCAATCAGATAAGAGGTCTGAATCCAACTCATCTGGTCAGGGGCAATCCCAAGCGCCTGCTGGATATTCGGCAGCGATGTGGCAACGATCTGCACATCGAGGATTGCCATGAACATGCCGACGCACATCGCTGCAAAGCCCAACCAGGTGAATGCCTGAACCGCTGGAAGGCGTTCAGCCCGCAGCATGGGGTCGGGTCAGCATGAGCCCGGCAGTCTCGGCACGGATGCGAATGGTCAGGACGACGGCGTTCAACAGCGTGAAGATGACCGCCAGCCAAGGCAGCCCCAGGCAGAGCGGCAGAACTGCGATTTCCCCGATCACCACGATGTAATTCGGATGGCTGAAATAGCGATAAGGGCCGCTCGCCACCAACTGCTCACCGGGAACGACGATGATGCGTGTGGTCCAGCGTCTTCCCAACGTTGACAGCACCCAGACCCGGGCCACCTCCAAGGCAAGGAAGACGGCAAGCCACCCCTGCATGACGGGCTGGTCCACCCCGTAAATCCACAGCGCGCAGAGCCACAGGGTATGCAGCATCACGATCATCGGGTAGTGGCCCGGGGCAATCTCGACCGCCCCTTTTGCCAGCAGCGCCTGAGTGTTGCGGCGGGCCAACCACAGCTCACCCAGCCGCCCAAGGGTTACCAGCCCAAGTAGAAGCGCCGCACCCGTCATGCTGCAGCCTGCAACGAGACGCAGCTGGCCGTAAAACCCGGCCCCATGGCCGTCAGCAATGTTCGGGGCGGCAGGGCGTCCTTTATCAGTCGATCCAGCACGAACAGGGCGGTCGGGGCGGACATGTTGCCATAATCCGCGAGGACCGCGCGTTCGTGATCCAGCGCGCCTTGATCCAAGGATAAGGCGCGTTCAAGCGCGGTGATCACCTTGGCACCCCCCGGATGGCATGCAAAGCGGTCAACATCGTTCAGTCCCAGACCATGCCGGGCCAGCATGCCCGCGACGGCCGGTGCCATGTTCGCTTCGGCAAATGGCGGAATGGCACGGTCAAAGATAACGCCCAATCCGCTGTCGTCCACGCTCCAACCCATGATGTCCAGCGTCCCCGGCCAGGTGTGTTGGCCCGAAAATTCCACACTTGCCAGCCCGCCCGTCGCTGCCCGTAAAACACAGGCTGCGGCGCCGTCGCCAAAAAGTGCGGTTGCGACAATGTTTTCCTTGGTCAACTTGTCCAAACGAAAAGCCACCGAACAGGTCTCGACCGCGACGACCAGAACACAGCTTCCCGGCCGCGACTGCGCCAGCCTTGCGCCGATCCCCATCCCGGTCACCCCACCAGCGCAGCCTAAGCCAAAGACCGGGATGCGTTCGATGTCGCTGCGAAAGCCAAGCCGTTCTGCGACGCTTGCGTCAATCCCAGGGGTTGCGAGTCCGGTAGAAGATATGGTGACAACCGTGTCCACGTCCGATGCCGACAAGCCCGCATCTGCCAAAGCCCGCGTGGCGGCCTCTGCAAACAAAGCCCGCGCGCCGTCAAGATAGGCCGCATTGCGGTCGGCCCATCCCAGCGGTTCCAGATACCAATCGATCGGACGCACCAGATAGCGCCGCAGGATGCCGGAGCTTTCGAAGACCTTCACCAACCGCTCGAAATCGTCGTAACGGGTTGAAAACGCCTCATGCGCGACGGTGGCGGCTTCGCGCTGCGAAAGGGAGTATGGTGGTAGGGCTGTAGAAACTGACAACAGTTTGACTGGTATCGACACGCGGTCCTCCTACCCACCATGGCTGTATCGTGGTCAACCCGTGGCAGGGCGCGCTGATCAGATTGAAACGCAGCGGCCTGCGCGTCGTTCCAACATGGGTTGGCCAATCACAGACAAGTGCGGCAAGGCCGTAACTATTTGTGTGCCCGGTGCCGGGACAAGGGAACCTTGTGCTCTAGAGATGCGTCCTCAGCCCCCAAAATGGAGAGCGGATGCTTGCCGAAAGGCCTCTTTTGACATCATCTGCCCTCATGGCAGAACAAGATATCCGTCAATGCGTTCGCAGCTGGTTTTGCGTTGCTCCAACACTGCTGGCGGTCGTGGCTGCGACATCGATAATCCTGGTGTTCGCGCAGGCAGTGCAAGGACAGCAGCCCGACGGGATCGAAGCCCGGGTCAGCAAGATTCTCGACGGCGATACCTTCACGTTGAGTGGTGAGTCGCGCAGGATCCGGGTCTGGGGTCTCGATGCGCCAGAATGGGACCAGCGAGGCGGATCGGCCGCAACTTCCACGCTGCGTAGTCTGATCTCCAGCAGCACCCTGCGATGCGATATTCTTGACATCGATCGGTATGGACGCCTCGTCGCGCGATGTGTCCTCCCTGACGGGCGTGATATCGCCGCGGCTATGATCCGCTCTGGCGCGGCCGCAGAATACTGCCGCTTCTCGCGGGGCTATTATGGAACCTGCTGAGTGAAGACCCGGCAACCAGTGGGCTAGTGGAAGAGTCGCGCCGGTTTCTCAGCCCTTGGGGACTGCTGCAGATCGCCGACGGCGCAGGGCTTGATGTCAGCACCCATGGATTCGGCGCGGGCACTGCCCATCCAGTAAAGCTTCAGCGTGCCCATCAGGTCGCGGCTCTGTCTGAAGATGCACGTTGCAATTGTTTCTCAGTCAAGCTAGCCGTATCATAACGGTAGAAAGTGGCTGGCTTGCTACAACAACGGCACCAGCTGCTGCTACAAACGAAGATCGAGACCTCTGGCAACTACTTGTTTATGCTGAGGAATTTTAATTACCTGAGAAGTCCAGCCTCTCACCTGATACGCTTGTGAACGGAGGGTGCCCAATGACTGTCGTTGCATCGCTCCGGGCCGGGTCGCGCTGAGGCACCACGCCCTCATCAGCCGCGTTCTTGCCCGAACTGGCCGCCCGCACGTCCGTATCGGATCTGCAACGGGCACCTCTGACGTTTCCAAGGAACGCTTCCGTTGACCCAACACCACACGCTTGCCGGCCTCGGCTGGACGAATTTCTTTCTGTCGCAACTCGACGACGCCGAGCTTTTGCTGACCCCCGTCCGAATCGCAGGCGTCCACCGCGCCCGGATCGACGGGCTTTGCCAAGATGGCGCGGTGACCCTGCCCTTTACCGGAACCATCAGTGCGGGCGACCTGGCCATCGGCGACTGGGTGTTGTCCGACGGGGAACGCATCTGCCGTCTGCTTGATCGCAAGACCGAACTGAGCCGGCGGGCGGCGGGAACCGGCAACGCAGTGCAGTTGATCGCCGCGAATGTGGACACGTTGTTCATCGTCACGTCGTGCAACGCCGACTTCAACCCCGCGCGGCTGGAGCGGTATCTGGCGCTGTCAGCCGAGGCCGGGACCGAGGCGGTGATCCTGCTGACCAAGTCAGATACCAGCACGGACGCCGACAGCTACCGTGCCGAGGCAGAGAAACTGCAGCGCAACCTGACCGTTCTGGCGCTGGATGCGCGCGATCCGGAGGCCGCGAAGGCCTTGGGCGCCTGGTGCCGAGAGGGCCAGACAGTGGCGCTGCTGGGGTCCTCGGGCGTGGGCAAGACGACGCTGACGAACACCCTGACCGGACTTGTCGGAGCCACCGGACCGATCCGCGAAAGCGATGCGCGCGGGCGGCACACCACGACGATCCGGTCCTTGCATGCGATGTCGGGGGGCGGCTGGCTGATCGACACGCCCGGCATGCGGGCGCTTAGCCTTGCGGATGCCTCTGACGGGATCGATGCGGTGTTCGAGGACGTGACCGAGCTTTTGGGCCAATGCCGGTTCCGCGATTGCACGCACCAGGCCGAACCCGGCTGCGCCATCCGCCTGGCCATCGAAGAGGGTCGTCTGGACGAGGCGCGCCTGAACCGGTGGGACAAGCTGAAGCGCGAAGACCGCATCCACAACGAGACCCCGGCCGAGGCGCGGGAACGGGCGCGCAAATTCGGGAAGGTGATCAAGAAAAGCCTCGCGGTGAAGTCGCGGTTCGACGGCAAGAGGTAGCGAACGGCGGGCAAGGTACTGCATTCGTCCGGCGTCGCGCCTTGCCCGCCCCATCCCCCCGGTCTAAGCTTGTTGCACAACAGGAGTCCCCGTGTCCGACCAGCCCGCCTACCGCGTCCTTGCGCGCAAGTACCGTCCGGAAACCTTTGCCGATCTGGTCGGCCAGGATGCGATGGTGCGCACGCTGAAGAACGCCTTTGCGGCGGACCGGATCGCGCATGCCTTCATGCTGACGGGCATCCGGGGTACCGGCAAGACCACCACCGCGCGGATCGTCGCCAAGGGGCTGAACTGCGTGGGCGTCGACGGCACGGGCGGCCCCACGACCGAACCCTGCGGGGTCTGCGAGCCTTGCCGCTCGATCACCGAGGGGCGGCATGTCGATGTGATGGAGATGGACGCCGCCAGCCGCACCGGCGTGGGCGACATCCGCGAGATCATTGAATCGGTGCACTACCGGGCGGCCTCGGCGCGCTACAAGGTCTATGTGATCGACGAAGTTCACATGCTGTCGACCGCGGCCTTCAATGCGCTGCTGAAGACGCTGGAAGAACCGCCCGAGCATGTGAAGTTCATCTTTGCGACCACCGAGATCCGCAAGGTGCCTGTCACCGTCCTGTCGCGGTGTCAGCGGTTCGATCTGAAACGGATCGAGCCGGAGGTGATGCTGGCGCTGCTGCGCAAGATCGCCACCGCCGAGGGGGCGCCGATCTCCGATGCGGCGCTGGCGCTGATCACGCGCGCGGCCGAGGGGTCCGCTCGCGATGCGACCTCGATCCTCGACCAGGCGATCTCGCATGGCGCGGGCGAGACGTCGGCTGATCAGGTCCGCGCGATGCTGGGACTGGCGGACCGGGGCCGCGTGCTGGACCTGTTCGACCTGATCCTGCAGGGGGATGCGGGCGGTGCCTTGCAGGAACTGGGCGCACAATATGCCGACGGGGCGGACCCGATGTCGGTCCTGCGCGATCTGGCCGAGATCAGCCACTGGCTGTCCGTCATCAAGATCGCACCCGATGCCGCCGATGACCCGACCACGCCACCTGCCGAACGGGACCGGGGCCGCGATATGGCCGCGCGCCTGCCGATGCGGGTTCTGGCGCGGGCGTGGCAGATGCTGCTGAAGGCGATCGAAGAGGTGCCCCTGGCCCCCAATGCGATGATGGCGGCCGAAATGGCGGTGATCCGCCTGACACACGTGTCGGACCTGCCCGATCCCGCGACCTTGATCCGCAAACTTCAGTCCAGCGCGCCGCCGCCGGTTGCGGCGCCAACTGCGCCTTCGGGCACTGGCGCCGGGACATCGCGCACGCCTGCACCCACCGCCCCCCGGCAGATATCCTCGGGCGGTCCGGTTTTGGCGCCTGCCTCGCAGGTCGATCCGCTGGCCCTGCCGCAGCCGCACAGCATGGCCGAGGTGATGGACCTGATCCGCGCGCGGCGCGACCTGAAACTGCTGCACGAGGTCGAGACCGGGCTGCGGCTGGTCCACTTTGCCCCGGGCCGGATCGAATTCGAGCCCGGCCCCGCCGCGCCGACCGATCTTGCCGCGCGTCTGGGACAGCGCCTGACAACCTGGACCGGAAACCGCTGGGGTGTGTCGGTCGTGGGTACGGGCGGGGCACCGACGCTTGCCGAACAGCGCGACAGCGAATTGCGCGCGGTGAACGACGAGGCGGCCGAAATCCCGCTGGTCGCCGCGATCATGGCCGCATTTCCGGGCGCGCG
>JANPKV010000248.1:0-3471 GCA_031426185.1 Rhodobacterales bacterium | reverse complement strand
CATGAAGGCCTGTTCGGTCAACCTTGACGATCTGCGCAAGACGCTGGTCGATTTCATCGACGATGACCTGTCTACCCTGGTCACCGATGTCGAAGGGTCCGAGGCGGTACCGACGGCCGCCTTCCAGCGGGTGATCCAGCGTGCGGCAATCCACGTGCAGTCTTCGGGCCGTACCGAAGTGACCGGGGCCAATGTCCTCGTCGCGATCTTTGCCGAACGGGAATCCAACGCGGCCTATTTCTTGCAAGAACAGGACATGACGCGCTATGACGCGGTGAACTTCATCGCGCATGGCGTGGCCAAGGACCCGTCCTATGGCGAAAGCCGCCCGGTAACGGGGGCCGAAGAACAGCCCGACACGCCCAAGACCGAGGCAGCGGATGCCAAGGAATCGGCGCTAGCCAAGTATTGCGTGGACCTGAACGTCAAAGCCAAAAAGGGCGATGTCGATCCCCTGATCGGCCGCGAGATGGAAGTGGAGCGGTGCATCCAGGTCCTATGTCGTCGCCGCAAGAACAACCCGCTGCTGGTGGGCGACCCTGGTGTGGGCAAGACCGCCATTGCCGAAGGATTGGCGTGGAAGATCGTCAAGGGCGAAACGCCCGAGATTCTGGCCCATGCCACGATCTATTCGCTCGACATGGGCGCATTGCTCGCCGGAACCCGCTATCGCGGCGATTTCGAGGAACGCCTGAAGGCCGTGGTCAAAGAGATGGAGGATCACGCCGACGCGATCCTGTTCATCGACGAGATCCATACCGTGATCGGTGCCGGCGCAACCTCGGGCGGGGCAATGGATGCCTCCAACCTGCTGAAGCCCGCATTGCAGGGCGGCAAACTGCGCTGCATGGGTTCCACGACCTACAAGGAATTCCGTCAGCACTTCGAAAAGGATCGCGCCCTATCGCGCCGTTTCCAGAAGATCGACGTGAACGAGCCATCGGTCGGCGACAGCATCAAGATCCTGATGGGGCTGAAACCCTATTTCGAGGAACATCACGACCTGACCTATACCCGCGACGCGATCAAGTCGGCGGTGGAACTGGCCGCGCGCTACATCCACGACCGCAAACTGCCCGACAAGGCGATCGACGTTATCGACGAAGCAGGCGCAGCACAGCACCTCTTGCCCGAGGGCAAGAAGAAAAAGACCATCACGCCCAAAGAGATTGAGGCCGTCGTCGCCAAGATCGCCCGCATCCCGCCAAAGTCGGTGTCCAAGGATGACGCAGAAACCCTGCGCGATCTGGAAAAGACGCTGAAACGGGTGGTGTTCGGTCAGGACAAAGCCGTCCAGGCGCTGTGCTCGGCGATCAAGCTGGCACGGGCGGGCCTGCGCGAGCCCGAAAAGCCGATCGGCAACTATCTCTTCGCCGGACCCACGGGTGTCGGCAAGACCGAGGTCGCAAAACAGCTGGCGTTGTCGCTGGGTGTCGAACTGATCCGTTTCGACATGTCGGAATACATGGAGAAACACGCCGTTTCCCGCCTGATCGGCGCGCCTCCGGGCTATGTCGGCTTTGACCAGGGCGGCATGCTGACGGACGGCGTCGACCAGCATCCGCATTGCGTGCTGCTGCTGGACGAAATGGAAAAGGCGCATCCGGATGTCTACAATATCCTGCTGCAGGTGATGGACCACGGCAAGCTGACCGACCACAACGGCCGGACAGTGGACTTCCGCAACGTGATCCTGATCATGACCTCGAACGCCGGGGCCCGGGAACAGTCCCAAGCCGCCATCGGCTTTGGACGCGAACGCCGCACGGGCGAGGATACCGCCGCGATCGAGCGGACGTTCACGCCCGAATTCCGCAACCGTCTGGATGCGGTGATCAGCTTTGCCCCCCTAGGCAAGGAAATCATCCTGCAGGTGGTCGAAAAGTTCGTGCTGCAACTTGAGGCGCAGCTTCTGGACCGCAACGTCCATATCGAACTCACCCCCGAAGCTGCCGCATGGCTGGGCGACAAGGGCTACGACGACAAGATGGGTGCACGCCCGCTGGGTCGGGTGATCCAGGAACACATCAAGAAGCCTCTTGCCGAGGAACTGCTGTTCGGCAAGCTGATGAAAGGCGGGATCGTGCGCGTTGGTTTGAAGGATGACGCCATCGTCCTGGACGTGCAGGAACCGGCCAAGCCGCGGATTTCGCGGGCCAAGCCGCCGCTGTTGACGGCTGAGTAATCGCCACGGCGATACGACAAGACGGCCCCGGACTTGCTCCGGGGCCTTTGTCATTCCGGCCCAGGAAAAGGCGAGACCCTTCTGCCCGCGTCGCAGCGGGACAAGTTGACAGTGGCGGTGTCGGCACCTGCGGTTTAAGGTCGGCTCCACGCCCATGCGCGCAGCTTTTCCGGAAAGGTCGTCAATGCCGCTGCTGCAACTCATCTACGCCTCGCACCCCTTCGGCTTTGACAGCGCGACGCTGTCCGCCATTCTGCTCGACGCGCGCCGCTGCAATGCGCGCGACGACATCACGGGTATGCTGATCTGCCGGGGAGATCTGTTCCTGCAACTGCTGGAAGGTCCCGCAGAGGCGGTTGAGGCGACGTGCAAGCGGATCATGGCGGACGACCGGCATGTCGACATGCGCGTCCTGTCGCGCGAAACAGTCAATGAACGGCTTTTCCCGCAATGGTCGATGCGCGATGATCCGGCCCAGTCCTGGCTTTGGACCAAGGACGAAGTGGAGGCAGGCAAGCTCGACGCGGCGCCGCCGGCCGAGATTCAAGCGGTATTCCAGCGTCTTGCCCGCCAGGGGGCTATCTGATCTGCAGACCGCCGCCGTCCTGCAAAGATGTGGCATGGCGTCGTCGCGATTATTGCAGTCGGAAGGGGCGGGGCTAGCGTTCGGTCAGCTTCAGCTCGATCCGACGGTTCAGCGCCAATGCCTGGGGGCTGTCACCCGCAGATACCGGGCGATATTCGCCAAACCCGGTTGCCGCCAACCGTTCGGGCGGAAAGCCAAGGGCATATTGCATATAGCGCACGACCGACAAGGCACGCGCCTGGCTCAGTTCCCAGTTATCGGCGAACACTCCGCCGCCTGACAGGGGCGTGCTGTCGGTATGTCCGTCGACCCGGATCACCCAGTCGATGCCGTCCGGGATCTGGCTGCGGATGTCGTTCAGAATCGACACCACCCCGGCAATTTGCGCCGCGCCCTCGGCCGAGAGATCTGCCGAAGCGGGCGGGAAAAGCACTTCGGAGGAAAAGACAAAGCGGTCGCCCACGATCTTGACGCCTTCGCGCCCGGCGAGAACGGTGCTGAGCTGGGCAAAGAACTCGGAGCGGAACTTGGCAAGATCGCGAGTCTGGGCCTCAAGGTCCTGGTTCTGGGTCTGCAGCGCAAGTGCCTCGGCCTCAAGCCGCCTGCGTTCCGCCTCTTCCAGCGCGGCGCGCTGGCGTTCGGTGGCGGCGACCTGCGCCAGGGCTGCGTTCAGCTGACTGCCCAGCGCCTCGATCTGGAC
>JANPKV010000247.1:0-4471 GCA_031426185.1 Rhodobacterales bacterium | reverse complement strand
AAGCAGATCCCTTGCGCGTTCACCCAACGGTTCCGAGGCGATGATGAAATTGTTGATCGGCATGACGCGCGCGGAATAGGCGGGTGCGAGGCCACCCAAGTAGCCGTTTCCCGCGACGATCAGGTGATTGCAGGTGATCGTGCCAGAGGTGGTCAGGACCTGCGGCTTGGGTCCTTTCTTGATCTGCAGGGCTTCGGTCTTTTCGAAGATACGCACGCCCGCAGCGGCGGCAGCCTTGGCAAGGCCGAGGGCAAAGTTCAGGGGGTGGAAATGACCTCCACCCCAGTCAATGCCACCACCGGCGAATGCCTCAGACCCGATCAGGCGGCGAATGGCGGGGCGGTCGAGGGCTTCGACCTGAGTATAGTCGTAATGGCGGGCGAGGTGTTCGCCGTAGGCCCGTCCGTGGCGCGCTTCGGCATCTGTGCGGCAGGCATGGGCGATGCCGGGACGGATGGTGACGGGCATCTGGTGGCGGGCGATGAGGTCGCGGACCAGCGCCTTGGCACCTTCGGCGAGGTTCCAAAGACGGCGGGCATCCTCGCGCCCGGCGATGCGTTCCAGGTCGTCCTGGTCGCGGCGCTGGCCAGAGCCGACCTGCCCGCCGTTGCGCCCCGACGCGCCAAAGCCCACGCGATGCGCCTCGATCAGCACGACATCGTGGCCCGCCTCGGCCAGATGAAGCGCCGCGCTCAGGCCCATGTAGCCGCCGCCGATCACGCAGACCTCCGCCGTCGCCGCACCCTTCAGGGTCGCAAACGGGTCCAGCGGCGTTGCAGTGGCGGCGTAATACGATGCAGGATACCCGCCCCGCCGATCATTGGCGTAGAGCAGGTTCATACGTTCAGCAGCAGGTGTTCGCGTTCCCACGGGCTGATCACCTGCAGGAATTCCTTGTATTCATTGCGCTTGACGGAATCGTACACTTTGCAAAAGCCGTCCCCCATCACGTCCCACAGGGCCTTGTCTTCCTCCAATACATCCAGCGCGTCGCCCAGATTGACCGGGATCTCGTCGCTGTCGATATAGGCCGAGCCGGTGAATTCCGGACGCGGGGCCTTTTTCTCCATCAGGCCCAGATAGCCGCAGGCCAGGGTCGCGGCGATGCCGAGATAAGGGTTGCAGTCCATCCCGGGCAGCCGGTTTTCGACGCGGCGGCCAGCGGGACTGCTGATCGGGATGCGCAGGCCGGTGGTGCGGTTGTCGCGGCCCCATTCCAGGTTGATCGGGGCGGCAAAGTCGGGGACGTAGCGGCGGTAGCTGTTGACGTAGGGGGCAAGCAGCGCGATGGCCCCCGAAAGATGGTTCTGCATCCCGGCGATGAAATGCATGAAGGCGTCGGTTTCCGCGCCCTTTGGTCCGGCAAAGATGTTCCTGCCCGTCTTGGTGTCGACAACCGAGGTGTGGATATGCATCGCACTGCCAGGCTCACCGGCGATGGGCTTGGCCATGAAGGTGGCAAAGCAGTCGTGGCGAAGGGCGGCCTCGCGGATCAGGCGCTTGAAGAAAAAAACCTCATCAGCCAGACGGATCGGATCGCCGTGGGCAAGGTTCAGCTCGATCTGGCCGGCACCGCCTTCCTGCAGGATGCCGTCGATCTCCAGCCCCTGCGCCTCGGCGAAGTCATAGATGTCGTCGATGACCTTGCCATATTCATCCACCGCCGACATCGAATAGGCCTGCTTGCCCGCCGCACGCCTGCCAGACCGCCCCATCGGTGGCAGGATCGGCTGGTTCGGGTCGATGTTGCGGGCGGTCAGGAAGAACTCCATCTCGGGGGCGACGACGGGTGCCCAGCCTTGTGCCGCATAAAGATCGACGATCCGGCGCAGCACATTGCGCGGCGCGTAGGGGACAAGGTTGCCGTCCTGATCCTGCGCGTCATGGATGACCTGCAGCGTCACGTCTGCCGTCCATGGGGCCGCTGTCGCGGTCGTAAAGTCCGGCACCAGATACATGTCGGGTTCGGTGAATGCGTCAAAGGGGTTGTCGGCCCACTCGCCAGTGATGGTCTGCAAGAAGATCGAGTTGGGCAGGAAATAGCTTTTCTGCGTGCCGAACTTGATGGCGGGCATGGCCTTGCCGCGCGCAACCCCGGCGATGTCGCCGATGATGCATTCGACTTCGTCCACCCGGCGGTTGCCGATGTAGTCGCGGGCTGCCTCGGGCAGCTGGTCGGTCCATTTGGACATGTGTCACACTAGGTTTGGGGGGTGGCCCCCGCGGCCTGACCGTCAGGCGCGGAGCTTCTCGGCCCCAGTGGCTTTGGCTGGCTCGTGGTCGAGAAAGAAGGCCGCAATGCGCGCCCCCATGGTCTTGTCGTGCAAGGGATCGCCCAGACGCTGGCGCGCGCGCGCCATCAGGTCGTCCGGGACGAGACCGGGACCACGCGTGCGCATCAGGCCGTCAAGAAAGTCCGGGCCGAATTCGGGGTGGGCCTGCACCGTCAAAATCCGGTCGTCGTAAAGGAGGGCCGCGTTTTCGCAGAATGCGTTGCTGGCGATGACCTCTGCCCCTTCGGGCACCTGGACCACCTGATCGCGATGCCAGGCGTTCAGTGTGATCTTTTCGCCGTTGAAATCGTAGTCCGTCGGGCCAACAGACCACCCGCCCGCATACTTTTCCACCCGGCCACCCATCGCCTGGGCGATGATCTGGTGGCCAAAACAGATGCCGACGACCGGAACATGCGCCGCATAGGCATCGCGGATGAAGGCCTCCAAGGGCTTGATGAAGGGATGGTCTTCATAGGCGCCATGGCGCGATCCGGTGATCAGCCAGCCATCGCAGTCGCTGACCGAGGCGGGGAAATCCATCTTTTCGACCTGATAGCGGCGAAAGGTCAGGCCACGCCCGGCCAGCATCCGTTCAAAGAAATCGGGATAGTCGCCGAAGGCGTCCTTGAGGGCGTCGGGCGAGGATCCGGTTTGCAGGATGCCGATCAGCATGGGTGGTCTCGTCTTTGGGTGTCCGGATGGTAGGCGATGTGCCCCCTATCCGGTCAAGGGGTGTCAGGTGAGGCCTCAGACGGTGTCGAGGTACAACTCCACGCGTTCTTCGGGCGAAAGCTCGGCCAGATAATGCAGTTCCTGGCGTTTGGTCTGCACAAGGTTGCGGATCAGTTCCTTGGGCAAAAATCGGTAAAGGATGTCGCTGTTCTCAAAGGCGTCGATTGCCGCCTCCCAGGTGGTGGGGATCTGCGGCAGGTCCATCGCATAGGCGTTGCCGTTGACGGGCGGTGCGGGTTCAACCTCATCCTCGATGCCCGTGAGCGCCGCGCCGAGGATGGCCGCCAGCATCAGGTAGGGGTTCACGTCGCCACCCGCCACGCGATGTTCGATCCGCCGCGCCTCGGGGTTGCCTGCGGGGATGCGGATCGCGGCGGTGCGGTTTTCATAACCCCAGCTGATTGCGGTCGGTGCGTGTTTGTCCGGGACCAGACGGTCATAGCTGTTTAGGTGCGGCGCGAACAGCAGCGTGCTGTCATGCATCGCATTCAGGCATCCCGCCACCGCGTAGCGCAGCGCGGCGGTGCCTTTGGGACCACCGGAGTCAAAGATGTTCTCGCCCTTGTGGTCGAGTACCGAGAAATGCGTGTGCAGTCCCGAACCGGAATATTCCATGTAGGGTTTGGCCATGAAGCTGGCGGCAAAGCCGTGGCGGCGGGCAAGGCCCTTGACCAGCATCTTGAAAAGCCACGCATCGTCGGCGGCACGCAGCGCGTCGTCGCAATGCATCAGGTTGACCTCGAACTGGCCGAGCCCGGTTTCCGAGGTGGTGGTATCGGCGGGTATGTCCATCGCCTCGCAGGCGTCGTAAAGGTCGGTAAAGAACGTGTCGAAGGCGTCAAGGGCGCGGATCGACAGCGTTTCGGCCGCCTTGCGGCGCTTGCCCGAGCGGGGGCTGGGCGGGACCTGCAGGGTCTTGCCGCTATCGTCGATCAGAAAGAACTCCAGCTCCATCGCGCAGACCGGGGTCAGACCCTTGGCCTTGTAGCGGTCCACCACGGCGCGCAGCGCATGGCGGGGGTCGCCCTCATAGGGCTGGCCGTTTTCGCGGAACATCCAGATCGGCAGCAATGCCGTCGGTGCCTCGAGCCAAGGCATCGGCATGAAGCCGCGCTCGGTCGGTTTCAGCACGCCATCGGCGTCGCCCTCGTCGAACACCAGCGGGCTGTCGTCGATATCCTCGCCCCAGATGTCGAGGTTCAGGACCGAGAACGGAAAGCGGGTTCCGTTCTTGACCACGTTTTCGGCGAACCGGGCGGGCACACGTTTGCCCCGAGCCTGGCCATTGAGATCAACGGCGGCCACGCGGATGGTCCGCACATCCGGGTGCTTGCGCAGATAGTCTTTCATCATCTTCGTTTCAGGCAGGGCATGCACCGCCCGCGCCAGGCGCCAAAAGCGGCCCGGCCAGGCAGGTGTTGGATCATGCCCTTGATCCTATCCCCATTTTTTGACCAACGGCG
>JANPKV010000246.1:0-6797 GCA_031426185.1 Rhodobacterales bacterium | reverse complement strand
GGTGGCGGCGATGAATGCCTGGAAGATCGAGGATATCCGCGTGGTCCAACCGGGCCAAAGCTTCCCTCTGGGCTCCTACACCGTGACGCTGAACAAGGTCGACGAGGTGCAGGGGCCGAATTACCAGTCCACCATGGCCGACATGACGGTGACACGGGGCGACACCGTCGTAGCACACCTTTTTCCCGAAAAGCGGTTCTACCCCGTCGCGCAGATGCCGACGACCGAGGCCGCGATCGACTACGGCCTGATGCGCGACATCTACCTCGTGATCGGCGACGCGCAGGGTGACGGGGGCTGGGCGGTGCGCAGTTACATCGAGCCCCTGGCGAACTGGCTCTGGGGCGGGGCGGGGCTGATGGCCCTGGGTGGGCTGATCAGCCTGACCGACCGGCGCTACCGGGTAGCGGCCGGTGCGCGGCGCCCCCGGGCGGTGCCGGCAGAATGATGCGGGCGCTGATTCTCGTGCTGGCCTTCATGGCGGGGCCCGCGCTGGCGGTACAGCCCGACGAAATCCTCGCCGATCCGGCCCTTGAGGCGCGGGCGCGCGACATCTCGAAGGAAATCCGCTGCCCGGTTTGCCAGGGCGAAAGCATCGACGACAGTTCGGCACCCATCAGTCGCGACCTGCGGGTCATCATCCGTGAGCGGCTGGTGGCAGGTGACAGCGATGACGAGGTGGTCGATTTCGTGGTCGATCGCTACGGCGAGTTCGTGCTGTTCAATCCGCGCGCCACGGGGTCGGGGCTGGTTCTCTGGCTGGCGGGACCTGCAATGCTGATCGTCGGGGTCGGGGTTGCGGCGGTAGCGTTCCGACGCCGCAAGGCCGTGGTGGAACGCGATCTTTCCACCGAGGAACAGGCGCGACTGGACGATCTGCTGAAAGGGTAGTCTGGCGGTCATGCCCGCCGCCGTCACACCCCGCGTGCCAGCGCCGCCACGCCCGTCCGGGCAATCTCGCGCAGGCCCAAGGGGCGCATCAGATCCGCAAAGGCGTCGATCTTCTCAGGCGTGCCCGTCATCTCGAACACAAAGCTTTCCAGCGTCGAATCCACCACGTTGGCGCGGAAGATCTCCGCCAGCTGCAGCGCCTCGACCCGGGCGGCACCCTGGCCTGCGACCTTGAACAGCGCCAGTTCGCGCTGCACCGACGGCCCCTCGGCGGTCAGGTCATGCACCTCGTGGACCGGCACCATCCGGCGCAGCTGCGCCTCGATCTGGTCGATCACCTGCGGCGTGCCGCGTGTCACGATGGTGATGCGGCTGCGGTGGCCAAGGTGGTCCACTTCCGCCACGGTCAGGCTGTCGATGTTGTAGCCGCGGCCGGAGAAGAGGCCGATCACCCGCGCCAGGACCCCGCTTTCGTTGTCCACGATGACCGCAAGCGTGTGCTGTTCGATCACCTCCGCATTGGGATCGCGCAGGTCATAGGCCGAGTGGCTCGAGGAGCCCTTCTTGATATTGAGCGGCGACATCGCCTCTCCCTTTCTGACTGATAAAAATATCCCGGGGGTGCGGGGGCTGGCCCCCGCTCCCGACGCTTAGACCAACACCGCTCCCTTGGACCCGATCACGCCCTGGGTGTCCGCATCGCCCAGCAGCATCTCGTTATGCGGCTTGCCGGACGGGATCATCGGGAAACAGTTCTCGTGCTTTTCCACCCGGCAGTCGAAAATCACCGGGCCGTCATAGTTCAGCATCGTCATGATCGCGTCGTCCAGGTCCTTCGGGTCGTCGATGCGGATGCCCTTGCAGCCGAACGCCTCGGCCAGCTTCACGAAGTCAGGCAACGACTCCGACCAGGACGACGAATAGCGCTCGCCGTGCAGCAGTTCCTGCCATTGGCGCACCATGCCGAGGCGCTCGTTGTTCAGGATGAACTGCTTGACCGGTGCCCGGAACTGCATCGCGGTGCCCATCTCCTGCATGTTCATCAGCCAGGACGCCTCGCCCGCGACGTTGATCACCAGCGCGTCCGGGTGCGCGATCTGCACGCCGATGGAAGCGGGCAGGCCGTAGCCCATGGTGCCAAGGCCGCCGGAGGTCATCCAGCGGTTCGGCCCTTCAAAGCCCAGAAACTGCGCGGCCCACATCTGGTGCTGGCCCACCTCGGTGGTGATGTAGCGGTCGCGGCCCTTGGTCAGCGCCTCGAGCCGCTCAAGCGCATATTGCGGTTTGATGACGGTGGACGAGTTCTTGTAGGTCAGGCATTTCACTGCGCGCCAGTCGTTGATCTGGCGCCACCATTTGGCCAGACCATCCTTGTTGGTCCGCGACCCGCGCGCCTTCCACTGGCGCAGCACTTCGGCCAGCACTTCGGCGATGTCGCCCACGATCCCCACATCGACGCGGATCACCTTGTTGATCGACGAGGGATCGATGTCGATATGCGCCTTGCGGCTGTGGGGCGAGAAGTCCTTGATCCGGCCGGTGATGCGGTCGTCGAAGCGCGCGCCGATGTTGATCATCAGATCACAGCCATGCATCGCCAGGTTCGCCTCGTAAAGCCCGTGCATCCCCAGCATGCCGATCCAGTTCTTGCCCGATGCCGGATAGGCGCCAAGGCCCATCAATGTCGAGGTCACCGGAAAATCGGTGGCCGCGGTCAGTTCGCGCAACAACTGGCTTGCCTTCGGGCCGGAATTGATGACGCCGCCGCCGGTGTAGAACACCGGGCGTTCGGCGGTTTCCATCATCTCGACCAGACGGGCGATCTGGTCCGGATCGCCTATGGTTTTCGGCTGATAGTGACCGATCTTCATCTTTTCCATCGGCACGTAATCGGCGGTGGCGAACTGCACGTCCTTGGGAATGTCGATCAGCACCGGGCCGGGGCGGCCCTTCATGGCTACGTGAAACGCCTGATGGATCGTCTCGGACAATTTGGCGGTGTCCTTCACCAGCCAGTTCATCTTGGTGCAGGGGCGGGTGATGCCGACGGTATCGGCCTCCTGAAACCCGTCGGTGCCGATCATGAAGGTCGGCACCTGGCCGGTCAGGACCACCAGCGGGATGCTGTCCATCAAGGCGTCGGTCAGGCCGGTCACCGCATTGGTCGCACCGGGGCCGGAGGTGACCAGCACCACACCGGGCTTGCCGGTGGATCTCGCATAGCCTTCGGCCATGTGGACCGCGCCCTGTTCGTGGCGCACGAGAATATGGCGGATGTCGTTTTGCTGAAAGATCTCGTCATAGATCGGCAGCACGGCGCCGCCGGGATAGCCGAACACGACCTCGACCCCCTGATCCTTCAGGGCCTGAACCACCATCCGTGCACCGGTCATCTGCTTTGACATCTTCATCTCTCCTTCGCGCAACAA
Organism: Rhodobacterales bacterium; assembly: GCA_031426185.1. GTDB lineage: Bacteria > Pseudomonadota > Alphaproteobacteria > Rhodobacterales > Rhodobacteraceae > JAJNPS01. The sequence goes on along the minus strand of JANPKV010000246.1, from coordinate 3,477 downwards.
AAAGCCCCCGAAGTTTCCTCGGGGGCGCATGGGAACCTTTATGGGGTCAACCGTTACCGGCCCATGCGCGTCTTTCCTACGATGATAAGTACCAGGGCCATTGGCCGTCTCCTTACGTTCGGTGGGAAGAGTAGGGAGGGATATGGCAAGCGTCAACCGGATTTGCAAACAGAAAATGTCGCCGGGGATGGTAAATTTTGAACATTTATTGCGGAAGGCAGGCTCCGTGCGCAATATTCGCAATAATATGCAGTGCAGCACAGCGGCTGCGCGCGCATAGGGGGGCGGATCGCCGTGACGATAGACCGCAGGGAGCCTAAACCGTCCCTCCAGAAGATTCGGGTTTTGCCGGATCAGGATGAGGACCACCCCAATGAAGCTTTTCACGACGCCCGGAACCTGTTCGCTGGCCTGCCACATCGCGCTGTACGAGGCGGGCGCGCCGTTCGAGGCGGAACGGGTCAGCCTGCGTGACAAGACGACCGCGACGGGCGCCGATTATCGCATGATCAACCCCAAGGGATCGGTCCCCGCGCTGGAAATCGCGCCGGGGCAGATTTTGACCGAAGGTGTCGCGATCATGCAGTATGCGGCTGACAGCGTCGGCGGGGCAGGGGTGGTACCCGCGTCCGGCACGGTGGAGCGCGCGCGCATGCACGAGGCAATGAACTTCATCGGTGGCGAGCTGCACAAGACGGGCTACGGCCCGCTGTTTCGCCCCGGCCTCACCGAGGACCAGAAACAGGCGCAGTTTGCCACCATCGACGCCAAGCTTGGCTGGCTTGAGGGGCTGCTGGCGGATGGTCGGGACTATCTGGTGCAAGGCGGCTACAGCCTTGCGGACGGATATCTTTTCACCATCACGGGATGGTCAAAGAATTTCGGCCACGATCTGTCGAAGTTCCCCAAGATCGTCGCGCTGCGCGAACGCGTCGGAGCGCGGCCTGCCGTGCAGGCGGCACTCCGCGCCGAAGCGATGTGACGCATCGGGCATCGGGGAGCGGTTGGGCGCCCCTCGATGCCGGTCGATCAGACCATCAGCACCAGATATCCGCCATAGCCTGCCAGCAGGGCCACGCCGGCAATGCGCGGCAGGCCCTTGAGCAGGACCGCAAGCACGATCAGCGCCACAGCGCTTGCCAGAACCCAAGGCATGTCGATGGCCGAGAACCGGGCATCGGCGGGGATCGGATGGATCACCGCCGTCACCCCCAGGATGCCGAAGATGTTGAAGATGTTGGAGCCCACGATATTGCCCACGGCGATCTCGGTCTGCTTGCGGATCGCGGCGATGATGCTGGTGGCCATTTCCGGCAGGCTGGTCCCGACCGCCACGATGGTCAGGCCGATCACGGCCTCGGAGATGCCGAAGGTCCGCGCAAGGGTGGTGGCGCTGTCGACCAGAAGCCGCGCGCCGATGACAAGCAGGATCAAACCCCCGATGGTCTTGCCCCAGGCCACCCACTGGTTGCCGACCGGGGCGGCGTCTAGGCTTGGCTCCTCCTGTCCGGTGGTAAACGCCGTCACCAGAAAGACGGCAAGACCGGCCAGAAGGATGACCCCCTCGCCCCGCGAGACGAACCCGTCCAGCAGCATCCACCAGATCACGAGGGTCGCCGCGATCATGAAGATGAAGTCGCGCCACAGCTTGCTGACCGGGATCATGAGCGGGGCAATGATTGCCGACAGCCCCAGGATCAGCAGGATGTTGGCGATGTTGGAGCCGAGCACATTGCCGATGGCGATGGCAGGTTGTTCGTCCAGCGCAGCACCGACCGACACCATCATTTCGGGTGCGGATGTCCCGAAACCGACCACGGTCAGTCCGATGACCATGGGCGACAGCTTGAAATGGCGGGCGATCGACGAGGCGCCCTTGACGAGGTATTCGCCCCCGAAAAAAAGTGCCGCAAGGCCAACGACAAAAAGCAGATAGGTCAATAGCGCGCTCCGTTTCGATCCAGCCTGTCAAAGGTTGGATGAATTCGGGTCGGTGCAAGGGGAGCGGTGGAAAATGTTTGTGGCTCTCCCTGCCAGGGCGCAGTGGCGGGGCAGACAGCGGTGATCCGGTTTGGCGCGGGGGTTTGATGCGCGGTCACGTTCAGGCGGCACTCGCGGGGCGGCATGACCTGCGATGGCCCGCAGGAGAAGTTCGCGCCTTTTTCGGAGGTTGATGCCGAAAGGCTTGTAATGAATCCGGGCATGCCGCACTAATATTGCAAGCGGTCTTCGCAAAGACCGCAGTCAGGGAGGAAAATTCGTGCAGGGGCTGCTGAGGCTGGCATCCGGCATCGACCGGATCACAAAGGCGTTTGGAATTCTCGCGGCGCTACTGGTCGCCGTCGCCTGCCTGATCAGCGCGCTGAACGCGGTGTCGCGCTATGCGCTTGATATCTCCTCCAATGCGTTTCTTGAAATCCAGTGGCAGATGTTTGCGGCCATCTTTTTGCTTGGCGCGGCCCATGTCCTGCGGCTGAACGAACATGTGCGCGTCGATCTGATCTACGGGTCGGTGTCTTCGCGCGGCAAGCTGTGGATCGACGTGGTAGGCTTTGTGGTCTTTTTCTTTCCGCTTTGCTTCATCATGCTGTCGATGGGAATCCCTTGGGCCTATCACAGCTTTGTGGCGGGCGAGATTTCGGCCAATGCCGGGGGGCTGCCGGTCTGGCCGGTCAAGGCGCTGCTGCCGCTCGGGTTCGCGCTGCTGCTGATCCAGGGGATCGCCGAACTGATCCGGCGGATCGCAGCCCTGCAAGGTGTCATCGAGCTTGATGTCGCCTACGAAAAGCCCGTGCAATGAACAGAAGGGATCGCTAATGCTGGAATACGGATATCTCGCCCCGGCGATGTTCGGCGGGCTGATCGTATTCCTGTTAATGGGATTTCCGGTGGCCTTCTCCCTGGCAGCGCTGGGGCTTTTCTTCGGCTTCATCGCCATCGAGGTCGGCTATTTCGAGATCGCGTTTCTGCAGGCGCTGCCCGCGCGCGTGTTCGGCATCATGTCGAACGATCTGTTGCTGGCGATTCCGTTCTTTACCTTCATGGGGGTGGTCCTCGAGAAATCGGGGCTTGCAGAAGACCTGATGGAAGGCTTCGGCCAGCTGTTCGGGTCGGTCCCGGGCGGCATTGCCTATGCGGTGATCTTTGTGGGCGCGATCCTTGGGGCTATCACCGGAACGGTGGCGGCCTCGGTCATCGCGATCGGGATGATCTCGCTGCCGATCATGCTGAAATACGGCTATGACATGAAGATCGGGACCGGGGTCATCGCGGCCTCCGGCACGATCACGCAAGTCATCCCGCCCTCGCTGGTGCTGATCGTGCTGGCGTTCCAGTTGGGCGTACCGGTGGGCGACATGTATATCGGCGCCATCGGCCCGTCGATTGCGCAGATTGCCCTGTTCACGCTGTTCATCTTTCTGGTCTCGATCTTTCAGCCGCACAAGATGCCGCCCCTGCCGCCCGAGGCGCGCACGC
>JANPKV010000245.1:0-3681 GCA_031426185.1 Rhodobacterales bacterium | reverse complement strand
CCCGCGCTGCATGGGGGCAGGCGGGCGGATTTTCACAATGGTCGGGCCGGAGAGATTCGAACTCTCGACCTCCCGCCCCCCAGACGGACGCGCTAACCAGGCTGCGCTACGGCCCGAACGACTGCGTTCATACCGGTTTTCCGGGCCGGGGCAAGACAGAAAGCACATCAGTTCGACGGCGAACCACCCTGGCCACCAGGACTGGCCCGACGCATGCGGTCGGCCAGGCTGCGCGCACGCAAGGTCCAGGCCGCAACCTCGGCAGAGCGCGCGATCAGCGCACCGCGGGGCAGGGCGCGCAGACGTGCGGCCATCGGCATTTCCTCGCCCGCAGCCAGCGGCAGGGACCGCCAGCCGTCGTTGACGCGGGGCGGCGCTGCCGGGGTCGGCTCGGGTGCGCTTTGTGGTTCCGGGTCGGTCTGCAGCACGGCCGCGATCAGTCTGTCGTCCAGGTCGTCTGGGACGGCGACCGCGTCGCCCGCTGCGGCGGTGTCGAAAAGGTCGCGCGGTGACTGCTGGTCGGATCGCGCGGCAGGCTCAGGCAAGGCGTCCTCGATCAGCGGACGGTCAGTCGCAGCGTTCCTGTCGGGAACCTGCAGATGCAACACCAGGGCTCCGTTATCGTCGGGCGGTGAAAGATCCGCGTCGGGCCACAGGTCGGCGATCGGCGACGCTGATGCCTCCGCCGGTGCGAAGGGCGTGACTTCGTCATCGTGGGCGCCAGTATCGTCAATGATATCAATTGGTTCGTCCTGCATGCTAAGATGTGCGCCACCCCCACCGCCCAGGGCGGAGACATGGCGCACACCCTGTTCGCGCAGGATTTTCTGCACGCCCCGGATGGTCAGGCCATCATCATGCAACAGGCGCTTGATCCCGGTCAGCAAAGCCACGTCCGAGGGACGGTAGTATCGCCGCCCACCCGCCCGCTTGACCGGCTTGATCTGGGGAAAGCGGGTTTCCCAGAACCGCAGGACATGCGCGGGCGTGTCCAGAACGTCGGCAACCTCCGAAATGGTGCGAAAGGCGTCGGGTGATTTATCCATCCCTGCGCCCCCCTCGGCGCTTAGCGTTTCTTGCCTGCGGCAACGCGGTCTTTCATCAGATGCGACGGGCGGAACGACAGCACGCGGCGCGGGCTGATCGGCACTTCGTCCCCGGTCTTGGGGTTGCGGCCGATACGCGCCGTCTTGTCGCGCACCGAAAAAGTCCCGAAGGACGAGATCTTCACGGATTCGCCCGATGCCAGCGCATCGGACATATGCTGCAGCACGCTTTCCACCAAACTGGCGGATTCATTGCGGCTCAGACCGACTTCGCGAAAGACGGCTTCGCTCAAATCCATGCGTGTCAGTGTCTTTTCACTCATTCCATCCCCCCAGGGTTTTTTGCCAAGATGCGCGGGTTGGAATTGCTTTGTCAATATCAATGGCTTGGGGCGCGCATTTGCAGTGGGATTACCAGCGAAAAACGACCGAACCCCAGGCCAGACCGCCGCCGATCGCCTCGGTCACGACAAGATCGCCGTCGCGGATCTGGCCGCGCGCACGTCCGACCGACAGAGCCAGTGGAATCGAGGCCGCAGACGTGTTGCCATGGTCCTGTACCGTCACGACGACGCGGTCCATGCCGACCTGCATGCGTTTTGCGGTCCCTTCGATGATGCGGATATTGGCCTGATGCGGTACAATCCAGTTCACGTCATCCGGCGTCAGACCCGCTTTTTCCAGGGCCGCATGGGCAGTTGAGGCCAGTTTTTCAACCGCATGGCGAAATACTTCCTTGCCTTGCATGCGCAAATGGCCGGTTGTACCTGTCGACGTGCCACCATCCACGTACAATAGGTCGCGGTGGCGTCCATCCGAATGCAGATCAACGCCGAGGATTCCCTTGTCGGTCGGAAGCCCGGCGCCGGTTTCGGCCGCAAGGATCAACGCACCCGCACCGTCGCCGAAAAGTACGCAGGTGGACCTGTCGGACCAGTCCATCAGACGGCTGAAGGTTTCGGCCCCGATCACCAGCACAGTTCTGGCCTGGCCCGTCACGATCATCGCCTGCGCATTCGCCATGGCAAAGACAAAGCCCGCGCAGACGGCCTGCACGTCATAGGCAAAGCCGTCCGTCATCCCGAGGCCCGCCTGCACCATCGTGCCGACCGACGGAAAGGTCAGATCAGGGGTCGAGGTCGCCACGACAATGGCGTCAATCTGGTCGGCCTGCATGCCGGCATCGGCAAGTGCCGCGCGCGCCGCTGCAATCGCCAATGTCGACGTCGTCTCGCCTTCGGCTGCGAAATGGCGCCGCTCGATCCCGGAGCGGGTCCTTATCCATTCATCGGTGGTGGCGACCAGCGTTTCGAGTTCGGAATTCGGGACCACCCGTGCGGGCAGGTAATGCCCGACGCCCTTGACCACGGCGCGTATTGTCATTCAGCCAGTCCGTTGCTTGGGTCGGTGCGCGGTGTTGCGACGTCATCCTGCCCGCTGCGTCCGGCGGATGCAACAAGTGCTGCCAGATTTGCCTGAAATCCCGATTGCGACAACTGGTAGGCCAGCGCCACCGCCGCCGAGACACCTGTCGCATCGGCACCGCCATGCGATTTGACGACGGTCCCGTTCAGACCAAGAAACACGCCACCATTGACCCGGCGTGGATCGATCCGCGTCTGCAACCGCTTCAACGCATTCAGCGCCAGCAGCGCGGCGAACCGCGACAACAGGCTGGCATTGAACGCCTGTTTCAGGAAATCGGCGATCAGTCCGGCGGTGCCTTCGCCGGTTTTCAGCGCGATGTTGCCGGTAAAGCCGTCGGTCACGATCACATCGACGCGGTCCGACGGGATGTCTCCGCCTTCGACAAAGCCGACGAAGTCGAATCCCGAGGCCCCGGCGATCGTCGTCAGCCGGTCATGCGCCTGTTTCAGCTCGGCGCGCCCCTTATGTTCTTCGGTGCCGACGTTCAAAAGGCCGATGCGGGGCCGCGCCACTTTCAATCCATTGCGCGCATAGGATGCGCCCATGACGGCGAACTGGACCAGATCATCCGCTTCGGCACGGATATCGGCACCGACGTCCAGCATCATGTTGAAACCGCCCGGATTGCGCGATGGCCAAAGGCAGGCGATGGCTGGCCGATCCACTCCGGGCAGACGGCGCAGGCGGATCATGCTGACCGCCATCAGGGCACCCGTGTTGCCACAAGACACCGCAGCGCTCGCATCGCCCACCTTGACGCTTTCGATGCAGGACCACATCGACGTGCCTTCGCCGTGGCGCATCACGTGGCTGGGCTTGTCGGACATCGACACCGCGCGTGGCGCATGGGCCACCGTGCAGCGCCCGCCAAGGCTCGGGGTCCTGGCCAGAAGGGGTGCAAGGACCGCCTCGTCGCCATGCAGGATCACCCGCAGATCCGGGTGGCGCTCCAGACAGTCGGCCAATCCTGCGACCACGGCCGCAGGACCACGATCACCGCCCATTGCATCAACGGAAATCACATGTCGCGCCGCGACAGCCGGTGACAGTAGCTGATCCGGGCTGATCATGGCACGCGGGCGTCGTTACGCCGCGTCGTCGTCCAGATCGACGGCCTTGGCGACGGCAACAACCTCGCGGCTGTCATAGTGACCGCAGGACGGGCACACATGATGCGGACGCTTCAGCTCGCCGCAATTGGAGCATT
>JANPKV010000244.1:0-16476 GCA_031426185.1 Rhodobacterales bacterium | reverse complement strand
CTTGCGCCACGTCTTGACGCCGCTGGCTGGACTCTGCTCACTGTCCTTTCCACCTTCGGACCCGAAGGGCTTGAGGAGAGGAAAGCGAATGCAGGGGATCACTACCTCCGCTACTGACAGCCTGAAGGCAGGCAATCGTGTCGTTGGCTGGGGCATCGCCGCTATCGTTGCGATCTTGCTTGCGGCGGCGGTGTTCCTGTTTGCCAGCCTGCCCGACGCGAACGCCTTCAACGCCAAGGTTGAACAGATCTTTGTTGAAAACAACAACCTGACCTCTGGCCAGGACATCAAGCTGCTTGAAATTCTGGCGCAGTCGGGCACGTCGTTTTCCGAAGTACTGCAAAGCTATCGCATGGTGATCTTTGTTCTACTTGTCTTTGCGACGGCGTTGTTGCTGGCCGCCTTGGTGTTTCTTGTCACCATCATCGCGCTGAACCGGCGCATCTCTGCAATCCAGCGGTCCGGCATACAGGTCGCCTCCATGATGATCAGCCGCGAAGGTCGCGCCGTTTATATCAACGACATGGAATTCGCGCTGACCGAGGCGGCGCTGGAAACACTGTCGGTGCTGGCCGAGGCACGGATGGATGACGAAGTGCTGACCGGTGCGCAGATCGAGGCGGTTGTCTCTGGCCGCAACGAGGCCGACTGCGACGAGGCGGCAGGGGCCACGCGCGTCAAGCGGCTGCGCGACACGCTTGGCAACCAGCTCGTCAGTGAATTGTTGATCAAGACGATTGCCCGGCGCGGCTATGTTCTGGCGGTGGGCAAGGACGTGATCCGGATGGTCTGACCCGGCTAAAGCACGTAGCGCGACAGATCCGCCGACCGAGACAATGCGCCGATATGCAGTTCGACAAAGGCTGCATCGACCGTCACCGTTTCTCCGCCGCGATCGGGTGCGGTAAAGGAAAGCTCCTCGAACACCCGCTCCATCACCGTGTAAAGCCTGCGGGCACCGATATTCTCGATGCTCTGGTTCACCTCTGCGGCGATGCGCGCCAACGCGGCAATCCCGTCCGTGGTAAAGCTGACGTCCACCTTTTCGGTCCCCAGCATCGCCGTGTATTGCCGCGTCAACGCATTGTCCGTCTCGGTCAGGATGCGCACGAAATCGCCTTCGGTCAGCGGTTTCAGCTCCACCCGGATCGGCAGGCGGCCCTGCAGTTCCGGCAGCAGGTCTGACGGTTTGGCGATGTGGAACGCACCCGACGCGATGAACAGGATGTGGTCAGTCTTGACCGGCCCATATTTCGTCGAAACCGTCGTCCCCTCGATCAGCGGCAGCAGATCGCGCTGCACGCCCTCGCGGCTGACATCGGCCCCACGCGCATCGGCGCGGGCACAGATCTTGTCGATCTCATCCAGAAACACGATGCCGTTTTCCTGCACCGCCTCCAGCGCCACCGCCTTGACGGTTTCATCGTCCAAAAGCTTGTCGGCCTCTTGCCCGATCAGCATGTCGTAACTGTCGGCCACCGTGACCTTCTTGCGCGTGGTCCGGCCGCCGAACGCCTTGAACAGATCCTGGAGCCCCTGCATCTGGGATTCCATACCCGGCATCATCGGCATCGCGCCCATCGCGGGCGAGGGGTCCACCACGTCGATCTCGATGACCGTATCATCAAGCTCGCCGCGTTTCAGCTTGCCGCGGAACATCTCGCGCGTTTGTTCGCGGGCGTCCTTTCCGGCCAGCGCCTCGATCACGCGGTCCTCGGCGGATTTTGCGGCGCGGGCCTTCACATCTTCGCGCATCTGGACGCGCGTGTCGTTCATCGCGGCGTCGACAAGATCGCGGATGATGCTGTCCACATCGCGCCCGACATAGCCCACCTCGGTGAACTTGGTCGCCTCGACCTTCAGGAACGGCGCGCGCGCGAGTTTGGCCAGACGGCGCGAAATCTCGGTCTTGCCGACACCGGTCGGGCCGATCATCAGGATGTTCTTTGGGTAGACCTCATCGCGCAGATCCGCCGCCAGCCGCTTGCGCCGCCAGCGGTTGCGCAGGGCGACCGCAACGGCGCGTTTGGCATCGCCCTGCCCGATGATGTAGCGGTCCAGCTCCGAGACGATCTCGCGGGGGGTCAGGTCGGTCATTCTGCACTCGCAAAGGGGGGAAGGCGCGACTTGCCCGGAAAGTCGGGCAAGACCCGCATGACATAGGACCGCAGCGGCACCCACCAGGTCCCGATGGCCGTAATGATCCCGCCCAATAGGATCAGGATGAAGGTCCAGGTGCCGAAATCGCCGCTGTCCCCGACGATCCAGGCGATTACCAGCGCGATGTAGGCAATAGCAGCGGTCAGGAAAGATCGGCGGTCGATGACCAGCGCCAGAACCGTGATGATCGCCAGCGCCACGATCAAAAGGCCGATGCCTGTCGTCCCGCCGGTGTTGTAAAGGGTCAGCGCCACCGTGTTCACCAGGGCCGGGGCGGCCAGCAGATGCAGCCAGAACGCGGTCGCGGCGTGGCGTCCCAGCCGGTAGGGGTCGCGCGTGTCAAACCACATGCCGACGATGAAACACACAATCCCGAACCCCAGCGTCGCAAAGGCGAATTGCGGGCTTTCGCGCAGGTCGAAAAACCCGTCAAGGCCGTTGCGGCTGCCCGATACAAACCCGCCCAGCGCATCGATCGACGCCGTCAGCGTGTAAATCGCGCCCAGCGCGAACACACCGAGGACAAAGGCCGAAAACGGCAGACGAAACCGCCGGTACCAGACCGCCATGCCGATGGCCGCCAGCACGAAGGCACCGACAACCGTGGTGCGCAACGGCACGTTTGCCTGCCCCAGGATTGTGATGGCCGACAAGTAGATACCGGCACCGAACGCAGTCGCCAGCACCATTGACGGCAAATTCATCCGGCGTTTCAGCGTGAAATATCCCGCCCACCACCAGCAGATGCCCGCGCAGATCAGCGGCAGCAGCGACAGCATCGCAAAGCCGCCAAAGACGCCGAGCATCAGCGCAATTCCCGTCAGCAGGATGATCAGGCCGATCGAGACGAAAATCTCGGAAAATCCGCGAAAAAATTCAAATGGTTCATCCTCGGCCGGCATGGCAGCGCGCTTGCCCGCCCGGTCATTGGCAATCGCTGTCACTGAGGCCGCCTGGGCCTCCGACAGGATCCCTGCGGCCACGGCGGCGCGCAGATCGCCGGCTTCAAACTCGTTCATGCCGAAATCCGCTCCACCGTGAGGTTTCCATTGGTATAGACACAGATATCGGCCGCAATCGCCATCGCAGCGCGCGCAATCGCTTCGGCGTCCATGTCGGTCAGCATAAGCCCCCGCGCCGCCGCCAGCGCATAATTGCCGCCAGAGCCGATCGCCGCCACGTCATGTTCCGGCTCCAGCACGTCGCCAGCACCTGTGATCACGAACAACTCTGCGCCGTTGGTGACGATCAGCATCGCTTCGAGATTGCGCAGGTACTTGTCCATGCGCCAGTCCTTGGCGAGATCGACACACGCGCGCGCAAGCTGGCCTGGCGCAGCCTCCAGCTTTTTCTCCAGCCGCTCCAGCAGGGTAAAGGCATCCGCGGTTGAGCCTGCAAATCCCGCGACGACCGGCTGACCCCCCGGCATCAGGCGACGCACCTTGCGGGCAGACCCCTTGATGACCGTCTGGCCGAGGCTGACCTGCCCGTCACCCGCCACGACCACCTCACCACCGCGACGGACGGCCAGAATCGTGGTGCCGTGCCAGCCGGGAAATCTGTCATCGGCCATAGGAGCCCTCCGTTGCCTTTGCCCTATATGGCGGTGCAGGATGCGCCACGCAAGCCAGCAGGATCGACGCGCCGTGCCCAAGACACTGCACATCTACCTGCATTCTCCCTTGCGCGAAAATGCGGCGGCCGGTCGGGTGAACATCTTCAACCGGCTGCAGCTTGCACTGCCCGGCTGGCGGCTGATCTATGTGGCCGATACCGAGGCAGAGCTGTGGCAAGCCCAGACGCGTGACTACAACCTGTTTCACATGGTTGAACCGACCGGGCCCAATGTGCTGTGTCTGCGGCGGACCTATTTCTATCCGTTCTGGCGGATCGAAGCGACAAACGAGCGCTGGAACTTTGATGTCGCGCAGGCGGACTTTCATCCTGAGACAGTTCCGAAGCCAGAGGCCGCGGCTTTTGTGGCGCGGTGGAGGACCAAGATGTTTGGCGACGGCCCGACCAGACTGGACGGGTTCATCTTCATGCCGCTGCAGGGACGTCTTTCCGAACACCGGTCGTTCCAAAGCATGAGTCCCCTGGCTATGATTGAGACGGTCATGGCCCAGGATCCTCGCCGCCCGGTCCTCGCGACCCTGCACCCGAATGAGCACTATAGCGACCGCGACAGGGCAGCGCTTGCGACGCTTTGCCAGCAGTTCGCGCGGTTTGACGTGACCCATCGCGATGCAAGCGATCTGATCGGCAGTTGCGAGTATGTGGTGACACAAAACTCGTCTCTGGCTCTCAAGGGCTATTTCGCCGGCAAAGCGGCCGTGCTGTTTGCGCGCATCGATTTTCACCACATTTCAGGCTCGGTGCCGCGACTTGGACTGCGCGCGGCGTTCGAGGCGGCGGCTGGCCCACTGCCCGACTTTGCTGCCTATCTCTGGTGGTTCTACAAGGCGCACTGCATCAATGGCGGGTCGCCCGATGCCGAAAAGCAGATCCGCGCAAGACTGCGACGGCATGGCTGGCTAAGATGAAAAAGGGCGCCCATGCAAGGCGCCCTTTGTGCCGAAATGTCCGAGCAGGTCAGATTGCAGACTTGATCCAGGTTTCCAGCGCCGCCTTCGGGGCCGCGCCGACCTTGTTCGAGACAACCTGACCATCCTTGAACATGAAGAGCGCGGGGATGCCACGCACACCAAGGGTTGCCGGGCTGTCCGGGTTCTGGTCCACGTCCACCTTCACGATCTTGATCTTGCCGGCGTACTGCACGGCAAGTTCTTCCAGCGCCGGGCCAATCTGGCGGCACGGGCCGCACCATTCAGCCCAGAAGTCGACGATGACCGGCAGGGTGGCCTGACGCACTTCGGCGTCAAACGTGGCATCGGTGACTGCGACGGTAGCGGCGCCCATGATCTATCTCCTGATTGCCTCAAGGCAGGCATCATAGCTAGGCACCACCTCCGGTAACGTCAAGCCTTGGTGGCCGCCGACACTGCCGCCCTCACGATGTCGGTATCCAGCAGCATCATACGCGGTACCGCCGTCCAAAGCACCGCGACATCGATCCGGCGATCAGGGTAGATCTGCGTCAAGGCCTCGGCATAGGCACCCATCTGGCACAAGATGCCGTCCGGCACGTTTTCGGCACTGCCCGGGACAACCCGGTTCGATTTGAAATCAACCGCCAGAACGTGATCCTTGCTGACGATCAGCCGGTCGATCGTGCCGACAAGACGCCGCCCGTTCAGATCGGCCGCAAGGGGTACTTCGGCAAGGCTGTCGGGGCCGAACACATGGGCAAGACTGGCATCCTGAAGGATCGCAAGCGCCTGCGGCCAGACGGCCGCGAGCAAAGGCCCCGGAACTAACATGGCGGAAAGCGCCGCCCATTCGGCGGGATCGGCGTCGGGCAAATGCTCCAGCAGCAGATGCAGGGCTGTGCCCTCCGCCTTGGCGCGCTCCACATCCCCCCCCAGGTCGCCCGGCAGCGCCTTGGCCCCGCCCAGGGCAGATGGAGATATCGGGTCAACTGGCCGGGTCGGTTCTGGCGCGGCGGTTTGTGCCCAATGGGGCACCTCGACAACCCGAGGCGCAAGCACATCTGCCTTCCCAAGGGGTGCGGGCCAGACGCCGAAATCGTGCCGCTGGCGCAAGTCTGGCATCGGCACATTGGGCCCCAGATCCTGCATGCCCTGGGCGATCATCGCATACCACGACTGCGGTTGGGTCACCTTGCCGGCAGCTGCCACGATCAGCCAGACTTGCGCCCGCGTGATTGCCACATACAAAAGTCGAAGCCGCTCCTCGGCGTCGCGGGCAGCTTTGGCGGCGCGTGCGGCTTTCATCGCCGGGGGCATGTCGGCCGCCGCAGGCCGATCCATGATCGCGCCATCGGACATGCGCAGAACACGGTCGCGATCTTGTCCCGCGTGGTCGCACGTATCCGGCAGAATGACGACCGGAGCCTCCAGCCCCTTGGCACCGTGGACCGTCATCACGCGGATGCGCCGCCCTGCGCTGTCGGCCTGCCGCTTGACCTCCACATCATCGGTCTGCAAGGCAACCAGAAAACTGGTCAGGCTGGGCACGTCGCGCCGTTCATGCGCCAGAGCCTGCTGCAACAGCTCGTCAATGCCATCCTCGGCCTCTGGTCCGAGCCGCGCCAAAAGCCGCCGCCTGCCATCGTGCCGGGTCAGCACACGTTCGATCAGCTCATAGGGACGCAAATAGTCCGCCTGCGCCATCAGGTCAGCCAGCATCGCCTTGGCCGGGTCAAATGGCCCCGCAGCCTCGCGCAGCGCTTGCCACAGATACCCTTTGCGCGGTCGGGCAAGCGCGTAGAGATCGGCTTCGGTCAGACCGCAAAGCGGCGAGCGCAGCACGGTCGCGAGCGACAGATCATCTTCGGGCGTCGCCAGAAACGACAACAGAGCCGCCAGGTCCTTGACCGCGATTTCAGCCCCGAGGCGCAATCGGTCGGCGCCAGCGATCGGCAGTTCCGCTTTCTTGCAGGCGCGGATGATTTCCGAAAACAGGGTCGAACGTCGCTGAACGAGGATCAGGATGTCGCCCGCATGGACCGGCCGGTCCTGACCACCCACCCGGATCTGGGCGCCTGCGGACAACATCGCCTTGATCTCGGCGGCGATCATCGTGGCCAGGGTCGCTTGCGCGCTGGTCTCGCCCACGACGTCGACCGGGTCAAAGGCATTGTCGTCCTTGGGGTCCGAAGTCTGCTGCACGGCGGGCCAAAGGTCGATCCGCCCCGGCTGGTCCGAATGGAATGCCACGTGCTGGACAACGCCCCCGATGGCGGCCTTTGCCTCGCCCTGAAACACATAGTCGACGAGCCGCAGGATATTCTCCGACGACCGAAAGGAATGGCGCAGCTCACCCGGGACCAGCGCACGTCCCACCGCTGTGGTCCGTGTTTCGAAATGTTGATACATGCGGTCAAACGCTGCAACGTCCGCGCCCTGGAACGAATAGATCGATTGCTTCTTGTCCCCGACGACAAAGACAGTCCGGTCCACGCGCGCGCTGGTTTCGCCGGCGAAAAATTCGTCCGTCAGGCTCTGGATCACCTGCCACTGGTCAGGACTGGTGTCTTGGGCCTCATCCACGAGCACATGGTCGATGCCGCCATCCAGCCGGTAAAGCACCCAAGCTGCCAGCCCCGGCTCGGTCAACAGGCGCTTGGCATGCTGGATCAGATCGTCAAAGTCGAGCCAGCCGCGCGAGGTCTTGCTTGCTGCATAGTGGGCAAGAAAGGCGCGGGCAAAGTCATGCAGGATGACCGTGCGGTCGACCGCATTCAGCGCCAGCCTGCGCGGCATGGTCGCCTCGACCCGGCGCATCAGGTCTTCGAGCTGATGCATGCGATGGGCGATGATCTTGGCCGTCGCCGCAGGCGGAAACGACCCTAACTTGGCACTTCCAGCGGCACTATCCTTGCCATCGTCTTGCATCAGCATCGACCATTCAAGCGCCTGAACGGCGGCTTGTCCGGGTGAAGTGAAGTCCGCAGACCTCAGATAGCACAGCGCTGGTGATTTGGGATTACCGATAGCCAATGCAGTCGTCAGTTCTGCGATCAGCTCCGCCTCGCCGCCCAGAAAGACCTCGGCCAGCATGGCCTGCTCGGTGAAATCCGCAGGCAAGTCAAACGCGGCCAACAGGTCCTCGCGGGACACCGTCGCCGGGAAACTGGAGTGGTGCCCCGTGATCTGCTGAATGAGCGTCGGCAAATTGCCCTCGGCGACGATTCCGGCCAAACGGCTCACAAGCGGACGCTCCGGGCCATCGGACATCTGTTCCAGAATCTCGTCACGCAGCATCTGTCCCGCCCGGTCGTCCATCTCGGTGAATTGCGGCGACACACCGGCCTCGAGCGGAAATCGGCGCAGCAACATCGCGCAGAACGAATGGATGGTCTGGATGCGCAGCCCGCCCGGCGTGTCGATGGCGCGCGCGAAAAGCTGGCGGGCCTGGCCCAACCTGGCCGCATCCAGCACGGCGCTTTCCCCCAGATCGGCGAGAGCCGTCCGCAACGCGGCATCCGGCATCATGGCCCATGCGCCCAACCGCTTGAACAGCCGGTTCTGCATCTCGGTCGCGGCGGCCTTGGTATAGGTCAGACACAGGATACGCTGCGGCTCCACCCCGCGCAGCAACAGCCGCGCCACCCGGTCCGTCAGAACCCGCGTCTTGCCCGAGCCCGCATTGGCCGACAGCCAGGTGGAATCCGCAGGATCAGCGGCGCGGACCTGTGCAATGGTGGCGTCATGGGCTGCGGTCACGACACGTCCTCGGGGTTGGACAGACTGCTGATATCCCATTCGCCAAACCGCGAAAGGGCATCATAGTCCGAGATATCCGTCGTCTTGAACATCGCGCGCCTTGCGGTGTAGCCCTGCTGCGGACGGGCATATGCCGCGATCAGATGATAAAGGCCCGTCCGAACGTCGGCCAAAAGCTCTGGCGTGATCCGCGTCTCGACGCGCGGCAGGCCCTCTTTGAGGCCAAGATACACGATCTTTTCAACCTCGATCGGTCCCAGCGCGGCAAACCCGCCATCTTCGGCCATCACCGCCGCAAGCAAAAGCTGCTTGGCATAGATTCTCTGCTGTTCTGCCGACGGAGGCGTGCCGGTCTTGTAATCGATCAACAGCGCCTTTCCCGAAGCAAGGATGTCGATCCGGTCGGGCCGTCCGATCAGGCGAAATCCACCCACCGGCAGCACCAGGTCGCCGTCAGTCTCCACCGCAAGGGGAACCCCTGCGTCTTCCGCATTGAATTTGAGGAATGCCTCAACCGCCCCCGCCATCCGCGCCCGCCACAGCACCCGCGCACTGGGCCACGCAACAGAAGCCGCCAGGGTATCCGCCGTCAACGTCAGGAACCTTGCCCGCGCCGCATCCATCGCCTCTTCCGCTGGTCGCGCACGGACAAACTCTTCGAGGATCTTATGCAATACCGTTCCGCGCAGTCGCGGATCGGGATCGGGACGCAGCGGATCAAGCGGCTTTAGCCGCAGGATATCGCGGACATAGATCTCATAGGGGTTGCGGATCAGTCGTTCGATCCGCGTCAAGGACAGTTTTCGTGGCCGATGCTCAACGGGCGGGCGTGGCGACGGACGATGCGCAGGCGCGACATCGGCCAGCGGACGTTCCAGCGCCGCCGCACGGTCTGTCCAGACATGGCCGCGCTTGCGCATTTCCATCAGCGCCTCCGGTCCGTGCCGGTCTGGCAAGCCTGCCATCAGGTTCAGCAACCGGTTCACCCATCGAGAGGCGACCGTCTCGGCCTCCGCGTCGCGGGTGGCGCGCGACAGCACGACCCGCGGGGCGGCAGCGGCAAGCTGAAAGTCATGTGCCGCAAGTCCGATGCGTCGTTCCGGCAGTAATAGACCCGCTTTTTGGCGCATCTGTCGGTTAAGCCACGGGTCAGGCGCTGGCATGTCTGGCCAGATGCCTTCGTTCAGCCCGCCAAGAATGACAAGTTCCGCACCCAGAACCCGCGCCTCGATGGTGCCCAGAATGCGGATGTCCGGATGCGCGAGGACAGGCTCGCGCACCTCTCCAGTGGAAAAGTAGGTTCGGAAAAGGTCCGTGTATTCCGCCACGGTCATCGTGCCGCCGGCATCCGCCTCGTCGGCAAGCGCGTCGATTGCGGCCTTCACCGCCTGACCCGCCGCAAGGTCCCAGAGCCTCCCGGTCCCCGCTGCTGCCTCGCCCCGCGCGACAGCCTCGACCAAGGATCGATGGGTGGCGAGAAGGCCCGCAAGTGGCATGGTCCCGACTGTTGCCCCATGATCCAAGATGCCGGCAAGCGCCTGCGCCCACGGAAGCGCCACGTCGGCATCCTTGCGCGCGCCGGCCCAGGCCAGAATACCGGTGCCATCCGGAAAGACCGGCCCATGTCGACGCAGCGACAGTTCCAGATCACGGGTCAGGCGCAAGTGGTTGGCTCTGTCTCCGCCGGTAAAGCACAAGGGGTGTTTCAGCACCGCCAAAAGCACATCGAACATCGGCCGCTGGCCCAATAGCCCCAAGGTCTGCTGCACCAGACGTCCCGGCGCCGACAGCCCCAATGGCCGGCCCGCGCTGTCATCGGGCAGGATGCCCCAGCGGTCCAGCGCCGCCGTCACCTGCCGCGTCAGCATGCGGTCCGGCGTGATCAGCGCCGCCGACGTCCCATTTTCCGCGGCTTCACGCAGCATCAGCGCGATTGCCAGCGCCTCGGCCCGTGGCGCGGTTGCTTCGATCAGCGTGACATGCGCCATCGCCGTTTCCAGATCGGGCAGCTGGTTGCCCTCGACCAGCCACTGGTCGGTCACCGGAGCCGGGCGCAGGGCCAGCGAGATCACCTTGTTGCGCAGGGGTGCGGGCGGAGCGGCGGCCGACCAATCCTTCACTGCGTCTGGTGTGACGCCCAAAGCGTCACAAACCTCGCGGAAACGGTACTGCGGGTGATCTTCGGAGGTCATCGCGTCGGACAGGCTGTTCCAGACGGCCAAAGGCAGATCCCGGTCAAAGCCGGGCAGGACCAAAGCGCCTTGCGGCAGCGCTGCGACCTTTTGCATCAAAAGCGCCGTTGCCCCGCGTGACCCGGTTGATCCGGCGACAAGGACGGGATCGGCGGGTGGCTGAGCCTGCCACCTCGCGGCCAGCGACTCGACCGCACGTCGGATACTGGCGGCAGGATCGGGGGCGGCATCAGGTCCAAGATAGGCGTTGATGATCGACAGGAATGACAGCGACCTTGCCCAATGTTCCGATTGGGTCGAGACGTCCAGCGCAGCCAAAGCATCCGGCCCGACACCCTCGGTCGTCATTTCCGCCAGAAGATCGGCAAGGCTTTCCGCCAGCGCATACGCGGTGGATCGGGGCGCCAGCGCCTCGGGACCCGCCAGCAGGGGGCGGACCAGTTGCGCCAGTTCCAGTTTGCGCCGCAGGGCCGACACCGGTGGCTGCATTCCAGGCATGAACAGCCCCGCAAGGGGGTCGGTGACCAGGCGCAACCGTGGCAGAAGGCGTGCGCCGCTGGCAGAAAAAGCATCGCTGACGGCACGACGCATCCGTTCACTGTTCAGAAAGATCGTGACCCGGGCCACCTGCTCAGGCGCGGTGTCCCGCCAGCGGTCCAGACACCCCGCGACAAGTGCGCGTGGAAAATCAACCCCGGGCGGCAGTGCGAACAGTCTGGGGCCGGGTTCGCTAAACACCCGCAGCACCTGCCAGCAAAGCTTCGGCCTCCGCGATGCCTTCGGGTCGACCGATATCGCACCATCTGCCGTGATGGACCAAGCCATAGAGCCTGCCCCGGTCAATCATCCGGTCCCAGACGCGGTTCAGGGAAAAGACGTCCTCGGGAATGTCGCCAAGATCCTCTGTCCGCATCATCTGGGCACTCACGTAGACGACGCCCGACGCGCCATTGGCCCGCCGCAGCCTGCCATCTGTGCCCATGATGAAATCGTCCGGAATGGCCCTGCCCGCCTGATCACCCGGCATAACGAGCAAAAGGCCATCCATCACGTCGCCATCCCATGCCTCGATCAGCGCGGTCAAGGGGTTGGCGCCAGTCCAGATTCCATCGGTGTTCAGCACAAGGACAGGGTTGGTACCAAGCAGCGGCAAGGCTTTTCTCAAACCCCCGCCGGTTTCCAGTATCTGGCCCGGCTCGTCACTGATCATCACGTCGCGTCCCGCCAGATGTGCGGCGATCTGGTCCCCAAGGTAATGCGTGTTCACGACGCGCCGCGCGATGCCTGCGTTGTCCGCCACTTCCAGCGCATGGTCGATCAACGTCCGGCCAGCGACGGATATCAGCGGTTTCGGCCGATTGGCCGTCAATGCGCCCATACGGGTCCCGAACCCCGCGGCCATCAACATCAAGGCTGGTGGGGTGTTGCGCATTGTCGGGTGATTGTCTCCAAGGCAGTTGCGTCTGGCGCGGGCAGCAAGCTGTGGCACATCTTGGTCAAAGGAGCGAGATCAAGCGCGACAAGGTTGCGTTGCAGATGCGCCCAAACCCGGGGAATGAACCGGATATAACCGGGTTTGCCCTCGATCAGGCAGAGCCGGGCGAAAATTCCCAGAATGCGCAGGGCGCGCTGAACGCCAAGAACCGCATAGCCGAGCCGAAATGCGCTCATGTCCATTCCTGTCGCGCCACAAAACCGCGCCAGCATTGCATCCTCCACGGCTGGCGACACATCCCGTCGGACGTCTTGCAGCAAGGACACAAGATCGTAACCCTGCTGCCCCATCTGGGCCAATTGGAAATCCAGCAACCCGGCGCGGTCCAGCCCGTCGCGATCGGGCAGCCACATCAGGTTTTCAGCGTGATAGTCACGCAAGATGACCACGCGGGGACCGTCCGCAAACCGATCAAGCGCGTCGGCCAACGCCGATCGTAGCGGCTCGGGATCGGCGCGATCCCTTGTCACGGCGAAGCGATACCATTCCAGCGATAGCATCGCAGCCTCTGCCCATTCGTCCGCAGAAAGGTCCGCAAGCCCGCCGGGCGCGGGCGCCGCCTGCAGCCTGACCAGCACATCGCTGGCCAGCGCATAAAGGTCAGCCTCGCGCGCAGGCGACTTCAGCAGGACCTTTGCAAACGTGTCATCGCCAAAATCCTCCAGCAGGAGATACCCGCGCTGCAGGTCGGCAAAGTAGATCTCGGGTGCACAAAGCCCGATCTGGCGCAAATGGCCTGCAATCGCGACGAAATCCGCCGGATCATCGGCGGCACCCGGCGGGCTGTCCATCAGGATCGCAGTTTTGTCGCCCCGGATCAGGCGTTCGTATCGGCGCGCAGAGGCGTCCCCGGCCAAGCCCTGCCGCGTGGCATTGCCCCAGCCGATGCGCGCCAGAAAAGCGGCGGTCAGTGCGCTTCGTTCAGACATCAACAGCGCGCCATTCGTCGCGAAGTGCCTGTGCCAGCCAAGGGCGCGGGCCCGTGTCAATTCTGGCGAGGCGCGCGTCACCCTTGGGGTCGAGATCAAGGACGATTGCGTCCGCTGGCCGCCATCGACCCAGTCGTTCCGGCCATTCGACAAGCACCACGGCGGATTCGAACGCCGATTCAAGGCCCAGCTCGACAACCTCGTCGGGATGGGCAATCCGGTAAAGATCGGCGTGCCAGATCGTCACATCGGGGGCTTCATAGGTCTGTACCAGCGTAAAGGTCGGTGACGGCACTTCGGCCTCCGCCTGCCCAAGCCGTTGTCGGATCAGGGCGCGCGCCAGATGGGTCTTGCCTGCGCCAATCGGTCCCGACAAGAGAACCGCATCCCCCGCCACAAGATGCCGACCAAGCCACGCGCCAAAGGCGGCCGTTTCGCCCTCGGACGCCAGGGTTATCGTCAAGGCGGAGGATTGGCTCGAAGGCATGAGCCAGACTTTAGTCGCCCGCGCCAGCACCGCAAGCAGCTTTGGCCGAAGACGTCCGCACGCGTCGCCGGATCAGGCCGACAGCAGCCCGTCCTTTCGCATGACGATCCCCGACTCGTCCGCTATCGCCTGGCGAAACGTCACCATCGTCGCCCCACCCGCCACATGCGAGAACCTGCAGGTCATCAGACGGCCATCCACCAGCCTGATCTCACCGTCCCAGGGCTCGCGGTCGCCGAGAAGGGCCAGGAATTCCTCCGCAGAATTCCAAAGCGAGGTCGGTGCCGTCCGATCGCGCCAAAAACGAACCATCGCGTTTGCCGGAACATCGGTCAAACCCTCGGACGGGTTGTGACCCCACAGTTTGGCGTAGGCGGCGTTCGTCATCACGAGGCTGCCCGAATACGAGAAAACGGCGATCCCCTCTTCGAGCATGTCAATCACGGCCTGGCTCAGTTCCAGATCGGCGCGATAGCGACGGGTTCGCAAAACTTCGGTGGAGATATCCTCAAAGATCAGGGCAACGGCACCGTTCGGATGGGGGCGCCCCACGACGCGATAGGTTTGCCCACCCGGCAGGCTCCAGGTTTCCTCATGGACCCCTGACGATGCGGCGGCTTCCAGGTCGACCATCTGCTTGCGCCAACTGCGATAGTCCTTTGGCTCTGGGATCATGGACTTCTCGCGCATCGCATCCAGAAAACTGACCAGCGAGGGGCGCGATGTCAGAAATTCCGGCTGCAAGGCCGTAAGGTCGGAAAGGGCGGGATTAAAAAGCTGAAGTTTGCGGTTCTTGTCGAACACGGCCAGCCCGATCGGCAAATGCGCAAACGTCTTGGTCAAGGTCTGCATGAAATCGCGCAAGGCTGTTTCGGCCTGCACCGCGCTGTCGGCAGAAAGTGCAAACAATAGCCGGTTGGATCCCTCGGCCATCCCGACGATATCAAACCAGCGTGGCGATCCGTCGGGAACGTCCAGACGCTGGCGCTGACCCGATGCCGCTTGCGCGCTGGCGATGCGTTCGAAAAGACGCGGCAGCGGCCAGGTCAGATCCTGACCCGGCGCCAATCGGTCCGCCACCAGCAAGAGATAGGCCGCGTTGGCCCAGACCACGTCGCCGTCGTCGCGTTCGCGCCAGATCAGCGCGGGGCTTTGCGCGATCACGCTGCGCAGGTCTTCAAGTTCATCCGACTGCGCCTTGTGCAACATGGCGGTGGGGCCGGCTGCGTTTGCCAGAACGCCGCCATCGGTCAGCGCGATCTTTGTCACCCCGCCCGCAAGTTCGGCGCACATCGTCAAGTTATCGGGGCCGCCCTTCAAAGGGGCCGCATGGAGCGTGACCTGGCCCTTCTTGGGCAAGGCCAGCACGGCCTTTTCCAGATCGCCGAAGCGGGGACCGAAACGCGCCAGAAACTGCACCCACGGGGTGCCGTGCACGGGACTTTCCGCAAGCAAGGCGCGCGCCGACGGCGTTGCATCAACCAGAGTTTCGCCGTCAAACAGAAAGACAATTCCCTGATTGGCCATGCCGAATATGCTGGTGCCCATCGTTGGCCGGGGGCCGTTCAGGACCGAAAGAAGCAGCAACCCAAACAGACTCGCCAGAACCGCCGTCGTCAAAAGACCAAATGCGAGACCAATATCGGCAAACATCAACACGCCGCCCCCCTAAAATCCGTCCCCGCGCAGCCTTGGGGAGAGAAGGTTAATACCAGTTTAACCCTTAGGGTGAGTTGTGGCCAAAATGGCCCCGCAGCTTGTCATTCACATGGCAAAGGACGTTATCGCGCGCAAACCTTGTTCAAGGCTCGTTCCGTTGGTTTTCCCCCTTTGCGATATCCGCAGGAGCCACAAGGTTTTCCAGCCGCCAAACCGCCTCGACGACAGCACCGGACCGCTCCGGTCGCTCATCCGGGGTCAGAAACGGATCCGATGCGTTGGCAAAGGTCAGTTCGGCACCGGTCCGTTCCAGCAAGGTCTTGGCGATGAAAAGCCCAAGCCCCATCCCCTCATACTGGCGGCGCAGGGGCAAGTCCGGGTCTGGTCGGCGCGACCGCACAAACGGGTCTCCGATCCGCCCGATCACCTGTGGCGGGAATCCATCGCCGTCGTCCAGGATCCGGATCAGGATGCGTGTCGGGGTCCACTCAGCCTCGATCCACACGGTCGTCCTGGCAAAATCAACCGCATTCTGGACCAGGTTTCGCAGGCCGTGGATCACTTCCGGGCGGCGGACGACATTGGGTTGCCTGTCTGGCGCACCGCCGCCGGGGGTGAGACCGAATTCAACCTTTTTCCCTCTGCCCAGATGCGGTTCGGCCGCTTCGCGGATCAACGTTTCCAGCGGGGCCTGGCGAAGCTGCAGGTCATCCTTGCCCGCACGGCCCATGCTGCGAAGAATGTCGCGGCACCGGTCGGCCTGCGCGCCAATCAGGCGGGCGTCTTCCAGCAGGTCGGGGCGATCGGCAAGCTCGTCGATGAGTTCGGTACTGACCAGCTTGATCGTGGCCAGCGGTGTTCCAAGTTCATGCGCGGCGGCAGCAACAACGCCACCAAGGTCGGTCAGCTTTTGCTCACGCGCCAAGGCCATCTGGGTCGCCAAAAGCGCGTCCGACATGGACCGGACTTCCATCGCCACGCGCCTTGCGTACAGCGCCAGAAAGATCACGCCGATGGCGATGGCCATCCAGAAGCCGAAGCCGAAAAGCCGGGGCACGGCCAGAATCGATCCATCAGCCAGCCGCAGCGGCAAATGCGAATAGGCCCCGAGCGTCGCATAAATGATCGCGGCGGTCGCCAGAATGACGGTGGTCCTGAGGTCAAGCACGCTGGCCGAAATCGTCACCGGGACCAACAGCAGCAATGCGAACGGATTATTCAGCCCACCCGTCAACAAGATCAGAAA
>JANPKV010000243.1:0-4481 GCA_031426185.1 Rhodobacterales bacterium | reverse complement strand
TGTCGACTATGCCCGCGCGCTCGACCTTTATTTCACCCGTCACGACGGCGATGCGGCCACGATCGAGGACTGGCTGCGCGTCTTCGAGGATACCACGGGGCGCGATCTGTCGCAGTTCAAGCTGTGGTATTCCGAAGCGGGAACGCCGCGACTGAAGGTCAGCGAGGAGTGGCGGGATGGCACCTACATCCTGGCGTTCGAACAGGAAAACCCAAGTACCCCCGGCCAACCGGACAAGCACCCCAAGGTGCTTCCCATTGCGGTCGGGCTGCTCAATCCCAATGGCGACGAAGTTGTGCCCACAACCGTGCTGGAGATGACCGAAGCGCGGCAAAGCTTTGCGTTTGAGGGGCTCGCCAGTCGTCCGGTCCCGTCAATCCTGCGCGGGTTTTCCGCACCCGTGGTGCTTGACCGCGCCGTCAGCGCCGAGGAGCGCGCGTTTCTGCTCGCCCATGACAGCGACCCCTTCAACAAGTGGGAAGCGGGGAGGGCGCTGGCCAAGGATGTCCTGGTCAGCATGATCACGGAACGTGCGTCGCCTGGTCCGGACTGGCTGTCGGCGCTTGCCCGCGTCGCCTTGGACGACACGCTTGATCCGGCGTTCCGCGCATTGGCGCTTTGGTTGCCATCTGACGAGGATCTGGCCCAGACGCTGGTTGACCGGGGGCATGTGCCGGACCCCGCCACGATCCATGCGGCGCGCCGGTCAGCGCGACAGACCATTGCCCGGCAGTTGGCGCCGGCGCTGGCGCAGCTGGAAGCGACCATGGCCGAGACCGGCCCTTTCACGCCGGGTGCAAAATCTGCCGGCAGGCGCGACCTGCGCAACACCGCCATTTCCTATTTGTGCCTGATCGACGAGGGCGCATCCGCATTGCGCTTGTTCGAGCAGGCCAACAACATGACCGACGAAAGCAAGGGCCTCGCCTTCCTGCTGGACATCGGCAAGGGCCACGAGGCCCTGCGGCGGTTCGAGTCACGCTGGTCGGGCAATGCCAATGTGATGGACAAGTGGTTTGCGCTGCAGATCGGGATGGCGCGGCCCGATCAGGCCGTCGCGGTCGCGTCGCGTCTGGCGACGCATCCGTTGTTTGACTGGAAAAATCCAAACCGGTTTCGCGCCGTGATCGGGGCGCTGTCGGGCAACCATGCAGGGTTTCATGATGCCTCGGGTGGTGGCTACCGGTTCGTCGCTGACTGGCTGATCAGGCTTGACCCTCTGAACCCGCAGACCGCGGCGCGCATGTCGACTGCGTTCGAGACCTGGCCGCGGTATGACACGTCGCGCCAGGACATGATCTGCGGGCAATTGCGACGCATCCAGACGGCGCCCGGGCTAAGCCGCGACCTTGCGGAAATGGCCGGGCGCATGCTGGCGTCCGTTTGACGAGCGGGTGCCGAAAATTCGCCCCATGGTCATCACAACTGGTGCAAGTCGCGTGAGGGTCGCATGCCATATATCTTAGCATTGATGGCGCTGGTTGCCGGGGCCTTTTTCTGGGCGCAGCGGGCACGCAACGCGGCCGACGTCACCCGCGAACTGGCCGGGGTCGCGTCGGATGTTGCCGCTGCGGCGCGCCGGTTCGGGTTTCGCAGGCGCGGCGATCTGCACCCGGTCGAAAGCCTTGAGGACGCCGATATTGCCGTCGCCGGTGCCGGGATCGCGTTTCTGGAACTGGGTGGCCTGCCAAGCGCCGAACAGCAGGACAAGCTTATCGTCAGCCTTCAGGCGCGGTTGGGCATGGACCACGACAAGGCGAAAGAGGCGCTTATCCTCGGCCGCTGGCTGGTGACGGAATCGCAAGGGGCGCAGCCGGGTCTGACGCGGCTGGTGCGCAGATATGCCAAGATGAAGGGCATGGCGGGGTTCGAGACGCTGATGCTGGTCCTGCGTGACGTGACCGACGCGAATGACGGCGTCATCTCGCCCCGGCAGGGCGAGGCGCTGGACGAAGTGAAGTACATCTACAAGCTGTGAAGCGCGGGCCGGTCAGACGGGCCGGTCAGACGGGCCGGTCACCCCTGGCAATAGCTTTGCGCGCGGGTCCAGGCGGCCATGTCGGCCATTTTCGAATCGGCGCGGAAGGGGGCCCAGTCACGGCCAAGCCCACGATTCCCGGCGCCCGCGACGACGCCGTCCTGCGCCACCTTGACGGCCGCGATCTCGACCGCGCATTGCAGGTTTTCCGCCCCGTCCTTGAGTGCGGACACAGTCGTCGCATCACAGCCATGGCCGCGTGCCGTGCCGGGGGCGATCTGCGTCAACCCGATCCATCTGCCGCCACCGCCCGAGGCTTTGGGGTTCCATGTGCTTTCATGCTTGGCCAGCGCCGACAACAGCGCCGCCCAGAAAGCCCTGCGTTCCTCGACGCTTGCCTTTGCATAGCCGGGGCACCACGCACCGATGTCGGACGGGACGTCCTGTGCAAGGACCGCGTCGTGGCGCGCGACGGCCGACAGGGTCGCGGCGGTCCATTCCGGTGCTTCGGGCCGGTGGTCCCACCGCATCGTGGGCAGATCCCCCAGCGCCGACCCGGATGCGCCCACGTCTCCGCCACCGACGCAGCCCATCAAAAGGACCATGGACAACGGAGCGATATGGGCGAAAAGACGCATCGGGTTCTCATGTGCTACGAAGCGCCAAAGGATGCGCGACCTACCCTGACTGATGAATTGGGGGGCAGACTGCAACCTTCGGGGTCCCGGATCGGCAGGGTTCCGCCGTTTCACCCCCTTGCCGCAGGCGGCCTTGCTTCGTAAGGAAGGGGTGCATCACTCAGGGTACCGCCATGCTCGACCTGACCTATACCACCCCGAAACCCCGCACGATCGCCGGCGCAAAGCACGATTGGGAACTGGTGATCGGGATGGAAATCCACGCTCAGGTCGCGTCCAGTGCCAAGCTGTTTTCCGGCGCGTCGACGACGTTCGGAGCAGAGCCGAATTCCAATGTCGCGTTCGTGGATGCCGCAATGCCGGGGATGCTGCCGGTCATCAACGAGTTCTGCGTCGCCCAGGCTGTACGCTCAGGGCTTGGGCTCAAGGCGCGGATCAACCTGACCTCGGCGTTTGATCGCAAGAATTACTTCTATCCCGACCTGCCGCAGGGCTATCAGATCAGCCAGCTATACCATCCCATCGTCGGAGAAGGCGAGGTTCTGGTGGAGCTTGCGCCGGGTGTCGCCCGACTGGTGCGGATCGAACGTATCCACCTGGAACAGGACGCCGGCAAGTCGATCCACGACATGGACCCCACGCTCAGCTTTGTCGATTTCAACCGTACCGGCGTGGCCCTGATGGAGATCGTCAGCCGCCCGGATATTCGCAGCGCCGAGGAAGCCACCGCCTATGTCACCAAATTGCGCCAGATCCTGCGCTATCTCGGGACCTGCGATGGCAACATGCAGAACGGCAACCTGCGCGCCGACGTGAACGTGTCGGTCTGCCGCCCCGGGCAGTACGAGAAATACCAGGCGACGCAGGATTTCGCGCATCTGGGCACGCGCTGCGAAATCAAGAACATGAACTCCATGAGGTTCATGACGCAAGCCATTGATTTCGAAGCACGCCGCCAGATCGCGATTCTGGAGGATGGCGGTTCGGTCCATCAGGAAACCCGGCTTTACGACCCCGACAAGGGCGAAACGCGCAGCATGCGGTCCAAGGAGGAGGCGCATGATTACCGCTATTTTCCCGACCCCGATCTGCTGCCCTTGGAAATCGAGCAGGCCTGGGTGGACGCCATTGCGGCATCCATGCCCGAACTGCCTGACGCCAAGAAGGCACGGTTCATGGGGGACTATGGCCTGACCGACTACGACGCCAATGTGCTGACCGCTGATCTGGAGAACGCGGCGTTCTTTGAAACCGTTGCCAAGGGCCGCGACGGCAAGCAGGCCGCGAACTGGGTCATCAACGAACTGTTCGGGCGGCTGAACAAGGAAGGCCGCGCGATCGCGGACAGCCCGGTCACGGCATCCCAGCTTGGCGGCGTGCTGGACCTGATCGGATCGGGCGAGATTTCCGGCAAGATGGCCAAGGACCTTTTTGAACGGGTCTGGTCCGAAGGCGGCGATCCGGCAGAGCTTGCGGCCAAACATGGAATGAAGCAGGTCACCGACACCGCCGCGATCGAGGCTGCCGTGGCAGAGATCATCGCCGCCAACCCCGATCAGGTCGAAAAGGCCCGCGTCAATCCCAAGCTTGCGGCCTGGTTCACGGGCCAGGTGCTGAAGGCCACAGGCGGCAAGGCCAACCCGGCGGTCGTCAACGCGCTGGTGGCCGAAGCCCTGGCCAAGGCATGACACGCCGTACCGCCGATGCCGCAATCGCGATTTGGCCGGGCGTCGGGGCCACTTTATTCTAGCCTGCCACCGGGCCGCACAAGGAATGCCGATGTCGTACCAGACTTATGAATACAAGGTCGTTCCAGCCCCGCGACGCGGAGAGAAGACCCGCACCGCCAGAACCACCGAGGACCG
>JANPKV010000242.1:0-2954 GCA_031426185.1 Rhodobacterales bacterium | reverse complement strand
GGCAAAAGGGCCTTGCAGCCAGCGGGGATGACGACTAAAAGCGCCGCCACCGAGGATGGGTTACGGGCGATTAGCTCAGCGGTAGAGCGCTTCGTTCACATCGAAGATGTCAGCGGTTCAAATCCGTTATCGCCCACCATCCTTATGCCAAGGGCGCGTCCAGCAGGGCGCGCCTTTTGCATTGACAGGGCGACGGCAGGGCTCGCCCCGATTTTATTTGCGTGATGCGTCTTGCCAGCGCGACCGTCTGCGGTGTAATCGGCGCGGGTCGGGCGGTTAGCTCAGTTGGTAGAGCGTCTCGTTTACACCGAGAATGTCGGGGGTTCGAGTCCCTCACCGCCCACCACCCCGCATCTTGTCCGCATTGCCCCCCGCTGCCTGCGGGGATTGACGCTGCGGCAATCATCGCGCTGTGATGCGGTGGGCACATGCAGGGATGGCGGGCGATGAAACACCGGTTCTGGACGCAGTACACCGCACGAGAGTTTGCCGCGCTGGACCGGGAAAACCTGATTGCGGTTCTGCCCGTGGGTGCATCCGAACAGCATGGCCCGCATCTGCCCTTGTCGGTTGACCAGGCGATCCTTGACGGGATCATCGCGGCGAGCCTGCCCTTGATCCCGCACGATTGTCCTGCGCTGTATCTGCCAACCATGCCGATCGGCAAGTCCAACGAACACGCAAGCTGGCCCGGCACCCTGACCCTGTCGGCCACGACGTTGATGGCGCTCTGGTCGGATATTGGCGCGTCGGTCGCCCGGTCAGGCGTGCGCAAGCTGGTGATCCTCAATTCCCACGGCGGGCAGATCGCGCCCATGGACATTGTCGCGCGGGATCTGCGCGTGACGCACGGAATGATCTGCGTCGCCGCCAACTGGTTCGCCATGGGCATGCCCGAAGGCCTGTTCCCTGCGGCGGAAGAACGTCACGGCATTCATGCGGGGGACATGGAGACCTCGGTGATGCGGGCCCTGCATCCCGACCTTGTCCAGATGGAGCATGCCCGCGATTTCACGCCACGCAACGCCGAACTCGCGCTTCGCTATACCCATCTCGGCCTGACCCCGGCAGGCAAGCTTGGCTGGCAGATGCAGGACCTGAACGCTGCCGGGGCGGCGGGGAACGCCGCAAACGCCACGGTTGCAAAAGGCCAAGCGGTGATCGACCACGCGGCGCGCCAGCTGGTCAAGCTGCTGGCCGAAGTTCACGATCTGCCACTGTCGTTCCTGGACACCCCGGCCGATCCGGACGCCTTCGCGGGACGCTGAGCCTGTGCGCACAGCGACCGGGCCGGAATGTGCGCACAGTGACCGTGCCGGAATGTGCGCTTGGGCAGAGGTGGCGACCGGACTATCTAAGGGGCCAGCAAGTAAAAGGACTTTGCCATGAGCTGGAACCCTGCCTTGGACCCCTCCATCCCGATCGGTGATGCCGTCGACGCCATCGAGACCGTCATCGTGCCGCGCGCCCGCGATCTGGGCGGGTTCGAGGTTCGGCGGGCATTGCCGTCAGCGGCGCGCCAGATGGTTGGCCCCTTCATCTTTTTCGACCAGATGGGCCCGGCAGAGTTCCTGACGGGGCAGGGGGTCGACGTGCGCCCGCACCCCCATATCGGGCTTGGCACCGTGACCTATCTAATGAAGGGGCGCATTCACCACCGCGACAGCCTTGGCACGGATCAGTGGATCGAACCGGGTGCGGTGAACTGGATGAAGGCGGGGTATGGCATCACCCATTCCGAACGCACCGATGAAGGCATGCGCGACAAGCCCCACAGCCTGTTCGGCCTGCAGACCTGGCTGGCCCTGCCCAAGGACCGCGAGGATGATCCGGCGGATTTCATCCATGTGCCCAAGGCCGAATTGCCCGTGCTGCAAGGCGAGGGCAAAGAGGTGCGTCTGATCCTCGGCGACGCCTGGGGTGAGGTCGCCCCGATGCCGACGCCGTCCCGCATGTTCTACGCGGACGCCATCATGGCCGCCGGTGCGTCCTTGCCCTTGCCGGACGGTCACGAGGATCGTGGCATCTACATCCTCGACGGCGAGATTTCGGTGGGCGGCCAGACCTTCCCGACGGGCCAGATGCTGGTGTTTCGCCCGGGCGACAGGATCAGCGTCAAGGCGGGGCCCGCAGGCGCGCGGGTGATGGCGCTGGGGGGCGATACGATGGACGGCCCGCGGCACATCTGGTGGAACTTCGTCGCCTCGTCCAAGGACCGGATCGATGCGGCAAAAGAGGCCTGGCGGGCGGGGGACTGGGCGCATGGACGGTTTCGGTTGCCGCCGGGCGATGCCGGTGAATTCATCCCCGCACCCGAAGCGTGACAGGGTACGGGCCTTGATGATCGGGCACTGAACGGCGGCGCGCCATTGGTGCCGCCGCCCAGCAGGTTCGCGCTGCGATGGCTAGGCTTCGGTGAAGCTTGCGACGTCGTCCATCACGGTGATGGTGACGATGACATCAAGCGGCGAATCCCAGTCAACGTGCAGATGAAACTCCACGCCACCGTCGCTGCCGGGTCCGCCTTCGGGATCGTGCGGGCCGACATTGGTGACATAGATGCTGGCCTCGCCCAGATGCGGACGGCCAGACAAGGCACCAAAGATGCCGCCGTCGAAAGCCCATTCGGCCGCCGTGATCAGGACGGCGGATTTTTCGGTGACGGGGGCCATGTTGACATTCCGGCGCACGCGACCCTGAACACCGCGATACAAAAGACGGGCTGAGGTAGCCATTTTTGATAAATCCTTTTTGGTCAGAAAAATGGTGTGAAAAAACGTCTCAATAGACGCGACGCAAAGGTACTCTTTTCGGCGGTTTGAGTCACCGAGTCGTTTTCTTTGCGGTGGTCGGAACGGCTTGACAGGGCCCTTGGGGTGGCCTATCCGACGCTCCACGTCCGGGGAACCGGGTGGGGTATGCGGTGGTAGCTCAGTTGGTTAGAGTACCGGCCT
>JANPKV010000241.1:0-1918 GCA_031426185.1 Rhodobacterales bacterium | reverse complement strand
GCCAAAGCGCGTCAGGATCGCCTCCAGCTCGGCGGGTGTGAAGTCGGGCCACAGGGTTTCGGTGAACTCGTATTCCGCATAGGCCGCCTGCCAGGGCAGAAAGTTGGAAGTCCGCGTCTCGCCGCTTGTCCGGATCACCAGATCCGGATCGGGCAGATGCGCCGTATCCAGCCTGTCAGACAGCGCCGCCTCGGTCAGCGCATCGGGGTCGAACCGGCCTTGTGCCACCTCGGTCGTCACGGCCCGCACGGCGCGCAGGATCTCGTCGCGTCCGCCATAGTTGATGGCAACCGTCAGGTGCAGACGGTTCAGCCCCGCGGTGCGCGCTTCGATGCCGGCCATCAGGCGCTGCAGTTTGGGGTCAAGCCGCGTGCGATCGCCGATGAACCGCATCCGCACGCCTTCGGCAGCCAGACGGTCCGCCTCGCGCTGGATATAGCGCGCAAAGATCGCCATGAGACCCAGGACCTCTTCGGTCGAGCGTTTCCAGTTCTCGGTCGAAAATGCGTAAAGCGTCAGATACCTGATCCCGAGGCCCGGAGAAGAAGCCACGATCTCGCGCACGCGCTCTGCCCCGCGGCGGTGGCCGACAAGGCGGGGCCAACCCCGATTTGTGGCCCAGCGGCCATTGCCGTCCATGATGATGGCAACATGCTGGGCGAGCCGTGCGCCGTCGGCAATTTGGCCGTGGGGCCGTATGTCATCCGCAGCGGCCACGCGTCACCTTTCCTTGCCCAAGCACCACAAACCGGCATTATTCGCGATGCCGCACACGATGCATGCCACGCTAGACCTGCATGATTTCTTGTTGCTTGTGCTCCAGCGCCCGGTCGATGGCCGCGATCGCCTTGTCGGTCAGTTCCTGGACCTCTTCGGACCACATCTTCTGGTCGTCCTCGCCCATGCCCTTGGCCTTCTTGATCTGGTCCATCCCGTCGCGGCGCACATTGCGGATCGCGACCTTGGCATTTTCGGCATAGGTGCCGGCTACCTTGGACAATTCGCGGCGGCGTTCCTCGTTCAGTTCGGGGATCGGCAGCCGGATCAGGGGGCCGTCGCTGATCGGATTGATGCCGATGCCGCTTTCGCGGATCGCCTTTTCGACCTTGGCGATCATGCCCTTGTCCCAGACGTTGATGACCACCATGCGCGGCTCCGGCACGTTGACCGTACCCAGCTGGTTGATCGGCGTCATCTGCCCATAGGCATCCACCATGATCGGGTCCACGATCGAGGCCGATGCACGGCCCGTCCGCAAACTGGCGAATTCGGCCTTCAGCGCGTTCATTGCACCATCCATACGCCGTTGCAGCGCGTCGGTGTCGATTTCAAGATCGTCAGCCATCGTGTTCGTCCCAGGTTTTGCAGGCAGGATTCCGCGTTCTATAGCAGCAAGCCGGTGCCGTGGTATAGAGGATCAGCCAGCGCCCATGTCGCCCGGCGCATCGCCCCGCCGCCGCGGCGCCTCGGCCTGCACCCGCGTATAGGTACCCCGCCCCGACAAGATCGTCTTGAACCCGCCGGGTTCGTCCAGCGAAAAGACGATGATCGGCAGGTCGTTGTCGCGGGCAAGCGCGATGGCGCTGGCATCCATCACGCCAAGATGCTGTTGCAGCACCTCGTCATAGGTCACCACGCCATAACGCTTGGCGTCGGCATGCTTTTTGGGGTCCTTGTCATAGACGCCGTCGACCTTGGTGCCCTTGAAGATCACCTGGCAGGCCATTTCATTGGCACGCAGCGTGGCGGCGGTGTCGGTCGTGAAATAAGGGTTCCCGGTGCCCGCCGCGAAGATGACGACGCGCTTTTTCTCCAGATGTCGCACCGCACGGCGGCGGATATAGGGCTCGCAGACCTGATCCATCGGAATTGCGCTGATCACGCGGGTATAGACGCCAAGCGATTCCAGCGCGGCCTG
>JANPKV010000240.1:0-5398 GCA_031426185.1 Rhodobacterales bacterium | reverse complement strand
TGAGCCAGCTTCGCGTCGATGTCGGACAAAGGGTATCGCGTGGCGACCGGATTGGTGATATGGGCAATTCCGGTCGATCGACCGGCACGCACCTACACTACGAGATCCGCATTGGCGGCAGGGCGATCAATCCGATGACCTTCATCAAGGCAGGCAAAGATGTTTTCTAAAAGCCGCATCAACGAGCCCGGGCAAAAGCCGGCAGAATCCGAAAAACCCAAAACCGAAGGGATGCCCGTGAGCAAGCCTGCAATGGATTTCACCCCGACCGCCCCCAAGGTCAAACCTGCGCCGTCGGTGTTGTCGGCTGACCTGACCGTCGTGGGCAATGTCCGCACCACTGGCGACATCCAGATCGAAGGCACCGTCGAAGGCGACATCCGCGCGCATCTGTTGACGGTTGGCGAAAGCGCCACCATCCGGGGCGAAATCGTCGCAGATGACATTGTCGTCAACGGACGGGTCGTGGGCCGCGTTCGGGGTCTCAAGGTCCGCCTGACATCTACCGCGCGGGTCGAGGGCGATATCATCCACAAGACCATCGCCATCGAATCCGGCGCGCATTTCGAGGGCTCTGTCCAGCGTCAGGAAGACCCGCTGGCCAATGGACGCCCCACGACGTCGACTTCGCGCGCAGCTGTGGATCCGTCGTCCGACGCCAGCTGACACCAGATCGTACCGAACGACATGACACGGACATCAGGGCCTTCCCCGATGTCCGTTTCTTTTTGCGCGCCCGAGGATCGGCGGACCATCCTCTGGGCTGCGGTCCTCGCGTCCTCGATGGGGTTCATCGACACGTCGGTCACCGCCATCGCGATTCCTTCCATGCGCAGCGCGCTCGATGCGTCGCTGCCGCAGGCGCAATGGATATCGGCGGCCTATCTGCTTGCACTTTCTGCGCTGGTCCTGACGGGCGGCGCGCTGGGCGATCGATATGGCACGGCGCGCGTGTTCGTCATCGGCATCTGGGTATTTGTCGCCGCATCGCTGGCCTGTGCGCTGGCGCAGGACGCGCCCCAGATGATTGCGGCGCGCGCGGTCAAGGGCATCGGTGCTGCGCTGATGGTGCCGGGGTCGATGGCGCTGGTCTCGCGCGCCTATCCGCGCGAGGAACGCGGCCAGGCGCTGGGCCTCTGGGCGGCGGCGTCGACTGCGACCACCGCCCTGGGTCCCGTTCTGGGGGGCATGCTGATTTCCTGGGGCGGAGAGTTTGGCTGGCGCGCGATCTTTGCGATGAACCTGCCGCTGGGTCTGATCTCTGTCTGGCTTCTGCAGGGACGCGTGGCCCAGGATACCGCCCGGTCCACCACCGCACTGGACCTGCCGGGAGCGTTTCTGGCCACCGCGGGCCTTGGGCTGATGGCCCTGGCGCTGACATCGCGGGCGGACTGGGTTCTGCCTCTGGGTGCTGCGGGACTTGTGGCGCTGATCGCCTTCATCTGGTGGGAGGCGGTCAGCCCTGCCCCCATGATCCGCCTGTCGATGTTCCGCCGCCGCACCTTTGCGATGGCCAACCTGATGACGCTGGCGCTCTATTTCGCGCTGAACGGGGTGATGTTCTACCTGCCGATGACGGCGACGTCTGTCTGGGGCGTCAGTCCGCTGGAGGTCACGGCGGCCTTTGTGCCGATTTCCGTCCTCATCGGGGTCATGTCGGCGCCGGCAGGCCGCTGGGTGGACAAGCTTGGCCCCGGGCCGTTGCTGGCCGCGGGATCGGCGCTGGTGGCGCTGGCCTATGCGGGTCTGGCATTTGTGGCCGAGGGGGGCGATTTCTGGGGGCGGATCATCCCGCTGATGGCCTTGGGAGGTGTCGGGCTGGGGCTGCTGGTGGCGCCCCTGACCGCTGCCGTCATGGCCGATGCCGGGGATGACGAGCACGGGGCAGCGTCGGGCATCAACAATGCCGTCGCCCGCGTGGCAGGCCTGATCGCGGTGGCATTGATGGGACGGCTGGCGGCCTGGATGTACGGCGCGACCGATACGGGGACCCTGCCCGGCTTTGGGCTTCCCGGAACCGCCGCGGCGCATGTCGCGGCCACAGGCCACGCGTTTGCGGTCGTCGCAGGAGTGGCCGCGGCGATGGCGCTGGTGGCGGCCATCCTGTCGCTGACCATTCGGCGGGCAAGGAGCGACCCCTGACGGCTATTCGACGGATCTGCGGTACAGGTGCCAGCTTGCATGCCCGAGGACCGGCAGCACGACGAAAAGCCCCAAGACCCAGGGCAGCATTCCGGCAAACAGCGCCACCGCGATGAAGGCCCCCCAGCCCAGCATGATCACCGGATTGTCGCGCACAAGGCTGACCGAAGTGATCATCGCCGTGACGAAATCCACCTCGCGGTCAAGCAGCATCGGAATGCTGATCACTGTAATCGCGAAAAGAAGTGCGGCGAATGCTGCCCCCACCAGGGTGCCGACGCCCAGCATCATCATGCCTTCGGGTGTCGCAAAGATCGCCAGCGATGACGATACGTTGGTCATCGTCGAGGTCCCCAGAAACAGCGCAAAGATCATGTGGGCCAGAAAGTTCCAGAACAGAAAGAACACAACAACGACGGCGGCTATTGCGGGGATCTGGCGGTCCTTCTGGCGAAACATCACCCCGAGGATGCCGCTCCAGTCCAGCGGCTTTCCGGCCTCGAGCCGACGCGAAATCTCGTAGAAGCCGCAGGCGATGAAGGGTCCGAGGATGGGAAAGCCGGCGCCGGCAGGCAGCGTCCACCAGATCTGTCCCTTGGTCGTGGCGGCCCACAGGATCAGCCAGCCGCCGGCGACGAAAACTCCTGCGAAGAAAAGCCCGAACAGCGGTGCGCGCAAGAAGTCCCGCCATCCCGCCAGCAGGCTTGCGCGCAGATCGGACAGGTCCAGAATCAGGACCTCAACTCCCGCCCCGTCGGGGTCAGCGCGGTCGGACATGCCATGTCTCCCGTAACGTGGGGGATCTTATGGCCGGACAGGCTGAGTCTCAAAGACCAATCTTCAAAAGGCGGTTTGCCGGCCTGATCTCAGTCCTCGTCGCGTCCCTTGCCGGACTTGTCCATCGCCAGCGTGGCCGCCATGAACCGGTCCAGATCGCCATCGAGAACACCGGCCGTGTCGGAGGTCTCCACCCCGGTCCGCAGGTCCTTGACCATCTGATAGGGCTGCAACACGTAAGATCGGATCTGGTTGCCCCAGCCCGCATCGCCCTTGGCCTCATGGGCCTCGTTGATGGCGGCGTTGCGCTTGTCGAGTTCCATCTGGTACAGCCGCGATTTCAACGCCTTCATGGCGATGTCGCGGTTCTGGTGCTGGGATTTTTCCGAACTGGTCACGACGATCCCTGACGGAAAGTGGGTGATCCGGACAGCGGAATCCGTCTTGTTCACGTGCTGGCCGCCTGCACCCGACGACCGGTAGGTGTCGATACGGATGTCCTTGTCCTGCACGTCGATCTCGATGTTGTCATCGACCACCGGATAGACCCAGATCGACGAGAACGAGGTATGCCGACGCGCCGCAGAGTCATAGGGCGAGATGCGCACCAGCCGGTGGACACCCGATTCCGACTTGAGCCAGCCATAGGCATTGTGGCCGGATATCTTGTAGGCCGCCGACTTGATGCCCGCCTCTTCGCCCGCTGATTCCGACTGAAGCTCGACGGTATAGCCCTTTTTCTCGGCCCAGCGGACATACATGCGCGCCAGCATCGACGCCCAGTCGCAGGATTCCGTGCCCCCGGCGCCTGCATTGACCTCAAGGAAGGTGTCGTTGGAATCCGCCTCGCCGTCCAGCAAGGCTTCCAGTTCCTTGGCGGCGGCGAGTTCCACAAGCGACCTGAGTGCTACCTCCGCCTCGGCGACGATCTCGGCGTCGCCCTCGGCCTCGCCCATTTCGATCAGTTCGACATTGTCGCGCAAACCGCTGTCGATCAGCTGATATGTCGATAGCGCATCCAGAAGCTGCTGGCGTTCGCGCATCAGCCCTTGCGCCTTGGCGGGGTCGTTCCACAGGTCGGGCGCTTCGATCATCGCGTCGAACTCTTCCAGCCGATGAGCGGCGGTTTCCCGATCCATCCGCTGCGCCAGCAAGGCCAGCGATTTGCGGATCGCCTCCACATGGTTTTGGGTTTCGGCGCGCATCAGTCCGGGCTTCCTTGGAAATGTGGATCAACGCCGGGGTGATAGCGCGTGCGCCGGACCCCGGCAAGGCCCGCGCCGCCAGCGGCTAGTAAAGCCCACCCGACGTGACGGTTCCGAAATCCGCCTTGTCCGGAACCAGTACCCGCTCTCCCGACGAGGTGGTGACGGTGTCGGCCCCATCCCCCCCGCCGGTTTCGCCATAGTCGAAAAGCGGCAGGTTCGACCCCATGCCAAAGCCGCCATCCACGATCATGCCAAGACCGAACAGGGGATCTTCGCCTTCGCGGAAATATTCGGCGACGACATAGTCGCCTGCGGCCTCATCTGGCAGTCGCGCACCTGTAAAGCGGTCGATCTTGATGAAGTACCCACCCGGCGGCACGGCAAATTCGGCCCCGCCGTATTTCTTGACGGCTGTGTTCATGAAACGCTCGAAGACCGGGCCGCAATAGCCGCCGCCCGACGCATTTTCGCCCAGCGATCTTGGCTGATCATAGCCGATATAGCAGCCCGCCACGATATTGGACGAATACCCGATGAACCACACATCCTTGGCGTCGTTGGTCGTGCCGGTCTTGCCCGCGATCGGCACCGGCAGGTTGATGCCCGCCGCGGTACCGCGCTGGACCACGCCTTGCAGCATGGACGTCAACTGATAGGCGGTGATCGCGTCCATCACCCGTTCGCGGTTGGTGGTGATGGTCAATTCGGCGCCGGGGTTGAGACTGGCGAACTGACAGTCCTCGCAGATGCGCTTATCATGGCGGTAAACGGTCGTGCCATAGCGGTCCTGGACCCGGTCAACCAGGGTCGGTTCCACCCGCTCTCCGCCGTTGGCAAACATCGCGTAGGCGGCCACCATCTTGAACAGCGTGGTTTCCTGGCTGCCCAGGGCATTGGCCAGAAACGGGTTCATCCGGTCATAGACGCCAAAGCGTTCGGCATAGCCCGCCACGGTCTGCATGCCGATTTCCTCGGCGACCCGCACCGTCATCAGGTTGCGCGACTGTTCGATCCCGGTGCGCAAGGGCGTGGGGCCGTAGAACTTGTTGGAGGCGTTCTTGGGCGTCCAGAGTCCTTCGGGGGTCTCCACCTCGATGGGGGCGTCGATGACGATGGTCGCGGGGGTAAAACCGCTGTCGAGCGCCGCCGCATAGACGAACGGCTTGAACGACGACCCCGGCTGGCGTTGCGCCTGCGTCACGCGGTTAAATACGGAATCCTCGTAGGAAAACCCGCCCTGCATGGCAAGGACACGGCCCGTATTGACGTCC
>JANPKV010000239.1:0-2979 GCA_031426185.1 Rhodobacterales bacterium | reverse complement strand
ACTTTGTCTAACTGCCGCCACAACGACGACTGCCATCGCAGGATGTGGCGCGATGAAGGAAGCAAGCTCGCTTGAAGCGGGCATGCTGGAATGGATCAATCAGCAGCGCGCCGAGCGCGGCCTGAAGCCCTACAAACGGTCAGGTGTGCTGGACCGATCCGCCGAAAACCATGCCTGTGACATGGCGAAGTACGACTATTTCGGCCATTCGCGTTCGGGTGGGCCAAAGCTTGGCTCGCGGATGAAGTCCGCAGGCTATCGGCTGAAGGCCGGGTCCGAAAACATCGCCTATACCCAGCAGCTGAAAGTCAGCTCGGCCGCAGGCCTGTGGCGCAATTCACCGCCGCACTGGCATGCCATCATTGATCCGACGATGCGCGATATCGGACTGGCGGTCGTCAATGACAATGGCCGGATCCTGTGGGTCATGAATGTGGGTCGCACCAAAAGCTGACCTGACCTGATCTTGCGACTGAGCGGTCGGCGGGACAAACCGCAGACCGCTCATTCCTTGCTCATGGCCAGCCGCATCAGCGCCCGCTCGATCACCGCCATCCCTGGTGCACGCGACGAGGATCGCAGTGTCAGGTCGGCCTCGACCAGATCGGTGATTGCCGATTCCAGCGCGCCGACCCGCCACAGCCGGACCTGACGCTGTTGCGCCTCCTGCTGGCGGAAATTCCCGCGAAACCGCTGGCCGCCGCCGCCGGGATCGACCGCAACCGCATGCAGGCTGCGAAAATGCCGCAGCGCCCCGATGCAGATCGCGACGGGCTGCACCCCTTGCCCTTCCAGCCGCCGCACCAACGAGCCGACGGCCCCAGCACGGCGATCAGCGACCGCCGCGACGAGGTCCGACACCTCGGCTTCGATCGTCATCGGCGCAAGCGCGCGGATTTCGGCCACGCTGAGCGGCGTCGCATCCCCCAGCTTGTAAAGGGCGATCTTTTCCAGCATCTGGCGGAAATCGCCCGGTTCCAGGGTCCGCGCCAGGCTTGCAAGTTCGGCATCCGCATCGCGGTCAATGTGGGCCAGACCCGCCTTGCGCAACGCTGCCTGAATTTCCTCGGCACTGGGCGGTTCGTCGTAAAGGCCGATCGACACGGCCGCGACATGCTTTTCAAACAGCGTCTTCAACGCCGATTTACCCGTCAAACCGCCAGCGGTGACCACCAGCTGGGCGTCCCCCGGTCGCCAGTCCTTCAAGGCCGTTGCGATGACCTCGGCCAAGGTGTCGGTGGCATCCTCGACCAGCACAACCCGGGGCCCCGGAAAGAAACCGATGGCGCGGGCCGCGTCGATCAGCGCGGCGGCGTCCTTGCGCAGGTCGCTGGCCCCAAGGCGCGTCAGGCGCATTTCCGCAGGCCCCTGCGGTCCGATCAGCGCGGCCACCACCTCTTGTCGGCGCAGCGCCACCCGCATGCCATCCGCGCCAAAGATCAACAGACCTGCGCGCGACGGATCGGGGGACGCGAAATAGCGGCTTGCCTCGATCCCTTTCAGGATCATTCCAGCTCGCCCGCCACGGCGATCAGCCGCGTCACGATCTGGTCCGCAAGAATGCGCATCAGGCGCGTTTCCGCATCCTGAGACGCCACCTGCCCTGCGACAGTAGACCCGGTCGCGGTAAAGGAGGTAAAGCTTTGCACCCGCCCCCCGGTCAGCCGCGCGCCGGTTGACTTGTCCGATAGGGTCCAGTCCACAGCACCCTTGATGCTGTTGCGGGTGATCACATCCTCGGGCGTGATGCCCAGCCCGATGCTTTCGGTCGTGATTGTATAGGCCAGCAGATACCGGGCCTTTTGCGGCCGTCCAAGCCGTTCCTCAAAGCGTTGTACCAGATCAAAACCGCGCTTTTCGGTCGGATCCTCGACCCAGATATTGCCGATCAGCGCGGCCGCATCGCCGCCTGGGGCATAGGCGGGCGTAAACCCGCAGGCCGCAAGCGCGACCGGCAGCAACAGGATGGCGCGGCGGCTAAATGACGACATTGACGATGCGACCCGGTACGACGATCAGCTTCTTCACCGGCTGTCCGGCCAGAAACCGCACCACATCTTCGTGTGCAAGGGCAGCCTTTTCAACCTCTGATGCCGGCATGTCCTTGGGTACGCTGATTTCCGCGCGGCGTTTGCCATTGATCTGGATCGGCAAGATGACGTTGTCATCAACCAGCAGGGCAGGATCCGCGACCGGCCAGGGCGCCTGCGCGCACAATCCCGCACCGCCCTGATGGGCCCAGATCGACTCTGCGATATGTGGCGTCATCGGCGACATCAACTGTGCCAATGTGCGGACCGCCTCTTTCATCACCGGGGTAGAGGCATCGGCCTTCCACAGCATGTTGCTGAATTCATACAGCTTGGCGATGGCCTTGTTGAAGGCGAAGGTCTCGATCCCAAAGCTGACTTCGTGGATCGCCCGGGCCGTGGCGCGCCGAACGTCGTCGTCGCCGGGCCCGACATGATCCGCCGCCATCTCGCCGATGCGGCTGCACAGGGACCATACGCGCGACAGATGCTTGAACGACGCCTCGGCCCCGCTGGCGGTCCATTCCACATCCCGGTCCGGCGGGCTGTCGGACATCACGAACCAGCGCGCGGTATCTGCGCCGAAGTCCGCAATGATGTTCATCGGATCGACAACGTTCTTTTTCGACTTTGACATCTTGGCCGAAGGAATGATCTCGACCGGCGTGCCTGCCGCCGTCAG
This sequence comes from Rhodobacterales bacterium, assembly GCA_031426185.1. Classification (GTDB taxonomy): domain Bacteria; phylum Pseudomonadota; class Alphaproteobacteria; order Rhodobacterales; family Rhodobacteraceae; genus JAJNPS01. Next base: position 267 of record JANPKV010000239.1, on the reverse strand, counting down.
CAACAAATTCTGAAGCTGGTCCTCGTTCAGATCGGACAAATCGGTGTTGTGATCGACGCGCAGAAAGGCGACCGGCTCGTTGCGGATGTTGAAGCGCAGGATGTCCTCGGGAAGGTGATACACCGGTCGGCCAGCCGCATCGGTGGTCTTGTAGATTTCATGCGTGACCATGCCTTGCGTGAACAACGCCTTGAACGGCTCGATCGCAGACGCGGGCAGGTGCCCGGTCTTGTGCATCGCGCGGGCAAAGAAGCGCGAGTAGAGAAG
>JANPKV010000238.1:0-5045 GCA_031426185.1 Rhodobacterales bacterium | reverse complement strand
GAGGAGGCGGTCAAAGTCCCCAAGGTCGGTCAGGAAACGCGCGGTCTTTTCCCGCTGGCGCGCCTCGTCACCCTCAGCCAGCACGGCGTTCGCCCCCGTGGCGAACCGGTCGATCAGGTCGTGCAAGGCGTGGTGGTCGGCATCCAGCATCTCGAACCCGCGCGCGATGCGGGGCTCCAGACGGGCAAGTTGGGGAAAATACGCGTCATCTTCGATCTGGTGATGCCCGATCAGGTCGGACAACAGATGTGAGCCTTGCCGCGACAGGCGCTGCGCATAGGCGTCGGGCGCGATCTTGGCATCGATCCGGGCCTGGGCGTCGGCGGTCAGACGTTGAAACATCTGGCGAAACGCAAGGTGCCGGTCCAGCCAGAATGCCGCCAGCCCGTTGAAGTCGCGGTGATCGGGCCAGCCCGCGCGCGGATGTTCGGCCAGGATCAGCTGATACTCGGCGGGCAGTCCGCTGCGCGTCTTGAGGGTGGTGTCGGTCATGCTGCCGGTGTCGCAACCCGCGACGTGCTTGGCAAGGGCTCTCGACGGGGGGCGCCGCGAAGGCTAGCGTGCCGCGCAGTTTACCAAGCCTGAAAGGCCGCCGCGCATGCATGACCTCATCATCCCTCCCATGGACCGCACGCTCGGCGCGCTGGCCACCATCCTGGCCAAGGCCGAAGCGCATTGCGCGGCCGAAAACATCGCTCCCGAGGCGCTGCTGCGGTTCCGGCTTTTCCCCGACATGTTCCCGTTGACGCGCCAGGTGCAACTGGCCTGCGATTTCGCCGCCCGCGCTGCGGCCCGGCTGGCGGGCGAGGAACCGCGCGGCTTTCCCGACACCGAGACGACGTTCGAGGGTCTGCAGCAACGCATCGCCGGCACCCGCGCCTATATGGCGGATTTCCCCGCGCCCGCATATGAGGGTGCGCAAACCCGCCCCATCACCATCAAGATGCGCGGCAGTGACGTGACGATGCCGGGGCTGAGCTACCTGACGATGTATTCGGTGCCGCAGTTTCATTTCCACGCCACGACCGCTTACAACATCTTGCGCCACAACGGCGTCAAGATCGGCAAGCGCGATTACATGGGGGCAACCTAACCCGCGGCGTTTGCCGGGACCGCCTTTGCCGGGGCCGCCGCAATGGCGTCGGCCCGCGCGCAGACATGCGCCAGCGCCGAGATCACCGCCAGCACCAGCCCCAGCGCGACGTAGGTCGGCCGATAGCCGAAATGTTCTGCCACGAACCCGATCGAGGCAGGTGCGATCAGGATCCCCGCATAGCCCACCATCGACACCGCGGAAATGCCCGCCCCCGGAGGCAGTCCGGGATAGTTGCCGGCGGCCGAAAAGATCACCGGGATCATGTTGGCCACTCCCAGCCCGGCCAGCGCAAAGCCGATGATCGCGATGACGGGCGACGTCGCAACTGCTGCGACCAACAAGCCGGCCATCCCGATCAGGCCGGACACCCGCAACGTGTTGACCGCACCGAACCGGTTGCGCACCCCGTCCCCCAGAAACCGCATCAACGCCATCGCGCCTGCAAAGAACGCAAAGCCAAGTCCCGCCCGGAACGCGTCGCCGCCCAGCTCCTCGCGGATATACAAGGCGCCCCAGTCCAGCACGGACCCCTCGGGCACCATCGAAAAGAGCGCCATCGCCCCCAGCAGCCACAGACCCCAGACACGCGGCAAGAGCCGCGCGCGAGGGGCACCCGCGAGCTGAGCGGGCTGCGGGGCTTCTCCCTTCAAAAACCGCCAGGCCAATGCCAAAAGCACGATGAACGCCATTGCCGCTGTCAGCGCCTGGATCTCGCGGCTGGTCTGGACCAGAAGCCAGCTGCCCGCCGACCCGCCGACAAAGCCGCCAAGGCTCCAGAATCCGTGGCTGGAGGACATGATGGCGCGGCCAAGCCGGCGTTCGATCTCCACCGCATTGGCATTGATCGACACATCCATCACGCCCAGCACCCCGCCGAACACCGCCATCGCCGGTGCCAGCGTCCAGAGGTTCGGCGCAAACACGACCAGGGGCAGGGAAAACACGGAAAGCGCGGCGAAAAGCTTGACCATCGGGACGGAACCGTGACGCGCGATCAGGCGGCCCGCGAACAGCATCGCCCCGACCGCGCCGAGGCCAAGACCCAGGATCAGCAGGCCAAGCGTGCTTTCGTCGATGCCGTGGGTCGGCAACAGTTCAGGGATTTGCGGCGCCCAGGCCCCCATGGTCATCCCGTTTGCCCCAAACATCGCGGCCACGGCCCAGCGCCCGCGCCTGGCTTCGTCTGCGGTCATTGTCAGTGTCCTTATTGGTGCGGTCGGCCTTGCGGCGTTACGGTTCGGCGTTGGTGTTAGCGCTACAAGGCCGAAGGTGCAAACGGGGGTTGGTCACCTTTCGTGTCGTCGGTGAAATCCGATCCGCAGGCAGCGTCACGTCCCGCGCGGTTTGGCACGGGTGGTCGGGTCGGCGGCGGTGGGGTCCTCGGGCCAGGGGTGGCGCGGATATTGCCCGCGCATGTCGCGGCGCACATCGGCGTAGCTGGTCGCCCAGAACCGCGGCAGATCCATCGTCACCTGCAGCGGGTGCTGGCCCGGTGACAGCAGCGTCAGCCGCAGGGGCAGACGCCTGGCCCCCACCACGGGGTGGACCGTCACGCCGAACAGTTCCTGCAGGCGGACCGAAACGGCTGGCACATCGCCGTCATAATCGATCGGCACGCGGCGTCCGAGCGGTGTTTCGAACTGCGCCGGAACCAGCCGGTCAAGGGTCGTCGTCTGCTCCCAGCTCAGCCGCAACCGCAGCGGTTCGGTGAGGTCAAGCGCGCGCAGATCCGCGACCGTCCGACGCCCCGCCAGCGCCGGCAGTATCCAGGCCGCATCGGCCAGAAGGGCACCATCGGTGACGTCGGGCCAGCCGTCATCGCGGGCAAGCTGGATTCGCGCCCGCAGCCGCCGGGCAGCCTCGGTCCAGGGCAGGCCGATTTCCCGCAGGCCTTCCAATGCGGCACGGGCGATGGCGTCGGGGGCAGGATTGGACAGGGGCTGGTCGTCCAGCACCAGCGCGCCGAAAACCTCCTGGCGCCGCGCCAGCACGCGCCCCTCGCGGCGGGACCATTCAACGACGTCGCGGGTCTCGATCCTGTCCCCGTACAGAGCGCGCAGTTCGGTGTCCGACAGGGCGATCGCCTGCCGGACCGTCGCCTCGCGCGGGTCACCGTCAAGGTCGGTCGCCACGATCAGCCGCGCCCCGGCCAAGGGCGTACCCGGGGCCATCACCGCCCCCTTGCCGCCGGACAGGATCCAGCGCGGCGCATCGCCCTTGCGGCGCAGGCCGATGCGGTCAGGATAGGCCAGCGCCGCAGCCTCTGCCGGGCTCATCCCCGCATCCCGGTTCGGCACCAGGGCGGTTAGCCTGCGCGCCTCGTCCTTGATGCGCTGGATCGTGGCGCGGTCGCCTTCGGCACGCCCGGCCACGGCACGCAGCCGCGCTTCCAGGTCGGGCGGCGCCCCCCGCATCGGATCGCGTTCGCCCAGAAGCGCGGCCAGAACCGCCGCCCCGGGTCCCGCCCGCAACAGCATGTGGCCCAACCGTGGATGCAACGGCAGCCCGGCCAGAGCGCGCCCGTGATCGGTGATGCGTCCCCCGGCGTCCAGTGCCTCCAGCCCCTCCAGCAAGGCACGCGCCTCGGCCATCGCACCCGCATGCGGCGGTGTCAGGAACGGCAGGTCCGCCCCGCCCCACAGCGCCAGTTCGAGCGCAAGCCCGGTCAAATCCCCCACGGCAATCTCGGGCGGGGCAAAGGCCGCAAGCGCGCCCTCCTCGCCCTTGGTCCAGTAGCGATAGCAGACGCCCGGCCCGACGCGCCCCGCCCGGCCCCGGCGCTGCTCCGCCTCGGCACGCGTCACGCGCTCGGTCACCAGCCGCGCCATGCCCGAAGCCGGATCGAACCGCGATCGGCGCGCCCGCCCGCCGTCGACCACGATGCCGATATCGGGGATCGTCAGCGACGTTTCCGCGATGGAGGTCGCCAGCACCAGCTTGCGCCCGTGAACCGGCCCCAGCACCGCCGCCTGCGCCGCAAAATCCATGGCGCCGTAAAGCGGCATCACCTGCGTGCCCGCCAGGTCGCCCAGCGCCGCCGCGACGCGGCGAATTTCGCCTTCGCCCGGCAGAAAGACCAGAATGCCGCCGGGCACCTCGTCCCAAGCCTGCCGCACCAGCCCCGCAACCCCGGCCTCATAGCGCAGGGACGCATCCGGACTGCGGGACATCCAGCGTGTCTCCACCGGGTAGGCCCGCCCCGCGCTGGTGATCAAGGGCGCATTGCCCATGAGCGCGGCCACAGGGGCCGCATCCAGCGTCGCCGACATGACCAAGAGCGCCAGATCGTCCCTAAGCGCCCCGCGCACCTCAAGGCACAGCGCCAGCCCCAGATCGGCGGCAAGGCTGCGTTCGTGAAATTCGTCGAAGATGACAAGACCCACGCCCGACAGCCCGGGGTCGGACTGGATCATGCGGGTCAGTATGCCCTCAGTCACCACCTCGATGCGGGTCCGCGCCGATACCCGTGCCTCGCCCCGGATGCGGTAGCCGACGGTCTGGCCCACGGGTTCGCCCAGGGTCTGGGCCATGCGCTCCGCCGCAGCGCGCGCCGCAAGACGGCGTGGCTCCAGCATGACGATGCGCCCCGCGATCAGCCCGGACGCCAGAAGGTCGAGCGGCACCAGCGTCGTCTTGCCCGCTCCCGGCGGGGCCTGCAGCACTGCCATCCCCCGGGCGGCAATGGCGGCGCGCAGGGCGGGCAGAGCCTCGGTGATGGGCAGATCAGGCGACATGGCCACCGTTATCGCCAATGCCGAAGGGCGGTGCCAGCAGGTTTCGGCGAACCCTGTGCTTGAACTTGGGCGTCGCGCCTTGTATCCCGTCGCGTGCTGTCTAAAATAGGCAGGTCACGCCCAATCGGAGCACCCCTACCCATGTCCTGGACCGACGAACGCGTCGAGACGCTGAAACGCATGTGGACCGAAGGCCAATCGGCCAGCCAGATCGC
>JANPKV010000237.1:0-7549 GCA_031426185.1 Rhodobacterales bacterium | reverse complement strand
GTTCTTGACGTGGCGATAGCCGGGCAGTTCGTGCGGGAACGACCCCATGTCGCAAGAACCCTGCACGTTGTTCTGGCCCCGGAGCGGGTTCACCCCCACGCCCGGGCGGCCGATATTGCCCGTCAGCATGGCCAGGTTGGCGATGCCGATCACGGTGGTGGAGCCTTGGGAATGTTCGGTGACGCCGAGGCCGTAATAGATGGCCCCATTGCCGCCCAAAGCGTAAAGCCGTGCGGCGGCGCGCAATTCGTCAGCCTTCACGCCGGTCAACAACTCGGTTGCCTCGGGGGAATGGTTGGGGGCCGCGACGAATTCTGCATAATCCTGGAATTCGTCCCAGTCGCAGCGTTCGCGGATGAAGGCCTCGTTGAACAACCCCTCGGTCACGATGGTATGGGCGATGGCGGTGATGACGGCCACGTTGGTGCCGGGGCGAACGGGCAGGTGATGCGCGGCCTTGACATGCGGGCCGTCGACCAGATCGATGCGGCGCGGGTCGATCACGATCAGCTTGGCGCCCTTGCGCAGGCGCTTTTTCAAGCGGCTGGCAAAGACCGGGTGACCATCGGTCGGGTTTGCGCCAATGATGATGACCACGTCGGTGTGTTCGACAGAATCGAAATCCTGCGTGCCGGCGCTGGTGCCGAAGGTCTGGCCCAGACCGTAGCCGGTCGGCGAATGGCAGACCCGCGCGCAGGTATCGGTATTGTTGTTCATAAAGACCGCACGGGTCAACTTCTGGACCAGATAGGCCTCTTCGTTGGTGCAGCGCGATGAGGTGATCACCCCGACCGACTGCCGACCGTATTTGGCCTGAATGCCCTTCATCCTGTTGGCGGCAAACGCCATCGCCTCCCGCCAGGACACCTCGGTCCAGGGATCGTTGATGTTGTCGCGGATCATCGGGTTCAGGATGCGGTCCTTGTGGGATGCATAACCATAGGCGAAGCGGCCCTTGACGCAGGAATGGCCCCGGTTGGCCTTGCCGTGCTTGTAAGGCGTCATGCGCACCAGTTCGTCGCCGCGCATTTCGGCCTTGAAGCTGCAGCCGACGCCGCAATAGGCGCAGGTGGTGATGACGCTGCGCTCTGGCGTGCCGATCTCGATGATCGACTTTTCCTGCAGGGTCGCGGTCGGGCAGGCGGCCACGCAAGCACCGCAAGACACGCAGTCCGAAGCAAGCGCGTTGTCGGTTTTCGCACCGAACGACACGCGGCTGTCAAAGCCGCGGCCTTCGATCGTCAATGCAAAGGTGCCCTGCACTTCTTCACAGGCGCGCACACAGCGCGAGCAGACGATGCATTTCTGCGGGTCGTACGAGAAATAGGGGTTGCTGTCGTCGCGCGGGATGTACAGCGGGTTTGCGATGCCGGAGGTGTCCTTGGCGCGGAAGTGGGTATCCACCGCCTCGTAGCGCACGTCGCGCAGGCCCACGGCCCCGGCCATGTCCTGCAGTTCGCAGTCGCCATTGGCGCTGCAGGTCAGGCAATCCAGCGGGTGGTCCGAGATATACAGCTCCATCACCCCGCGCCGCAGTTGTTTCAACTTGGCGTTCTGGGTGTGGACCTTCAGGCCCGAGGCGACGGGCGTGGTACAGGAGGCGGGTGTGCCATTACGGCCTTCGATCTCGACCAGGCACAGACGGCACGAGCCGAAAGCGTCGATGCTGTCGGTGGCGCAGAGCTTGGGGACGGAAATGCCGATCTCCGCCGCTGCGCGCATGATGCTGGTGCCTTCGGGAACGGTCACGTCAAAGCCGTCGATGGTCAGTGTAACCATCACCTTGCTTTTGGCGGCCGGGGTGCCGAAATCGCGGTCGGGAATGATGAAGTCTTTCATCTTATTGGCCTTTCCGGGCGGCAAGCTGGTGGGCGACGATGGCGTTGGCGTGGCCGTGGCCCATCGCGTGCGTGTCTTTCAGGAACGCGACGATCTGCATATGCGGCAGGTCGAGCTTGTCCTTGATCTGGTCAAGCCAATGGCTCATCGGCTTGCCATACTTCGCCTCGATGGAGGGGAAATACGAGGCGGGGCCTTTGACAGCGTCGGTCATTCCGCGGCTTCCTTCATCGGCAAGAAGTCATCTGGGAAATGCGTCAGCGCGGACATCACCGGATAGGGGGTGAAGCCGCCAAGGGCGCAAAGCGATCCCGCCTTCATCGTGTTGCAAAGGTCGGTCAGCAAGGGGATGGCGCTGGCGTCCCCCTTGGCGATGCGGTCGATGGTTTCCACGCCCCGCACCGCGCCGATGCGGCAGGGGGTGCATTTGCCGCAGGATTCGATGGCACAGAACTCCATCGCAAAGCGGGCCTGCGCCAGCATGTCGGCAGAGTCGTCAAACACGGTCAGACCGGCATGGCCGATCAGGCCGCCCTGGCCTGCGAACTCCTCATAGCCAAAGGGTGTGCCGAAGTCCGCGCGCGGGTGATAGGCGCCCAGGGGGCCGCCGACCTGCACCGCCTTGACCGGCCGCCCGGAAGCAGAACCCCCTGCAATATCATCCACGATCTGCCCAAGCGTCAGACCGAAGGCGGTCTCGTAAAGCCCGCCAAAGCGGACGTTCCCCGCGATCTGCAGCGGGATCGTACCGCGCGACCGCCCCAGGCCGAAATCCTTGTAAAAGGCAGCGCCGCGCTCAAAGATCACCGGGACGGTCGCCAGCGAGATCACGTTGTTGACGACCGTGGGCTTGCCCAGGAACCCTTCGAGTGCGGGCAAGGGGGGCTTGGCGCGGACCACACCGCGCTTGCCTTCAAGCGAATTCAGCAGCGAGGTCTCCTCGCCGCAGACATAGGCCCCAGCGCCGACGCGGATCTCGATGTCAAACGCCGGACCCTGGCCCAGAACCGATGCCCCGAGCAGCCCAGCGCCGCGCGCCAGGTCGCAGGCCTGTTGCATGACCCGGATCGCCACCGGATATTCCGAACGGACGTACACAAAACCCTTTGTCGCGCCCGTCGCCAGTCCTGCGATCACCATGCCCTCGATCAGGGTGAAGGGGTCGCCTTCCATCAGCATCCGGTCGGCAAAGGTGGCACTGTCGCCCTCGTCCGCGTTGCACACGATGTACTTGCGGTCGGCTCTGGCCTCCGAGACGGTCTTCCACTTGATGCCGGTGGGAAAACCCGCCCCGCCGCGTCCGCGCAGGCCACTTTCGATGACTTCGGCCACAATCGCGACCTTCTCCATCTCAAGCGCCCGACGCAAACCGGACAAGCCGCCATGCGCCTGGTATTCGGCCAGCGACAAGGGGTCCACCGAGCCGACACGGGCGAATGTCAGGCGGGTCTGACCGGTCATCCAGGGCAGTTGTCCCACCGGACCCAGCGCTTTCGGGTGTGCTGCCAGATCGCCAAACAAGCCCGCCACATCGGCGACGGTCATCGGGCCGAAACCCAGCCGCCCGGCCGCGGTCACGACCTCTACCAGCGGTTCCAGCCAGACCATTCCATGGCTGCCGTTTCGCACGATCTCAACCGGGATCTGACGGATGGACGCCTCGCCCAGAATCGCGGCGGCAAGATCATCGGCCCCAAGGGCAACGGCTGCCGAGTCCAACGGCACATAGATCTTCATCGGCGCGTTCATGTCCGCGCCTTTGCGATCAGCGTATCGACACGCGCTTCGTCGCAGCGGCCAATCAAGGCGCCATCCATCATCGCGGCAGGCCCGCAGGCGCAGAGGCCAAGGCAAAACACCGGTTCCAGCGTCAGCGCGCCGTCTTTCGACGTCTCGTGCCAGTCCAGCCCCAAGGCACCCCGAACATGGGCCGCCACCCGGTCCGCACCCATCGCCTGGCAGGCCTCGGCGCGGCAAAGCTTCAGCACATGGCGACCGGCGGGCACCTCACGAAAGTCGTGATAGAACGTCACGACGCCATGCACCTCGGCCTTGGACAGGTTCAGCGCCTTGGCGACCTGCGGCACCACAGATTGCGGCACGTAGCCGAACTCAGCCTGGACGGCGTGAAGGATCGGCAGCAACGGTCCTTCCAACGCCAGATGCGCATCCAGGATTTCGTCGACTCGGTCGGTGACGGTATCGGTATCAAGCATGCGGGCTACCCTTGGCTGGCTCGCGCCCGTCTTACGCAGTTTGATAGGGAAATCAATCCTGATATACCGTCGGACGATAGGCTGGACCTATCGTAATCCCAACCGAACCGCATCTTCGATCAGCGCGTGAAGGACGGGTGTCTGCGGGTCGCGTTTCGCGGCGATCAGACCGACCATATGTTCCGCCTCCGGCTCCACGATCGGGATCGAGACGAGGCGTCCGTCGGTCACGAACATATCGGCCAGTTTCTTTGGCACCACGCTTGCCCATTGTCCGGTCAAAACGTGTGAAATCAATGCGATGATCGAATTCGACTCAATGGATGGGGTGACCCTTGCGCCGGCCTCGGCCAGGTGCTGGTTGACGATCCGGCGGTTCTGCATGTCGGAGGTCAGAAGGCAGAGGGGTATGGCAGACACTTCGGCCCAGGTCACGTGTGACCGCCCCTCGGACACGATCCCCGGCGCGCAGAGGAGGCGATAGAACTCGGCGTAAAGCGGTATCTGGGCAACCCGACCCAGGGGCTCGTTGTCAAGGTAGGTGATCCCGGCCTCCAGCTCAAGCGTTTCGATGCCGGACAGGATCTCGGCGCTGGTCCGGCTGAAGATCGACACCCGCACATTGGGGTGGCGCGCAGTGAAAGGCCCGGTCAGGTCCGCAACCATCGGCAGGGCTGTCGGGATGACACCAAGCCGCAGGTTGCCCGACAGACCGGAGCGGACGGTCCGCATCTCGTCCTTCAGGGCGCGCACCTCGCCGACAATGCCCAGCGCGCGGTCCAGCACGCGCTGGCCCTCGGGCGTCAGGCCCTGAAAGCGGCTGCCGCGATAGACAAGCTGCACCCCCAACTGGTCCTCCAACTGGCGGATCGCACCGGACAACGACGGCTGCGTCACACCGCAAGCCTCTGCCGCGCGACCAAAGTGGCGCTCACGAGCAAGGGCGATGAACATCTCCAATTTGTCGATCATCGCCCGACCCTGCCGACTGCCGCCCTTGTCTGCAACCCCATCGCGGCTTACCTCTGGTACATGAGACGCTTTATCCCCTTTTTGCCGAAACCGGTGACGGTCCCGGTCATCCGCCTGCAAGGCACCATCGGCTCTGGCGGGCGCGGTCTGAACGACGCAGCGCTTGCCCCGTTGATTGAGCGCGCGTTTCGACGCGGCAAGCCTGCAGCCATCGCGCTGGTGATCAATTCGCCCGGCGGATCGGCGGTTCAGTCGGCGCTGATCGGCGCGCGCATCCGGCGACTTGCGGATGAAAAGGGCGTCAAGGTGCATGCCTTTGTCGAAGACGTCGCCGCCTCGGGGGGTTACTGGCTGGCCTGCGCGGCAGATGACATCTGGGTTGACCGGTCGTCCATCGTCGGGTCCATCGGGGTTATCTTTGCCTCGTTCGGCTTTCCCGAACTGCTGGCCCGGCAAGGGATCGAGCGGCGCGTTGTCACAGCTGGCAAGTCCAAAAGCTTTGCCGACCCCTTTCTGCCGCAAAAGCCCGAAGATGTGGAGCGGCTGAAGGCGCTGCAGGGCCCGATCCACGCGGCCTTCATCGATCACGTCAAGGCACGGCGGGGCGCGCGATTGCAGGCGGATAATGACCTGTTCAATGCGGATATCTGGGTTGGCCAGGGTGCCGTTGATGTCGGGCTGGTCGACGGCGTCGATCACCTTGTCCCGAAACTCAAGGCGCTTTACGGCGACAAGGTGCGGCTGGTCCCGCTTGGCCAACGCCGCAGTCTGCTGCAACGGTTGGGCATGGCGGCGTTCGACACGGCGATCGGCGCGGTCGAGGATCGCGCGCTTTGGGCAAGGTATGGGTTGTAGATGCTGGTCAAGACTGTCCTTGTCTTTCTGGGTCTGATGGTTCTGGTCGCCATGCTGGGTCGCGCCTTCTTTCCCGCCGCGACCAGCCGCGTCTTGCGCAAGGCTGTGCCGAAGGCCGTTCGATGCGGATCGTGCGGGCGTTATCTTGTCGGACGCGGTGACTGCGCGTGCAAGAAAAAGGCGTAAGATGGCAGCGTTGGTTACAGGTGCAGGCAAGCGGCTTGGTCGCGCGATGGCAATCCATCTTGCCGAACGCGGCCATGACGTGGCGGTCCACTATGCCAGTTCCGGCGACGCCGCCGAGGCCGTTGCGGACGAGATCCGTGCGATGGGCCGCAAGGCCGTCGCAGTCCGGGCCGACCTTCTGGTCGAGGATCAGACTTCGCAACTGATCGATCAGGCGCGCGGGGCGCTTGGCGCGCCCTTGACCGTCCTGGTCAACAACGCGTCGATATTCGAATATGACACGATCCTGACCGGCACGCGCCAAAGCTGGAACCGGCATCTGGAATCCAACCTGCGGGCGCCGTTCGTACTCACGCAGCACTTTGCGCATCAATGCCCGCCCGTGACCCGTGATGCCGAGGGTGAAGCGGTGGCGTCCGGGTTGGTGGTCAACATGATCGATCAGCGGGTGCTGAAACTGACACCTGAATTCAGCAGTTATACGCTGGCAAAGATGGGCCTCTGGGCGCTGACGCAGACTGCCGCACAGGGGCTTGCGCCGCAAATCCGCGTCAACGCAATCGGCCCCGGACCAACAATGCGCGGGGCGCGCCAATCGCCCGAACACTTTGCGGGTCAGCGGCAATCGACCATCCTGCAAAGGGGCGCTGATGCAGCAGATATTGTCGCGGCGCTGGGATATTTCCTGGACGCCAAATCGGTCACGGGCCAGTTGATCTGTACCGACGGAGGCCAGCATCTGGCGTGGCGTACACCTGACGTTCAGGGGGTGGAATGAGCGTTTTGGTGCCCCGCTGTCAAAAGTTGTCCACGTTTGCTCGAATGATTACAGCTTTGTGACATAAGCCCCTGATCTGAAATGGATTTGCGCGGCGCACAAGAAAAATCACATGTAAATCAGATACTTACAATTGTGCCTAAAAAACAGGCATTCGTGAGAACCGGGCAGAAAACAAGGAGAAATCCGCTTTCTGGAAATGTTTTGCGCAAGGTTATCCACAGATTCCGTGGACAGCTTTGGACTTGCGAACCACCTCGGATCATTGCAGCCAAGACGTAGAATCAAAGCGGGACCATGGGGACCACCACGATGCCAGAACGGGCACGCACCGGACATGAGGTCATCCAGGATTATCTGCGATCGCTGGACGCATCGCCAGGGGTTTACCGCATGCTCGATGCGGCATCCGACGTGCTCTATGTGGGCAAGGCCCGCAATCTGAAGGCACGGGTGACGTCCTATGCGCGGCCGCAAGGGCATTCGGCACGCATCGCACGGATGATCTCCGAAACCGCGTCGATGATGTTCCTGACCACGCGGACCGAGACCGAGGCGCTGTTGCTTGAACAGAACCTGATCAAGCAGCTGAAACCGCGCTACAACGTGCTGCTGCGCGACGACAAAAGCTTTCCCAACATTCTGATCGGCAAGGAACACCGCTTTCCGCAGATCAAGAAGCACCGGGGCAAGAAGTCCGAAA
>JANPKV010000236.1:0-4786 GCA_031426185.1 Rhodobacterales bacterium | reverse complement strand
ATCGCCACTTTCATTGCCCGTGCCATCTGGTCCTCATTCCGCTGCTTCTTGCTTGTTGGCCAGGATCGGAAGCTGCATCTCGAACACCGCCCCACCCCCTTCGCTGTTATGGGCGGTCAGACGACCCCCCAGATCGGTGACAATCCCGGACGAAATGGCAAGGCCCAGGCCCACGCCCTCGCCCGGTTTCTTGGTGGTGTAGAACGGCTCGAACAGGTTCTCGAGATCGACAATCCCGGATCCGTTGTCGCGGACCGACAGGGTGGCCGTTTCGCCTGCCGACAAAAGAAGGTCGATCTGCGGGTTCTGCACGCCTTTTGTGGCATCCAGCGCGTTGCGCAACAGATTGATGATCACCTGTTCCAGCCGCAGCCGGTCGGCCATGACGATGACCGCCTGGCGTGGCAATGTGCGGGTGATCCGAACCACGCGGATCTTCAGTTGCGGCTCCATCATCGACAGCGCCGAGGACACGCATTGCCTCAGATCGACAGGCTCGAACGCCTCGCCGCCCTTGCGCGCGTAGGATTTCAGTTGTCGTGTGATGGCACCCATGCGCTCGATCAGATCATCGATCCGCTGAAAGGATGACAATGCCTCTTCGTAGCGCTTGCGCTGCAGCAGAAGACGCGCGCCTGCGAGATAGGTTTTCATCGCGGCCAGAGGCTGGTTCAGTTCGTGACTGACCGCTGCCGACATTTCCCCCAGCGCCGCCAGCTTGGACGACTGCGCCAAGGTCAGCTCTGCGACGGCAAGATCCTTCTGGACCTTTTCCCGTTCGGCAATTTCGCGTTGCAGCCGGGTGTTGAGCTGACGCAGTTCCACGGATTCGCGCTGCAGCCTGACGCTTTGCGACATCGCGCGTCGCGACATGACATAGAATGTCAGGGCAAGCGCGATGGCAAAACCCATGATCTCCAGCGCCAGCACGCCATTCACACGCTCACGCACGGAATCGTAGGCGGTGAAGGTGACGATCCGCCAACCCCGAAACGGCACGCGCGCCTCGGTCTGCATCACCGCCTCGCCACGCACATAGGCGTCGGGCGGATTCTGCGCCCAGTCGGCAGTCGCCTGCAGCGCGCGCGAAATGGCCGAAGGCGCGTCACGTCGCGCCAGCGCCTCGTCCTGCGGCAGCCCGCGCCATTGCGGCTCGGTCGCCAGCACAACCAAGCCGGCACTGTCGGTCACCAGAACCGCGTCCTGAAGGCCCGACCAGGACCGCTCGTATTTCATCAGATCGACCGAAACGACGATGACACCCAAGGTCACGCCGTTGGCTGATACAACGCGCGAATAGCTGAATTCGAACCCGCCCGTCGCACGTGGCGGGGAGGTAAAGACGGTGTCGCCGGACCTCAGGGCCTCGACGTAGAACGGAGACTGGCGCAGGTTGCCGCCAAGAACATTGCGATTGGTGGCCGCCACGATGCGGCCCTGTTCGTCCAAAAGCTGGATCGCGGCGACGCCGATTTCCTCTTGGAGGCGGATCAGTTTACCCGTCGTGATGGAAAAGTTCCCGGCTTGCAGTGCCTCGATCAGATCGGGATCGCGCGCCAGCAGCAGGGGCACGACCGAGGTCCGCTGCAGTTCCGAAATGAGGTTGCCGGAATAAAGCGCCAGGCGCAGTTCGGCGCGGTTGCGGGTCGTTTCGATGAACCGTTCGGACAAAAGCCGGTTGGTCACCAAGACGACGGCGGCGGCCACGATCAACAGGGCCGCGATGATCAACCGCAACCGCCAGGACAATCCCTGTCTGGTTTCAGACGTCAATTCAGGTGTCGCCAATTGCATGTCCAAGCTTTTAGGCTGGTGGAAGAGGGCCCTCAAGCAATCGTGGCTCAGGCAAGCGCCATACCGCCCATCAGGCTGGCGAAAAGTCTGGCACCATCCGTGCCGCCGTGCAACGGCTCAACGGCGCGCTCCGGGTGCGGCATCATCCCGAGAACACGGCGGTTCTCCGACAGCACACCGGCGATGTCGGCAACCGATCCATTGGGGTTGCCAAGATAGGTCATGGCGATGCGGTCTTCGGCCCTCAGCCGGGCCAAACCGTCCGCGTCGATCGTGTAGTTTCCGTCATGATGCGCGATGGGCAGGGTGATGGCGTCGTGGCGGACATAGCCGGATGTGAAGGCCGACGCCGTCGTCTCGATCCGCAGGGCCTGGCGGCGGCATTTGAAGGTCAGTTCGGCATTTCGCATCAAGGCACCGGGCAAGAGGCCCATTTCCGTCAGGACCTGAAATCCGTTGCAGACACCCAGCACAAAACCACCCCGCCCGGCATGGGCCTTGACTGCGGCAGCAATCGGCGACTGCGCGGCAATCGCGCCGCAGCGCAGGTAGTCGCCGAATGAAAATCCGCCGGGGATCCCCACCACATCGACATCTGACGGCAGAGCCGTGTCCTTGTGCCAGCTGCGCGTGACCTCAAACCCGGCAAGGACAAAAGCCTGCGCCAGATCGCGGTCGCAATTGGAGCCTGGAAACGTGATGACGGCTGCCTTCATCGCGGGCCTCCTCATGAATGATGCCACGCGGTCTACCCCAGTGCGGGCGGAGGTTCCAGCGCTTTGGCGGCGGTGTCGCGCAGTACCAAGGCCAGATCGCCGTAGCCGGTCCAGCGCCGCTCATAAGCCAGGCCCAACCTGTGGGCGCAGGCCTCGGCCTTGGCCGTCAGCGCGGGGTCTTCGGTCTGCGCCAGGTAGACGAGTTTGGTGTAGTTGCCAAAGTACATGTCGCGCAGTTCGGGATGCCGGTCGAGACCCATCGGTTTCCAGACAAAGGCATCGAATTGCCGAACCAGAAAATCGGTCAGATAAAAGGCGGTGAATTCGGTATCGGCATGCGCCGCAAATGCCAGGTTGCCTTCAAAAAACGAATAGCAATGGGGGCCCTCTACCATCTCCACGCCCAATTCCTTGCACTTTTCCTGCAAGATGCCGCCCGTGCCACAGTCGGCATAGACGACCATGATCCGCGCGTATCGCGCGCGGTGTTCCAGGACCGCCGCCTCCACAGCCGGGGTGATCCGATCGGGATAAAGATGCAGGTTCGCAGGCAGGCATGTCAGGTCAAGATGATCCCAGCCATTCATGCGCTTCAACGCAAGGATTTCATGCGCAAGCGCGCCGCACGCGATCAGGAGCGCCCTGCCCTGCGACGTGGCCGTCATGCCGTGCTGGGTCAGGGTCTCGTCGTCCGGGATCATCATCTACCCCTGTCGCACCCCGATTGGGGCCGGTCGGCCCGACGCGTCAGCGCATGTGGCGCTGCCATGTCAGGATCAGGCTGCCGGCGAGGGCGGCGAAACCCAAGGCGACCAGCGGCACATTGGCCCAGTAGGCAAGCGCGATTGTCGCACCCGCCGCCGCTATGACAAGTGCAAGCATACCAGGGAACATGGGAACAGGCATCATCAGTCCTCCTCCTCCCAATCTGGGGCAAGCAGTCCGGGATTCCAAGTCCTGGCACCTGGTTCGGACACCACGTCGCAGGCAGGCTAGGCGGCTATGCGCCGATCTGGTTGTGTTTGCGCAACACGAACGCCTTGGCCGTTTCGACCGCAACCGCAGCGTCACGGCAATAGGCGTCCGCACCGATCGCGCGACCGAATTCTTCGTTCAGGGGGGCGCCGCCGACCAGCACGATATAGTCGTCGCGCATGCCCTTTTCCTTCATCGTGTCGATCACGACCTTCATATAGGGCATCGTCGTGGTCAGCAGTGCCGACATGCCAAGAATGTCGGGCTTTTCCTCTTCCAGCGCCGCCAGGTATTTTTCGACCGAGTTGTTGATCCCCAGGTCGCGCACCTCGAACCCGGCGCCTTCCATCATCATGCCGACAAGGTTCTTGCCGATGTCATGGATGTCGCCCTTGACGGTGCCGATCACCATCTTGCCCATGCGCGGCGCACCGGTTTCCACCAGCAGGGGCTTGAGGATGAACATGCCACCCTTCATCGCATTGGCAGCGAGAAGCACTTCGGGCACAAACAGGATACCGTCGCGGAAATCCGCACCGACGATCGTCATGCCCGCGACCAGCGCCTTGGTCAGGACGTCGTAAGGCGTCCAGCCCCGCGCGATCAGGATATTGACCGCTTCTTCGATCTCTTCCTTCAGACCGTCATAGAGGTCGTCATGCATCTGCAGGACCAGCTCTTCATCGCTGAGTTCGGAAAGAATGATCTCGTCGTCGGCCATGTTGCGGTTCCTTTGGGGGGAGAATTCCGTGCCTCTAGTTGCGACCAAATTGCGGGATTTACCAGCCCGATTGCGACATGGGCGGCGGCGTCAGCGACCCTTGCGCCGGCGCGGCCCGTTTGGGCGATTGGCCGGGAGCCCGCGCTAGATGATGTTGCGCTTCTTCAATTCTATCATGATGGCCAGCACACACAGAAGCGCGCTGAGCCCTGCCGTAATCGCCATCAAGACAAAACCCGCCCGCTTGCCGGTGCGGCGAAAGGCGACAGCACCGCCAATCGCGACACCCAACAGCACAAAAGGGACGACGGTGTTCAGCATGCAAACCTCTCCTCAGGTCGCGGCACGGTAGGTGCCGCGCCCCGTCGAGGCCAGAATAGGCTGGAGTTTGTTCTTTCTATGTTCTAATCTGGTCCAATGCACGAAAAACCCGGTTCCTTGTTGCCCGGCCAACGCCTGCGCGCGCGCGGGGCGGTGTCGAACGCGTCCGGCCGGTTCGAACGCGAGGCGCGCGAAGGGTTTGCCGATGACTGGGATATCCCCGAGGACGACCGCCTGATCCGCACCGAAACGCGCATCG
>JANPKV010000235.1:0-11611 GCA_031426185.1 Rhodobacterales bacterium | reverse complement strand
GAACGGTGCGCCGCTGCCCGTGGCCAATGGCGCACCCCTCCGGGTCCGGGTGGAGCGTCAGCTGGGCTACAAGATGGCCAAGTATGTCCACACGATCGAACTGGCCTCGGTCATCACCGGCTATGGCAAGGGCCATGGCAGTTATTGGGCCGACCGGGGGTATGACTGGTATGCGGGGATCTGATCAGACCTGAAACCTGTCCGCCGGGATGCGCAGGATCAGGTTCGGGTCGATCAGGATCGCCGTCCAGACGTCCAGCAGGCTGGGGTGACCAACCCCGAAGAAGTTGCCGCCGTGCTGGTCCAGCATGTCGGTCATGATCTGCAGATGCAGATGCGGGGCCCAGCCGCCGTTTTCGTGCCAGTCGCCCAGATGCGCGATCAACTGGCCCGCAGCAACCGTGTCGCCGACCTTCAGGAGGTTCGGCAGCGACGCGCCCAGATGACCGCAAAGCGTGTAGAACGGCAGATGCCCTGCATCGTGCTCCAGGATCAGCGTGTGGCCGTAATCCAGCGGATCGGCGTTATAGGTCACATGCCGCACGCGGCCGGGCAGGGCTGCATGCACCGGTGTTCCGGCGGGGGCAAAGACATCAATGCCAAGGTGGACGGACCGGCGCTCCGGGCTGGCGGCGTCGGCGAATTGCGGGGTCTCATAGACGCGCCGCCGCTCGCCGTAGGTGCCAAGGCCATAGCGGACGCCGCGCGCCGCAAACCACGCATCGAAGGCAGGGTCCGAAAATGCCGGCATGTCGGGGTGCTGGCCTTCGGTCAACAGCGCCAGCGTCGGGCTGTCGCCGATCGCGGGCAGGAACATCGGCGCTGGCGTCACGCGGGCCAGATGCGCGCGGATGGCGGGCTCGGCAGGAACGGGTGGCAGGCCCGCACCCTTGCGCATGACCGCATGCAGCAGGCCCCGGTCCACCGAAGCCAGCCGATCCGCCGTCGCGCTTTGGTCTGGCGTCCCTTTTTCCAGGGTCGCGATGAGGTCGGCTATCGGATGTGTCTGCCCCACCTCGCGCAGTGCCGCATAAAGGTCGGGCGCGCCGGCCAGCCGGTCGGCAATCTGGGCGAGCGTCAGGGTCATCTTTGCACCACTTTCAGGATGGCCCCACCCTGCACCGGATGCGGCGCAAAAGACAAACCCCCGCGCATTGCCGCCATTCAAGGGATTGTCGCGGCCCCGCCGCCCCATTATCCCTTTGTCCCAAGCCAAACCCTGCGCGAGGACCGCCATGACCAATACCCGTTTCGACAAGTCGAAGCTTCCCAGCCGTCACGTGACCGAAGGTCCGGCCCGCGCACCTCACCGCAGCTATTTCTATGCGATGGGGATCACGGAAGAAGAGATCCATCAGCCATGGGTCGGGGTTGCGACATGCTGGAACGAAGCGGCGCCCTGCAACATCGCGCTGAACCGTCAGGCGCAGATCGTGAAGCATGGCGTGAAAAAGGGCGGCGGCACCCCGCGTGAATTCACGACCATCACCGTGACCGACGGGATCGCCATGGGGCATGAGGGGATGCGGTCCTCGCTGGCGTCACGCGATGCCATCGCCGACACGGTCGAACTGACGATGCGCGGGCACTGCTATGACGCGATCGTGGGGCTTGCCGGATGCGACAAGTCGCTGCCCGGGATGATGATGGCGATGATCCGGCTGAACGTGCCGTCGGTCTTCATCTATGGCGGATCGATCCTGCCGGGCCGCTACAAGGGCCAGGACATCACCGTCCAGGACATGTTCGAGGCCGTGGGCAAGGTGCAGGCGGGGACCATGTCCGAGGCCGAACTGGAAATCATGGAGCGGGTGGCCTGCCCGTCCTCGGGTGCCTGTGGCGCGCAGTACACCGCGAACACGATGGCTTGCGTGTCCGAGGCGATCGGTCTGGCGCTGCTGAATTCGTCCAGCGCGCCTGCGCCTTATGAGTCCCGCGACCAATATGGCGAGGCCTCGGGCGTGGCGGTGATGCACCTGATCGAAAAGAACATCCGCGCGCGCGATATCGTGACGCTCAAGTCGCTGGAGAATGCAGCGCGTGTGGTGGGTTGCACGGGCGGTTCCACCAACGCGGCGCTGCATCTGCCGGCCATGTCCAACGAGGCCGGGATCGATTTCGACATCTTCGACGTGGCCGCCTGCATGAAGGACACGCCCTATTTCGTCGACCTGCGGCCGGGCGGGAAGTATGTCGCCAAGGACCTTCATGAGGTGGGCGGCGTCGCGGTGGTGATGAAGGAACTGGCCAAGGAAGGCCTGCTGCATCTCGATTGCATCACCGCCAGCGGCAAGACATTGGGCGAAAGCCTGGACGAGATTCGCGGCGAGGCAGATGGCCGGGTGATCTATCACATCGGCTCGCCCATCACCAAAACCGGCGGCGTGGTCAGCCTGAAGGGCAACCTCGCTCCGGACGGGGCCATCGTGAAGGTCGCGGGCATGACGGACGCCGAGCAGGTGTTTTCGGGCCCGGCGCGGGTGTTTGAATGTGAAGAAGAGGCCTTTGCCGCCGTGAAGGCCCGCGAATACAAGGAAGGCGAGGTCATCGTCATCCGCAACGAAGGCCCCGCCGGTGGCCCGGGAATGCGTGAGATGCTGTCGACCACGGCCGCGCTGTCGGGGCAGGGCATGGGCAAGAAGGTGGCGCTGATCACCGACGGACGCTTCAGCGGTGCGACACGGGGGTTCTGCGTCGGCCATGTGGGGCCCGAAGCCGCGCATGGCGGGCCGATTGCACTGCTCCGCAACGGCGACCTGATCAGCCTGAACGCCCTGACGGGAGAACTGTCGGTGGCGCTGAGCGATGAGGAACTGGCCGCGCGCAAGGCCGAATGGAAGGGCCCGCGCAAGACCCAATACACCAGCGGGGCGATCCACAAGTTCGCGCGACTGGTCGGCGGCGCGCGCTGGGGGGCGGTGACGCATCCGGGGGCCAAGGCGGAATCACATGTCTATATGGATCAGTAAGGGCCCACTCGCCGCCGCCCTTTGCCTGTCGCTGTCGGCCTGTGTGCCGGGTCTGTCCGAGTTTGGTACCTCCTCGTCGCGGTCGTTGGCCGTGATGGGGGGCGCGCTGAACGTTGTCGCAGCGCCCGGCTATTGTGTCGACCGGCAGGCCAGCCGTGAAACCGACGCCCAGGCCGTTGTCATCATGGGTCGGTGTTCGGAGCGATCTGGCGGGCTTGCGGCAATCGTGACGGTCTCTGTCGGCGCACCGGGATCGGCAACCAGCCTGACTGCCGGCGCCCCGGCGCTGGCAGACTACTTCGCGTCCGAAGCCGGTCGCGCCACGCTCAGCCGCGACGGCCGGTCATCGTCGGTGCGCATCCGCGATATCCGGACCGTCGAGGGTCGCCTGATCGTCCACCTTGACGATGCGGCAACGGGTGAAACCTGGCGGACGCTATTTGGCCTGCGCGGCCGCCTGGTGTCGATTTCGGTCAGCCCGGCCACGTTGCAGGGCACGACCGGCGACGCGGGCAAGGCTTTGCTGGACCGCAGCACCGCTGCGCTGATCCGCGGAAATTCCGGCAACATCTGACAGGTGCCGCTTGTCGCCGCACCTGGATGTCGTCCTTTCGCGATGCGCGTAAATTGCTGTGCGCATGCACGCTAGACAAGTGCGGGATTTGCTGGCAGCACTCTCGCACGGCTTTGAAGGCCGACGTTTCCGAGGCACCTGAACGCCCCATGCCGCGCAAGCTTGATCACCTTTTGGAACGCGCGATGTTCCAAAGTTCTTTGTCGAGGTGGGGCCGTCTGGCCGATGCCGCGCCCGCGATGCCGCTCAAGGCGCTGAAAGGCTACCGCGCAAAGGCCCGGGGACTGAAACGCGAGATTGACCGGCTGCTGCATCACGCCGATCATCGCCTTGCGTTGCCCGTCATCGGCTCCACCGCGATCCGCACGCCGCTTGGCACCGATTGGAGCTGGCGGCCCGAACTTTGGTCCGGTCCGATCCCGCTGCCGGGTCACGCCGAGGTGCCCGTCAAGTTGCAGCTTTGCGATGGCGCGACGGTGTTTCACGATTGCAAGCAATCCGAACTGACGGTTCGCCAGATCCGCAATGTGCGTGAAACCGACATTGCGCCCTTTGGCCTGCGCATGGACGTGTTCCGCTTTGACGGCAGTTATCTGTCGCTGGTCGTCGACTTGCCGCCCGATGCGATCAAGGGGCTGAGCCTGCGCCATGTGATCCGGCTTGCCTGTCTGGTAGAGATGGAAAAGCCGCTGGAGATATTCGCCCGCATCAACATCAAGCACGGCCCCAACGTCGAACAGATCGTGCGCGAATTGCCCGTGCAGGACGCCGAAGTGGTCGCCGAATTTGACCTCAGCTATACCAACCTTGTGGAAAAGCGGGTTGAGCGTATCTGGATCGACCTGATCTTCGAAGGGCCCGAAATGAACCAGATCATCCTGCGCGACGTGACGCTGGCGCGTCGGCCGCGGGCGGAATTGTGATATGCCCGCGCAGCTGATGGAAACACGTATCCGCGCGGGCGTCTGGGAAGGCGTGCTGACCGGCATGCGCGATCTGCCCAAGCTGCTTGTGATGCATCTGGAAAAACCGGTGTCCGGGGTTGAGACCACGCCGCTGGCCGACCGGCCGGGTGACTGGGCGGTGCGCGTTCCGATCCCGATGGAAACCCTGTCGGACGGGGTGATGACCTACCTCATCCTCGATGCCGCCACCGAGGCGCGCCTGGCACAGTTCACCGTCATCGCCGGTGTGCATGCCGATGCCGACATTCGCGCCGAGGTCGATCTTTTGCGGGCCGAGCTTGACTTGCTCAAGCGAGCGTTCCGGCGGCATTGTCTGGACTCCGCCAGCACGGATAAATGACGGGTCGCGGCCAATGTCGTTTTTCGATGCCAAAGGTCGGGTGGACTTGTCCTGTCTTTGCGCAGTCTGGCAGATAAGGTCGGGATGCACACCGGAGAGCGCCGATGAAAACCCATGTCAAAGCCCTGGTCGTTGGTGGGGGCGCTGTCGGTACCGGGATCGCCTACCATCTGGCACGCGCCGGTTGGGACACGATGCTGGTGGAGCGCGATGAACTGACCAGCGGATCGACCTGGCATGCGGCGGGCCTTTTGCCCTTGTTCAACATGTCCTACGCGACGACCCACATCCACAAATACTCGGTCGACTTCTACAAGTCGCTGGAGGCGGAAACCGGGCTGAACGCGGGCTTTGCGGTCGTGGGCAACCTGCGGATGGCACAGCATCAGGCGCGCATGGATGAATACATGCTCTATTCCTCGGTCGCCGAAACCGCGGGCGTCTACCACGAGTTTCTAAGCCCCCAGGAGATCAAGGACCGCTGGCCGCTTGTGCGCACCGAGGATCTTGTCGGCGCGCTTTACCACCCGCAGGACGGCTACATCAATCCGGCGGACGTGACGCAGGCCATGGCCAAGGGCGCGCGGCAGTTCGGCTGTACGTTCGAGCGCAAGGTGCAGGTGGATGGCTATCGCTGGACCGGGTCGGAATGGATCGTCTCCTGCACCCGTATGGTCGAGCAGGGCGGCAACCTTGTCGCATCCGACGACCGTTTCGACATCACGGCCGAACATGTCGTCACGGCGACCGGCAACCATGCCCAGCGGACGGCACGGATGTTGGGGATCAAGACGCCTGCCGTCGTGGTGGAACACCAGTACATCGTGACCGAGCCCGATCCGGCTTTGGTCGAATGGCGCAAGACCAACCCCGAACATCCGGTCCTGCGCGACGCCGACGCCAAGTGGTATGTGCGCGAAGAACGCGGGGGCTGGATCCTCGGGCCCTATGAAAAGGGTGCGCCCGCCCGGTTCGAATACGGCGTGCCCGACAGCTTCCGCGCCGACCTGTTCCCTCTGGATCTGGAGCGGATCGAGGGCGAATACATGTCCTTCATCCACCGCCTGCCAAGTTCGGAAACCGTCGGTCTGAAGGATGATTACAACGGCCCGATCTGCTATACCCCCGACGGCAACCCGCTGGTCGGTCCGGCACCCGGTTTGCGCAACATGTGGCTGGCCGAGGGCTTTTCCTTCGGGATCACTGCTGCGGGCGGAACGGGCTATTACCTCGCCCAGATGATGGTGAATGGTGAGGCCGAGATCGACATGGCCAGCCTTGACCCCAAGCGGTTCGGCAATTGGGTGACGACCGAATACGCCGCCCGCAAGAACGAGGAATGCTACGACCATGTCTTCATCCTGCATCACCCGGATGAGGAACGCGAAGCCGCCCGCCCCCTGCGCACCGCCCCTGTCTATGATCGTCAAAAGGCGTTGGGCGCGCAGTTCGGGCAGGTGAACGGATGGGAACGCCCGATCTATTACGGTCCCAAGGATGCGCCCGAGGATTTCGACCACAACTCCCGCAGTTTCCGTCGCGGTGCATGGTGGCCCTTTGCGGTGGAGGAGGCCAGGGCCATCCGCGAAACGGCCGGCCTGATCGACGCCACCGCCTTTACCAAGCACATCGTGCGCGGGCCGGGGGCGACGGCTTTCCTTGACTGGTTCACCTGCAATGCGCTGCCGAAGGTTGGCCGCATCAACCTGACCTACGCGCTGACCCCGCAGGGCACGACGCGCACCGAATACACCATCGTGCGGAACGGCGAGAACGACTACTACCTTGTTTCAGCCGGCGCTTGGACGGCCTATGACGCCGATTACCTGCGCAAATGCGCCGAAGACTTCATGGGGCAGGGCGGCGGCTACATCGACATCCACGACGTCACGACGCAGTGGGGCGTCTTTGCACTGGCCGGTCCGAACGCGCGGCGCATCCTGCGCGAGGTGGTCAAGGACGCCGATCCCGACACCGTCCTGTCCAACAAGCGCTTCCCCTGGCTGTCCGCCCGCAAGCTTGAACTTGGCATGTGTCCCGTGAACGCCATTCGCGTGGCCTATACGGGCGAACTTGGCTGGGAACTGCATCATCCGATCGAGATGCAGCGCTATCTTTGGGACCTGCTGCTGGCAGCAGGCGAAAAGCACGGCATGAAACTCGTCGGCGCCCGCGCCCAGAACTGGCTGCGTCAGGAGAAATCCTACCGCGCCTTCGGCAATGAACTGGGCCGCGACGCCACCCCGCTGGAGGCCGCGCTGGACCGTTTCGTCGATCTGTCCAAGGACTTTCAGGGCAAGGCGGCGATGCTGGCCACGGGTATCCGCTCCAAGTGCTGCACTCTTCTGATCGACGGCCCCGGGGATGCCGATCCGTGGGGCAAGGAAGCTTTGCTGCTGAACGGGGAGAAGGTGGGTCGCCTGACCTCGGGCGGGTATTCCGTCGCCTTCGGCAAGCAGATCGGCATGGGCTATGTCCGACCGGATCTGGCCGAGGTCGGCACCCGGCTCAAGGTCAAGATGCTGCGGCAGGAATGGGATGCCGTGGTGGTCGAAGACAGTCCCTTTGACCCCGCCAACGCGCGGATCCGGGTGGACGGCTAGACCGCTACAAATTCTGTCCGGTCTGGCAGCCAGCCGGGCGGTTCACCTTTCGCGACAAGGCGTCCAAGCCTTGCGAGCGGTGCAATCTGCCAGGGGCTCGTGACGCCCAATTTGTCCGCCGTGGCCAGGACGACGGTTTCCGCCGCCGCTTCGACCATGGTTGCCTTCAGCCGCGCCTCTTCGGCATCGCCGGTGGTCATGCCTGTATCGGGATGCAGGCCCGTGACGCCCAGAAGGCAGATATCGGCGCGAATCCGGGAATACGCGTTTTGAGTCTCGGCCCCCAGGGCCACCATGGAATGGCGAAAGATGCGCCCGCCGATCAGGATCACCTCTATCAGGGCGTGATGCTCCAGCGCGGCGGCGATCCCGGGGCTGTGGGTGACGACGGTCACGCGCAGCGACTTTGACAACGCCGCGACCAGCGCCAGGTTCGTCGTGCCGCCGTCGATGATGACGATCTGCCCGTCGCGGAGAAGTTGCGCCGCAGTACGACCAAGACGTTCCTTGTCACCGGCATGAATGCCCTGTCTTGCGGCCAGCGAAACATGCGTCGGCGAGGCAGGTAGCGCCCCGCCATGGACGCGGACCAGCAACCCTTGTGCTGCGAGATCGCGCAGGTCGCGGCGGATGGTGTCCTCCGACGTGCCGAGTTCCGCCGCCAGATCTGCGGCATGCAGCCGTCTGTCTCGGGCCAGGCGGTCGAGCAGAAAGGTCTTGCGGTGCAGGGTCAGCATGGTCGCTCCGATCGGTTCTTTGCACGATATTGCACGAATCAGCAAATCATGCAAACACGGTGATCAGCAATGGAGGTTCTGATGACCCAATCGATGATGATCCTGATCGGCGGCCCCTACAGGTCGGGTACGGACGATGACCCCGCCAAGATGGCCGCGAATCTGGCGCGCCTTGAAACTGCTGCCTGGCCGATCTTTCAGAAAGGGCATGTCCCGATGATCGGTGAATGGGCGGCATTGCCGGTTTTGCGCGGTGCCGGCGGCGGCAAGCCGGGAAGTGCCGCATACGACGCCGTCATGCATCCGACGGCGCATCGGCTGATCCAGAAATGCGATGGTCTGCTGCGGCTTCCCGGTGCTTCCAGCGGGGCGGACAATGACGAACGCATCGCACGCGCGCGCGGGATCCCGGTCTGGCGCGATCTTGCGGAGATCCCGGACGCCGGTTGATCACTGCGCCCGCAGGGTCCGCCAGCGCGCCCAGGCGTCGCGCGATCCGGCAAAGACGTTGATGTCGACGCGGCCCGCGATCCCGGGCACCAGTCCGGTTCCGGTATACTGCCAGAAGGTCCAGGCTTGTCCCTCGTACCTGTCACGCGGATGAGCGGCGGTCGACCGCAACCAGAACTCGGTCCCGCGCAACCGCCACATTTCGTTGTCCTCGAAGAAGTCGACCGTGGTGTACAGGACCGGGCGCTGCCCGTAATGGCGGGCCGCGGTCGCCAGAAACACCTCGGCCTCGGCCCGGATCACCGCCCCGTCGCGCCGGATGCGGCAGGTCGGTGACGTCGGCGTCCATTCCATGTCCAGCACCGGGGGCAGGGCGCCGGGGCTGCGCGGCACATGGCGGAAAAACCAGCGCGCCTGTTCGATCGCCGGGCGGCAATGGTAATAGAAATGATAGGCCCCGCGCGCCACGCCCGCCGCCCCTGCCCCGCGCCAATGGTCACGAAACAGGGGGTCGACCTGGTCGCCCCCTTCGGTCGCCTTGATGAAGGCAAAGTTGACGCCGTTGGCCCGTGCCTTGGCCCAGTCGACCGAGGTCTGGTACTTTGACAGGTCGATGCCGTGAACCGGATAGCTTTGCGGCACGCGCCCATCCCAGGGATGCGGGTCGGCGTCGCCAAAGTTGTGGCTGACAACGGCAGCATTGGACGAGGCCACCGTTCCGGTGTTGTCCTGACGCCCGCCACAGGCGCCAAGCATGAGGCAAAGGACAATGGCCAAGCTCCGGTACATGCAGGTATCGTGGCCGATGTTCCTGGCGATGTCACCTTGTGCAATCGGCCCCAGACGGGCGATCGGCGGAAAGCGCCGCTGGCTACCGAAACCGCGTCGGTGACAGGTCCGCGATCAATTTGGGCGGCAGCACCGAAGCGCGGCCCCCGACCAGATCACAGACAAGCTGCGACGCAGCCGCGCTGGTCTGAAAGCCGTATCCGCCTTGCCCTGCCAACCACACAAAGGACGGCACATCTAGGTCACGCCCGATCACTAGCACCCGATCGGGGCTGAAGGTGCGCAGTCCCGCCCAGTTGGAAATCACCCGCGTGACCGGCTCCGTCACCATCTCCTCATAACGCGCGAGCCCCTCGGCCAAGACCATGTCATCGGCCCAGGCGTCATGCGGCTCCATCAGATCTTCCTCGGCGGGGCTCACGATCAACGCCCCTGCGTCGGGCTTGGCGTACCAGTCCTCGCCCGGTCCGAACAGCATCGGCCAGCGGCTGACGTCATGCCCGCCCGGTGCGGGGATCCGCGCCATCGACCGACGGTAGGGCGTGAACCCCAGCGGCCGCACCCCCGCCATTGCCGCAATGCCGTCGACCCAGGCTCCCGCCGCGTTGATGATGATGCGCGCGGCAAAACTGCCCTCGCTCGTCTCAACCCGCCAGCCGCCAGGCTCTTTCGCAATTGCCGTCACCCGCGCGCGTGTCACGATCCGCGCGCCGTTGGCCTTCGCCTCCCGCGCAAACCCCTGCACCAGCAGATCGGTGTCGATGTCCTTGGCGTGATCGGCATGCCCCGCCAGCGCCACCGTCTCCGGGTTCAGGATCGGGATGATTGCCCGCGCCTCGTCGACCGAGACCCGGTCGAACTCCATCGCCACCACGTCCCGCTCGAACGCCTCCCGCGCCTCGGCCTTCGCCACGATCATCAACCCGCGCGGGCTGAGAACCCCCGGCGCCGCCTCGAAATACTCCGCCGAGGCTATCGACAGCCCCACCACCGCCGGCGCGCCGTAACGCGGCTCGAACAACGCCGCCGACCGCCCCGAGGCGTGGTGCGCCAGCGCCGCCTCCGCCTCAAGCAAGATCACATCCCCCAGATGCGACAGTCGCGCCGCCGCCGAGACCCCGGCAATCCCGCCGCCGATGATCAGAAAATCCGCGTCCATGCGCCCCGCCCTTCGTTCAAAAAGGGCACGGGTGGTTCCCATGCCCTTTCAGCTGTCTTCAAATATCCCGCCGGGGGTGCGGGGGGTGCGAACCCCCCCGCTCCGCCAGGGTCATTTGCGCAGTGTCACTTGGGGATCTCGCCGGTGATGCCTTCGACGTAGAAAGCCATGCCCAGAAGATCACCGTCCGGGGCCGTCGCTCCCTCAGCCAGCCAGGGCGAGCCGTCCTGCTTGTTGATCGGGCCGGTGAAGGGATGATAGGTCCCGGCCGCGATGGCATCGCGCATCGCTTCGGCTTCGGCCTTCACGTCTGCCGGCACCAGATCGGTGATCTCGCCGATTTCGACTTCGCCGCCGGCGATGCCTTCCCAGGCATCGGCCTGGGCATAGGATCCGTCCATCAACGCACCGATGCGCTTGATGTAATAGGGTGCCCAGTTGTCGATGATGGACGACACGCGCGGCCCGTCCTTGTACTCGGTCATGTCCGACGCCTGGCCGAAGCCGATCACCGCGCCATTCGTCTTGGCCGCCTCTGCCAGCGGAGCGGTCGAGTCGGTATGTGACGCGATCACGTCGACACCCTGATCGATCAGCGCCTTGGCGGAATCGGCTTCCTTCGCCGGGTCGAACCAGGTGAAGGCCCAGACCACCGAAAGCTCGACGTCCGGGTTCACTTTCTTGGCGTGCAGGTAATAGGCGTTGATCCCCATGATGACCTCGGGGATCGGGAATGAGCCGATATAGCCGATCTTGTTGGACTTGGTCATCTTGCCGGCGATATGCCCCTGTACCGCCCGGCCTTCGTAAAAGCGTGCGTTGTAGGTAGAGACATTGGGATGCTCGCGCTTGTAGCCGGTGGCATGCTCGAACTTGACGTCGGGGAACTTGGCCGCGACGGCGTTGGTCGCGTCCATGTAGCCGAACGAGGTGGTGAAGATGATGTTGCAGCCCGACAGTGCCATCTGGGTCAGCACGCGTTCGGCATCGGCACCTTCCGGCACGTTTTCCTGAAACGCGA
The DNA here is from genome assembly GCA_031426185.1 of Rhodobacterales bacterium. Taxonomy (GTDB): domain Bacteria; phylum Pseudomonadota; class Alphaproteobacteria; order Rhodobacterales; family Rhodobacteraceae; genus JAJNPS01. The sequence goes on along the minus strand of JANPKV010000235.1, from coordinate 4 downwards.
TCTC